>JBPCMI010000022.1:0-5019 GCA_051002415.1 Pyrinomonadaceae bacterium
GGTACCAAAAGACAAGCGCCGCGAAGATCATCGCCAGGGTCACCCAGACTGCGCTCCAGGTGGCCGCTTCGCGGTATTTGATTGCGTGGGCTTTGCGGTTAAGGAGTCCGAGATCCAGACTCAGCATTACCAGAATAAAGACAGAAAAACCGACCCATAACCAAGTGCTGCTGTTCATCTATGAAGCTAAAATAACATTTGCAGTGGTGAAATGTCAGGTGACGCTAGGCTTTCTCGCTTTCAGAAATGCGCATTTTTGGAACTTTGGAACTTTGTTCCTTTGTGCTTGGTCTAATTTTCGCGGGCTCTCTCTAGACTGTCCTCAGCTACAAATCCCAAGCCAAAAGCAAAGTACCAAGTACAAAGTTCCAGGTTCGAACTGCCAAGTTGCAGTGCTACGCCCCGCTCCTTTACAATCCGCCCTTCGCTTGAAAGGTAAATATTAAATGCTTAAACAATTAGGACGCCTGGAACGAACCCGCAGCATAATCATTGTGGGATTTGCAGTCTTAATGGCTGTGAGTTTGATTGTCTTTTACGCGCCAGGGCGCAACACCAACTATCTCGAACCAAGCAAAAACACTGACGTGGTTGCGAAGGTGAACGGTGCAGAAGTTACCGTTGCCGACGTCGCCCTGCAAAAAGAAGCAGTGCAATCACGCTACGGCGGCCAGATCAGTTTGGCCCAACTCGGTCTCACCAACGAGAGCATTCTCGAGGGCGTGATCCAAAAGAAGATCATCGAGCAGGAAGCCGCGCGCCTAAGTCTCGCCCCGTCGCAAGCTGAAGTCGCCGCGGAAATCCGCAAGCAGTTTCGCGACCCCGCAACCGGTCAGTACGTCAATCTCGATCCTGACAAGGATCCTGAGCGTTACCGGCAGATCGCCGCGTCACAGTCGGGAGACGTCGAACGCTTTGAGCAACAGTTTCACGATCAATTGGCTTACCGGAATCTGAAGGCCTTCATCACCTCCAGCGTGGCTGTGTCTGATGCGGAAGTGGAAGACAACTACCGGCGTGAAACTACGACTCTGAATCTGACCTACGTTGTGGTTTCGCCTGAGAAGCTCGCGGAAAAGATCGTCGTTTCTGATGATGAGCTCCGCGCTCATTACGAACAACACAAAACTGATTACCGGATCGACGAGCCACAGAAGAAAGTCCGCTACCTATATATCAATCAGGAGAAGGCGGGTGCGAAGCTGCAAATATCGGACAAGGACCTGCGCGAACGCTACGACCAGCTAACTCCGGAGAACAAACAGGCGGGGGTAAAAGTTCAGCAGATTCTTCTGCGGGTGGCGCGCCCTGATCTCGATGCCCAGGTAGAGCAGAAGGCCAAGGATCTGATTGCTAAATTGCGGGGGACGGGTGCGCAAGCGACGAAAGAAGCCTTTGCGGAAGCCGCTCGCGGTAATTCGGAAGACCCGGCAACGGCGAAGAACGGCGGCTTTTTGAATCGCCTTGTGAAAAAGAATCCGATTAAGCCCGATGGCCTTTATGAACGCGCAGTCGATATGCAACCGGGCGAAGTCTCCGATATCCCGATCAAGTACGGGGGTCAATGGTACATTCTGAGGCGCGACGAATCCGTGCCGAAAACTTTTGAGGAAGCAAAACCGGAATTGCTCGTTTCGTTGCGCAACACCCGCTCGTACGGTGTCGCGGCGAAACTCGCTGAACGCGCCCAAGCGCGGTTGAAGGAAACTAAGGATTTGCAGAAAGTTGCCAAAGAATTGGCGGCGGAAGCCAACATGCAGCCGGCCGAGATGGTGAAAGAGACCGACTACATTCGCCCCGGAGACGATGTGACGGACATCGGAAGCAACCAACAGTTTGAACAATCAATCGCCGTCCTCAACAATCCAAATGATGTCGGCGAGCGTACGGGTGTGAAGGGTGGCTTCGCGATCCCGATGTTCGTGGATAAGAAAGATCCGCGCATTCCTGAGTTCGACGACGTAAAGGACAAGGTCGCGCAGTCGTTGAAACAGGAACGGGCCAAGTCACAGCTCGAGCAAAAGGCTCGAGAGCTGGCAGGCTCCATTAACAAGCCCGGCGACATCAAGGCCGCGGGCGAGAAGGCGGGATTTGAGGTTGCGAACGAGTTGGATTTCAAACTTGGCGCCACGCTCGGGAAAGCGGGCACCAGTCCCTCTCTCGACGAAGCAATCTTTGCGCTGAAAGAGGGCGATGTAACGAAGACTCCAATCAAGGTGGGTGATAGCTGGGTCATCATTGGCGCAACGCAACGTGTCGAGCCTGAGATGGCAACGTTCAATCCGCAGCGAGTGGGCCGAACGTCTGAATTGCTGAAGCGACGCCAGAATCAGGTTTTTGATGACTACATTGCCAAAGTTCAGCAACGCATGAAGCAGGAAGGCAAAATCATCATTTACAAGGAAGTGCTTGCGAGTTTGCAGGAAGACGAGCCGGCGGCAGCGCCTCTGCCACAACAGTTCCCGATACCGGGAAGTTAGAATAATTGATCACTGAAAACGAAAAGAGCCCGGCGTTAGTACCGGGCTCTTTTTCTGTGCGAGTAAACGTGTAGTTACAAACCGCGTATTACCGGACCAACTTCCGCCTGGGCCACAGCAGTTCGCAGTTGCAGATCATTTCCCTGCACCGTCACCTTCAAATTTCCCAAAGCGCTTTTGGCAAGGGCTGCTCGCGCCGCCGGCAACCGATTCGCAAAGAGTCCCGCGAATGCAGTCAAACTCTCGACCGTAGCTCCGAGACTGCGAGCCGCTCCCGGATCTGCGGTACGCGCTGCCGCTAGTACCTCAACATCCTTTTCCGTCATGCCTACAAATCCGTAAATTTGGCGTACTGACCCCAAGTCCTTAGAAACTGCATCGTTGGCGATTCGCAAGTGGGAGAGCATTGCCGGGGTAAAATTGCCACCAAAACCAACAATCGCATTGGCATTTTGGGTGGCCAGTGAAATCAATTCGGCATTGGCTCGTTTGTTTCCCTTGCTCGCATCGATAGCACCTCGCACTCGCTGCACATCTCCGAGAGCGAGCGTGTTTGCATTAAGCGGCGCTACCGCAAGTTCTCGAATTCTTAAATCAAGAAGTCCAAAGACGCTCAGCTGCTCGTCGAGAGTGAAAACGTGAATTGTTTTTCCCTGATACTTCTCTTCGCGATATTTTCCGGCAGCAGCCGCACGGCCGGCAGCAACCAGTGATGTGGAGTTAAAGGTTCCGTGGGCCAGGCCGACTGTCGTAATTTTCATTGCTCCCGATGCCGGGTATTCATAACCCAGCCCGAGTGCCAGTTCATCAAAAGCGCGCGGGTCTAGACCGGTGCGCCTTTTGAAGTTCTCAATCCGCGCGTTTACCTCCGCGAGCTTTGCGGGATTATTCGCCAGCAGCGCCGGCAAGGCTTCATCCAGCAAGCGCCTCACTTTCACGAGCGCCACTGTATCTGAGGTTGGAAGACTTGCTGCCAAACTAGTACGGGGTTGAGGAGGCGCGCCCCTTCGTGCGGTTTGCCCGCAAACTGAAACAGCCAGGCCGGCTAGTAAGAAACTAAAAAATGCGGAACGGTTAAAAAATCTAATCATAACTCAATGCCTTCCTTTTGAATTCCATGCTAATGCTCGATATTGCCAAGCGCCTCTCCGATGCCTGGCCGCAACTTGAGGTTGCTATTTCACTCCACTGGCGCCCCCGGATTGGTTCTTAGAGTTTCGAACCATAGTTAAAAGCTGTGACGCAGCAACCTTACGATAATCAGCAGGCAATACAAATATTTTCGGGTCCACTTCCGTGCGAATGTCTTTCAAGTCTATGGAGACGCGCGTCGACCTGTTCGCGTTAGTGCTCGTGTATCGCGATGCGACCGGCAATCCCAACTGTTCATCCACCCAGATGAAGTTCTCGTTTTTGGCAGCAGCTAAGTTGCCAGTAACTCGATACCTCGTTGCAACTCGCCCATCGATCATCCCGGCTTCCAGCTTTTGATATTGAATAGAAGAGCGCGGCGAGTTGAGCAAAAGATCCGCTGAGATTGTCTCAGCATCGGTCTTAACGATTGCGAGAGCAGCTACGGGAGCGGCGTCATTCGCGTCTGCGTAGAGTTTCGCTTGTGGCAACAAGACGAAACGGCCGCTGGCATTTTCCAGAAAGACGATTGAGCCTATCGATCCCGCTTCATATTCTTCGCGGCGCTGATCTCCCAACCGCGCCAACATGATTCTTTCCACACGCTGTGGCGCTACCGCCTCGATGTTGTCCGGCTCTGCTTCCGTGAATGTGATTACGCGTGTAGCCTGATACGACTCAGGTTCCCTGGTAGAAAACGGCGGGACGGAGGTGCTGTTTAGCTGGGTGTCGGCGCTTGGGTTCTTCGTAGGTTCGGTGCGGCGTAGATTCCTGTTCCTATATATTGCTAATCCGGCTATCAAAAGGACTCCTGCAACAGCGGCAATGGCGATCAAACGTCGGCGCATTTGTGATACTGCGATCAATCTCCGGCGACGAAAATGTACATTAGCCACTTGCCTCTCACTTTTTTGAAATAGGCGCGGTAATCGATGGCGGATCTAATCTTATCTCCCTCGACGTATCCCTCCTGACCCTTTGACGTTTTTATCTTCCCCCAAAGAAGCTCTTCATGTTCGCCTTTCCAAACTGAACGCTCGTTGTCTACCTTGACAACATCATAGGAAAGAAAGGCGATGGCCCGGCCGGCAGTATCAGGTTTACTGTAGACGGGCACTCTCGCGGCGATGATTGCTGAGTGTGTAAAAGCGTCGGCGTCCCGCGGAAGCTTATTCTGGATGCTGTCCCAGCGGCTCGAGATATAAGGAGCTCCAAAAACCTTTTCCCCGTTTTCTCTATCGAAAGAACCACCCAGCGATAGGACCGTTAATAGTTCCGTCCAGACTTTGCTGTCAGACGAATTCGGTTTCCACGTATCGACGAACTCTCGAATCCCACCGTCTCCTCCGAAGCTATTCAGAATCTTCGGATGAAGAATGCTAAGTAAGAACTTCCCGTCGCGTTTTTT
>JBPCMI010000023.1:0-9821 GCA_051002415.1 Pyrinomonadaceae bacterium
GCTTGATCGTGTAGTAGCCGTTTCCCAACGGATTCGAGTCGACATAAGGAAACACCATCAACCCAACCATGATCAGGCTGGGCATCACTACGCCGGCGATCCACGGATCGAAATAGACGAGCATCTCCTGCAGCCCGAGGAAGTACCAGGGCGCTTTCGATGGATTCATCGTCAAGTTTGGGTTGGCGGGTTCTTCAAGGGGCGCGTTAAGCGTGATTGACCAAACAAAAAGGACGACGGTAACGATCACCGCCGCCAGGAATTCAATGCGGACCAGGTAGGGCCAGACGTGTATCTCGCGCGCCCAGCCGGGTCGCCATGGTTCAACTTTGCGATGATGAGCTTTTGCGAGTTTCGGATCGCCTTCAAGATTCTCGATCAGCCGGTCGTTCGCAGTTGCCTGCCTTATTCCCAGCCAGGTAAAGAACGGCACCAGGAAAAGCATGGCGACAATTGGCACGTTGTCGGGCGCCGAGGAAATCTTCCAAAGCTGGTTCCAGTCGTTGACCATGAAGGCAGCGAGACCGACGACCACCAGCAGCACAACGATGCTGATCAGTATTCCCGGGCTCAGTTTGAATCGCTTCGCCATATCTCGTAAGCGCTAGGACGCCGCCAAACTACGTCTTCTTTTTCACTGCCTTCATCTCAGACTCAAGCACGACCGGTGCGGGCCCAGAGATGCCACCGTCCTTGCGAATGCGCCAGAAGTGCACGGCCATGAAAATTGATGCCACGAGGGGAATGCCGATGCAATGCCAGATGTAAGATCTGAGCAGCGCGTTTGAATCCACGATCGAGCCCCCCAACAAACCAAAGCGCACGTCATTGAAAGGCGTCATTCCCAGCTGCACACCAAACGGACCTTCAGATCCCAACATCGGCGTCGCCCTCGCCATGTTGGTTCCCACAGTGACCGCCCAGAATCCAAGCTGATCATCGGGCAACAGATATCCGGTAAATGAAAGCAGTAAAGTCAACACCAGCAACACGACGCCAACGCACCAGTTAAACTCTCGCGGCTTCTTATAAGATCCGGTCAGCACCACGCGGAACATATGGAGCCAGGTGGTAATTACCATCAGGTGCGCGGCCCAGCGGTGCATGTTCCGCAACAGTTTTCCGAAGGGAACGTCGTGCTCCAGATAGAGAATGTCTCGAAAAGCGTCGGCCTTCGTCGGGTGGTAATAGAACATCAACAACACGCCCGTGAACGTCAGCACGATGAAAAGATAGAAGGTGATCCCGCCCATGCCCCAGGTGAAGGCGTAACGCACCGCGTCTCGATTGATCTTCGCTGGGTGCAGGTGGAGGAAAACGTTGGAAAGGACAGCTAGTGAGCGATTGCGTGGATCAGAACGATCGTGAGAGACGCGGAAAATCGATTTCCAAAGCTGAGTGTCCTGAGGATCCTTATAAGTCTTCGCCTCTTCGATCGCGCGCTCCTTCAGCGCCGTGCTCGTGTCGCGCACCTTCCCGATCAAGCTGGTGTTTGCTTTCTCACCGCCGGTGATCTGCTTGGTCTCTTTTTGATCAGGACGTTCAGGATCCATAAATTGTTCGCCAGCGCTTACAGTGGAATGAAGGCGTTCGTTTCATCAAACTCATTCTTCTCGCCCTTCGGCCAATCGTAAAGCCGTGCGATATCCACGACGATTTGACCCTCAGCATCCAGCTCTACGTGTGCGCGATCCATCGGACGTGGCGCCGGCCCTTCGAAATTGATTCCCTCGCTGTCGTAACCACTACCATGGCAAGGGCACTTGAATTTATTCTCGCTGGCTTTCCAGTCCGGCGTGCAACCGAGATGGGTGCAACGCGCATAAATCACAAAAAGCCGATCCGAAGTCTTCGTGACCCAGATTCGATACTGCTGTTGCCACTTGGTATCAACACCTAATGCGTAGTCGCTGGGAGGTCCAATCCGAAAAGTACTTGAAGGCTCGAAAATCGCGCGAGGCAGGAAAAACCTGAGGAACATCAGGAAGCAAGCGACCAGAAATCCCGTGACGCTTGCCCAAACAATCCGCCGTCGCATCTTGTTGACCGGCGCCGCGCTCTCAACGACTGAGCCAGGGCCGGATTGGACGACAGGGCGCGCCGCAGCTGCCGGTATCGCTGTCTTGGGCGCGGGCGGTGGCGCAGCAGGCGGAGTACCCGCCGGAGTTTCCACCGCCGGCGTTGCGGTTACTTGATCCGGATTGTTAGAACTTTCCACTAACGCAAACCTCCGTCAGTCAGGAAGCGCAACGTGGTAGGCAAGTCGAAGTGCCTCATGTAGATACACGTTCACTTCCAAAGCAGAGCGAATTATACAATTCCCCGCAGTGCAGGGAACTCTCTCTGCCGAGTGGCTCAGATTTTCGTGTAAGCATTAAGAGCGCCGCTCCAAAAGAAATTTTATGAAATTGGTGCGGTCGGGTACTTATAACCTTTTTCAGGATTCAGTGGCAAGCGGTATTTACAAGTTAAATCGACGAAAGTCTTTCACGCGCATGAGTTTAGTTTCACGGTCGGCGACGTCATAAGCGAGCTCGCCTATTATCGTGTCATGACTAAAGTAGTTATCTACTCGAAACCCGGATGTCATTTGTGTGATGAGGCCAAAGCGGCGATTCACGCGGCAGGCTGCGAAGGACAATTCACCCTCGAGGAAGTGAACATTGAAACTGACCCGGACTTGTTGCGTCGCTACCGCTACGAGATTCCGGTAGTCACATTTGACGGCGTGGAAACATTCCGGCATCGGGTGAGTTCTGAGGAATTTAGGGAAGCGCTGTGGCAAGTGAAAGCTAAGTAGCTGGTCAGTGACACCTTGTCATCCTCAGTCAGGAAGGGGCTTGACGCCGCTCTTTTAATAAAAACTAGCCACAGATTTTCGCGGATAACACAGATTAGAACAATCAACTGGAAGGTTGCTGCAATTAATTTCGTCTTTATCTGTGCTATCCGCGAATCTGTGGCAAATTCTTATTTGTAATAAGGACCTCTTGCCTCGGCCCAGGATAATGCCATCTAGGCTGGATGGGTTTCAAAATGCGCGCGCCCCCGATAATCCTCAATGCTCTCAAATAATCTTGCCCTTTCGCTCTCCTCAGACGTCTCGCGATAGGCCATTACCAAGTCTTTCAACGTGGCCAATTCCTTATAAAGGCCGGCATTCTCAATTGGCGGCGTCAGATAAGAGATGAGCTCGGCATACGAGCGGCGCTTGGCGATGGAACCCTCGGACGGATTGTTGACACTGTAGAGATAGATATTTGGCAGTTCGCCGATCAGACGGTCCGGCCAACACTCACCGGACAGGCCCACCTGCTTTCCAGGCATAAACTCCAGCGATCCATGCGTGCCGACATGAATCACGGCGTCCGCATTCAGCACGCGAGTTAGATAAGTATAAAAAGCCATGAAGCCATGATGCGGCGCTCCACTACGCGCCATCATCAGACGCATGGGGTCGCCTTCGTATCCAAACGTGGGTTGCACACCGATGAAGGCGTTCCCAAGCGTGACGCCCTGAATCAAGAGCTCATTCGCAAAAGAGTTGATCGAACCTGGCGCCCTGCCCCAATCCTTTTCGATATCGTCGACATAAGGGCAGAGTCGGCGATACTCGCTGACACTCATGCGATAGGAGATGTTTGCAGCCGCCCCAAACATTTCCGAATTGCCGCCGAGTACCAGTTCACGCAGCTCATCCGCGGAAGCTGGAAGATCCAACTTATACCCGTCGTGCTGCAGGTTCGTGAGTGTTTCCCAAACGCTCGGAAACACGTCCAGGTCTGCGGCGGTCCCAATATTTCCCTTGTTGGGCGGAAAGCAAAACAGCACGAGAGCAATCTTCAATTCATTGCGCGGCGCTGTGCGCAAACGATTCCAGCGGCCGAGCCGTCGTGCTAAACGCTCGCAACGTTCCTGTAGTGGAACTGGTTCAACTCCAGCTGCCGGCATTCCGCCATACACAAAAGGCTCTGTTGCCCCGTCAATCTCCGGGATGGCGATCTGCATTCCGGCCTGAATGGGATTTAAGCCGGTTTGCGATTCCTGCCAGGCTTCTATGGTTTGCGTATCAAGACTGACTGCCGATCGGTAGGGAAGGTTGAGTCGTTGGAGGAATTCGGACGCAGCCACGCTGTCGTTCATTGCAGGTCCACCAACGAAACTAAAGCCTGTGAGGGAAACGATCTGGCTAACACGGGACGTTGAAATATTTTGCTCTTTGGTCTTTGATCTTTGGCCTTTGTCTTTGAAACCTGAAACTTGAGACTTGAAACCTGAGTTTTGGGCCTTGAGACCTGAGACTTGACTCTTCGACTCATCGATGAAGAACTTTTCGCACGCCTGTCTGTTATCCATAAGCGTTGAGGTCGCGGCGATTACCCCAAGCCCCTCGGCTTCGATGGCGCCTATCAGAGCGTCGTAATGCTTGCGCGTGTTACTCACAATCTGCGGTCGCATTAGCAGCAGCCCTATGGTTGTCTCCGGATCAAGCACCGCTTTGAACTCGGAACTTGAATCCTGAAACTCGAAACGCTTTTGGTACCAGTTTCGATATTCTTTGAATGTCTCGAAGAGCGCCGGAGCATCCGGATGGTAAATGGCTACCGAAGGCATTGTTGCCGGCGGCGGCAATTTTTTTAACGCCTTCAGGCTGGCGTCGGGAACATACTGCTTCAAAGCGAACAGAATCATGGTGCGAATGTTCGCCGGTGTTGGCTGCAGGAAATAGCAGAACAGATACAGATAATTCTTAACGTCGCGTAATCTGCCGGCGTTCGGCACAAACCGTAGAATCGCGGGTACGCGATCCACGAGTTTTAGGTAAGCGCTGTGATCGCGCTTACGGCTGCCCGGCGCTCCATTCGCTTGGCTCGAACGCGCCTGGCGCCCAATCCATGATCCGGCCGCACTCATTAACCTTAAGGCGCGCCCGGTATTTCTGAGTGGTCCTCGATGTTCTCGAGTCCCAAAATCTCCCTTTCTCCCTTTCCCCCCTTCTCCTTTTCCGAATATTCCCGCGACATCCAACTTTCCCATGCGTGTGCGCCGCATCAACTCAGGCATACAGTTGATGACAATTACAGCGTGGTGACGTTTGCGGTGCTTGTCGAGGGAGGCGAGGAGTCGGATAGCATTTTCACCATCCATCACGTGAATGATGAAAACAACATCGGTCTTACTTAGATCTTTATCTGCTATCGCCCACTGTTCTTGATCGAGAGGCGCGCCAAAGTTATAGGCTGCCACCTGAAGGTCCAGCTCGTAGTCGCAATTGATCTCGCGCTCCGCATTCTTCAGCGGGGCCAGCAGGCTGGATCCTACATATAAAACTGTGACCTTCATGAATTACGGTCTGCTTCGACTCGGCGAGCAAGCCCGCCCGGACTGCCTGTCACTTTAAACAAGGCCTTCAAACGACTCCCTCTAACTGGTCCTCAAGACTGCTACTAATCTCCTGCAGCTTCGCGAGCACATCCGGATCCGCGTCCCAGTAACCACGACCATTCGCTTCCAATAATCGCAGTACCAGAGAATGCGCGGAGTGTGGATTCAGATTGCGTAACCGCTCCAACATTGCCTGATCAAGCGCAAACGTTTCGGCGACTTCGGTGTACACCCAATCGTCAACGGCATCCGCGGTCGCACTCCAACCAAACGTGTTCGAGACGTGATTCTCGATCTCTGCAACACCACGAAAGCCGTGATGCAGCATGCCTTCGTACCATGTTGGGTTCAGCGTTTTGGCTCGGGTCTCCAGCCGCACCGTCTCTTCCAACGTCCTGATCTTCGATTCCCGCGTCAATGAGTCCGACAAATAAATCGCGGGGCGGGCGCTGGCACGCTGCTCTACTGCTTTCGAGATCCCGCCCAGGTATTCGAAGTAGTGATCCACGTCCGTGATTCCAATCTCAAACGTGTCGATGTTTTGATACGTAGCTTCAACGCGGGCCAGAGCGCGGTCCATCGCCAGCCTGGCTTCGCGCCCTTCAATCGATCGTCCGCTCGAATCGCGACCATACGCAAAACATTTGCGCGTTACGAACAGATCGCCGAGCGTCTCTTCGCGTTCCCATTGCGAGTCGAGCACCATGAAGTTAACGTTCGTGCCGTAATTGCCGGGCGCATTCGAAAAGACGCGTGCAACTGCATCATCAAATTCGCAGTCCCCTTCCTTCATTTGCTCGTCAACATTACGTCTGACGAAGTTCCACTCGGTCGACTCATCCAGTTGCGCAACCAGACGCACTGCCTTGTCCAGGAGTTGCACGGTTGGACTAAACAGATCACGGAAGATTCCGGAGATTGTCATCACAACATCGATTCTTGGACGCCCGAGGAGCTCCAGAGGGATCGCTTCAACTTCGGTGACCCGATTGAGTGAGTCGCGCACAGGCTTCACACCGAGCAACCAAAGTGCTTGCGCAACTCCTTCACCCTGGGTCTTGATGTTATCGAGTCCCCACAGCACGAGGGCCATCGCCCGCGGGTAGCGACCATTCTCCTTCACATAACGAGCGAGGAGATTGTTGGCTACCGTCTCGGCGCGCGCGTACGCGAGCGGCGCGGGAATGTTGTAAGGATTAACGGCGTGCGTGTTTCTTCCGGTCGGGAGGATGCCAGGATTTTGCACAATGTCTGCCCCTGGACCAGCTTCAATGTATTCGCCACGCAGCGCGCGCAACAGCGCCTGAGTCTCCCCATTCGTTTCGAGTTGTTTCGAAACCTGGCCGAGAAGCTTAAAGATCGGACGCGATAAATCCGCAGCTACATGGGCATCAGTTGCTAAGAGAGTGATGGCGGCGTCAGATCCGGACGCGACAAACTCCTTCACTGAGCGCGAGACGATTTCAGCAACTAGTTCGTCGCTGGCAGCAGCACCAAGATTTTCGGCCACTAGCTCAGGAAGCGCGCGGGTTCCGGCTTCAGGTCGATCAAACGAAGCGATCATGCGCAGCATGTCGGCCCGTTCGCCGGCATGGCTGGGCTGACCGAAAACGTGCAGTCCAGTGGGGATCAGTCGCTCTTCAATCTCGACGAGCTGATCGTAGAGCTCCAGAACCCGCCGATCACGTTCCGATGTGACATCGGTATCTCGGGATTTCGCCGGGGCGAGCTGAGGATTCATCGTGTGCGACGGCATTTGAAAATCAGGATTGCTGATTCAGGTTTGATTGCGCTCATTAGGAATACATTAAGGACACCCAGCTTGCAGCGGCTTAATAACTCCTAACCGATCTGTACTGCGCTCCGAGTAGCTGTGCCACGCCGGCAGCCTCTCCGCTACGAATAAAAGTATTTTGCGTATCAACTACTGTCAGACTTACTCGCTCCTTGCGGAAAGCGGATCCGAAAATCGCGAGCTCTTGATCGATTGTCTCCTTGCGCGCGCGCGGATCGCTGACGACCTTATTTCCAAGCGCTACGTTGGCGTTGCCGTCGGTAAACAATACGACGGAGGTCTCACCCACCTTTGCTCTCGTGCCTTTAGCTAGTTTTAGCGCACAGGCGAGGCCGGCCGAGAGCGGTGTGCCACCGCCGACGCGTAACGAATCAAGGGCACGGCGCGCGCGTAAGATGCTACGCGACACAGGCAAACAGACTTCGGCGGACTCTCCGCGAAAGCTAATGATCGCAACTTGATCGCGTTGGATATATGACTGCTTCAGCAAGCTAAGCACGGCAACCTTTGCCTGCTTGATCCGGTACAAAGCCATACTTCCCGAGGTATCGATCGCGAAGATGAAGAGCCTGCCGGTCTTGCAACTCAGTTCCTGAAAACGAAGGCTGTCGGGCGAGACTCGATGATTGGTAGACTTCGAACGGGCCACTTGACTTGAAACTGATGCGCGTAAAGTCGCGGCGACTGCCACGCGTGAAACATCACTTCTCGTTGCTTTTGCTCGCACGTATCGTCCGCGCAGCTGATTCCTGGCTGAGCTGGTTCCCGCGCGACGATTGCTCGACGGTGAATCGAATCGCGAGTCTCTCCGTAACAGTGGCGTCGTTGGCAACCGAACATCGCGCTCCTTCAGATCCCCAACAGACAGTCGGGTGGTTTTATCCCCAGCAGTTTCAGCCCCCGCACTCGCAACACGGCGACGGTCACTGGTGCTCCGCGCACTTGAACCATCGTTAGGCTTTACATTCTTGGCGCGCTCGCCTTGATCGCCATCATCTCCGGATCGATCACTCCGGTTCATACGCGCATCGGGAAACGTCTTTTCAATTGCCTGCTGAATGCATTCACTTTCGGCTCGTTCTTCTAAAGGATCTCGCCGCAGACGATGACGTAAGGCCATCGCAGCTACTCGTTTAATCTCAGCAGTGCCCACTTTCTTTTTGCCCTCAAAGGCGGCAAGCGATCGCGCTGCTCTGCTAATCGTTAGCTCACCGCGATGGCCGTCAATTCCAAGTTCTCCACAGAGCTCGGCAATCTTGCGCAAGAGTGGGCGCTCCACTTTGATAGTGCCTACTTGTTGTTGTGCGGCGATGATTTGCTTTCTCAGTTGCGACTGCTGTTCAGCGAAACCGGCTACGAAGCTCTGCTCGTCACTTTGAAATGCCTCGCGCCTTTCGACAATCTCCACACGGTCGTTCAACTCAGTTTCCGTTTTTACTTCGACATTGAGGCCGAAGCGATCCAGTAGCTGCGGTCGCAGCTCACCCTCTTCAGGATTACCGGAGCCAATCAACACGAAGCGAGCAGGATGGGCTACGGAGATACTTTCGCGCTCGACTCTGTTCTGGCCAGTTACAGCGACATCGAGGAGCAGATCTACCAGATGATCTTCAAGCAAATTTACTTCGTCGATGTAAAGAAAGCCCCGATTGGCACGTGCGAGCAGACCAGGCTCGAAAGCTTTTACGCCCTCGGCTAGCGCTCGTTGAATATCGATGGAACCACATACTCGATCTTCCGTGGCCCCGAGTGGGAGATCGATAACGGCGACTTGCACTCGTTCGCGTTCGAGTTTCCCTTTGGACGCTAACTGCTCGCGACAGAAGTCGCAGGCAGTCTTCATGTCTGCAGGATTACAGCGATAGATGCATCGCTTCGCCACCCAAACTTCCGGCAACAACTCGGCCAGCCCCCGCACCGCAGTTGATTTGCCCGTCCCACGGTGACCCATGATTAGAACGCCGCCGATAGACGGATCGATTACGTTCAGAATCAAGCCCAGCTTCATTTCCTCCTGACCCACAATTGCCGTAAAGGGAAAGTTGGAGAAGGATTGACTCTTTTTTGAGTCTTCCGGCCGTTTCGATCGGTTGTTGGCCAGCAAATTGGTCTTAGGATCCTTCATACGCGGCATCAGTTCTTTTAGCTGAAAAGGCGGGTGGCGGCAAGCCCGACCGCATTTTCGGGCAACCACCTCCCGTGTTCACATTGGCTTATAAAATTTTCTGTGCAGCCGACGACAAAAGTATTGACAGCAGATCGGAACAGGAATAGAGTCCCGTCCAACTCACAACTAGTTTACGCCCAGTTAGAAAAACACCCGACTTGCCCAGTTGCAGAGCGACCGTTGCTCATACGGTTATTTAAGTCATCCGCCTGGCTCATGAAGCGGTAGTACCACCTACTTCTCAGCCAGCCTAAC
Organism: Pyrinomonadaceae bacterium; assembly: GCA_051002415.1. Taxonomy (GTDB): domain Bacteria; phylum Acidobacteriota; class Blastocatellia; order Pyrinomonadales; family Pyrinomonadaceae; genus PSRF01. The sequence continues at coordinate 9,603 of JBPCMI010000023.1, forward strand.
GAACCACCAGGGCGCATTCGGTTTCCAATTTAAAGCGATCACTGCGGTTGCCGTAGGGCAACTCGCACGCTCTTACCCTTTTGTTCCAAACTCCCCGGAGGTGAGATCCGCAATGAACAAGGTTCTCAAGCTAACTGCGTTAGTTCTATTCGCGACGGCAATCGCATTGCCAATTTGGATGTCGACCGTCGTCGAGGGTCAATCTGTAACTGAGGCGCT
>JBPCMI010000024.1:0-10404 GCA_051002415.1 Pyrinomonadaceae bacterium
GTCTTCAGACTCAATGACTCAATGACTCAATGACTCAATCGTCCACCGTTCAATTCATTGCATTGATCTTGTCGAGTGCTTGCATTTCGAAGTAGTCTAAGGACTTCCAAGGTCATTATTCTTTTCGCTTTCATAGACCTTCAGAGAAAGGAAGCTATCAAGTGGAGGAATCAATCGCGCTCTCAATCCGTTCGCATTGCGTTGGCACAACCGCGGTGATCTACGCCAGCGACTATCTCAACAAGCTAACCGGCGAAAGGATTGAGCGCGAGTGCAAGGACCGGCTCAACTCCGGCTGCCGGGCCCTTGTGATCGACTTCAGCGACACGCAACTCGTCAACAGCATTGGCATCTCGATCTTGATGGGCATCATCGATATCGCCGAGAAAAGCGATGCGCGAGTCGTGTTCGCCGACGTCAACAATCAGACGATGCAATTGTTTGAAATGCTGGGACTGACCCGTCACGTTGTTCTGGCAAAGAATGAGCAGGAAGCCCTCACGACCCTCACAGGCTTTAGCGTGCAAACAAAAGCCATCAGTCACTAGAGATAAATGGATTCAACTTCCCAAAAGCTTGTTCATAGTTTTGGTGCGCTCGCCGACCTGGGCCAGGAAATCGCCAACCCTAACGAATTTAACGAGATGGTCCGCACGTCTTTGCACCTGCTCTTGGGTACGCTTGCCATTCGCCGGGGCGCCGTCGCGCAGTGCCTCGCGGGAAAGGATGAGACAGAATGCCTGGCCGTGTGGGGCTTGGGTGAAGCGTTTCAAAGCAAACTTATGGTTAGTGAAACTGAACGTAATGCATTTCTCACTTCCGGTTTAAGCAAGCTGAGTATAGAGGAGCGCAATCCTCATTTCGCGGCGTTTCTCGACCGGCATCACGATGAGTTGCAAAGTCACGAAATCGAACTAGTGATTCCTATGGTGGTGCGTGGTGAGCTGACGGGTTTGGTGCTGTTGGGTGGCAAGGCAAGTGGCGAGGCATTTACCGCCGACGATCTTGAGGTGATCCGGGCGATGGTGCGCCACGTCGGGGTCGGAATCCACACGCACCAGCTTTTCGACCAGGTGGAGCAGCGCGCCGAAGAGAATCGCCGGCTGTACGAGGAGCTGCGGGCCATATATCGCGACACGGTGCGCGCTTTTGCCGCTGCCATCGACATCAAGGACAAGTACACCCAGGGACATTCGGAACGCGTCGGAAAGTACAGCGAGATCATTGCGCGTGAGCTGGGCTGGAATAACGAAGAGGTCGAGGGCATTGCGATCGCCGGCTACCTCCATGACATCGGCAAACTGGTGGTGGAACGCGACATTATCAACGCTCCTTACAAAATTGATGCGAAGCAATCGAGCGAGTTGAATCGCCACCCGGTGGCCGGTTTTGAAATTCTGGCTCCGATTCAGCACCCCTACGCCGACATTCCTCTAACTGCGAAATATCATCACGAGCGGATGGACGGTCGCGGCTATCCTTATGGTTTAAGTGGCGAACAGATTCCGCTCGGCGCTCGCATCGTCACGCTCGCTGATTCTTTTGACGCTATGACAACCGATCGGCCGTACAAGACTCGTAAGATTTTTTCAGAAGTAGTTGAAGACTTTCGCCTTAATACCGGTAAGCAGTTTGATTGCCAGGTGGTCCTGGCGCTTTGCCGGGCCCTGCTGAAGGAAATGGATGGCAGCGGCACTGACCGCCGTATGACCAAGATGCTTGGCAAGAACTACCTGGTCGCCGAACGCGACACTCCGCTTCTCACACAATTCATGTCTGAGTTAGATCCCAACAAACACATAGCCGTTGCAGGTGGTGGGTAAGCCAGTTTCTCTCAGCAGTCAGGAACGGAGCTTCCGGTAACAACGTCAGTCCGGAAGGCGGGCTTGCCCCCGCTTTTAACGTTTCCGTAGACAAATTAAAAGGCTCTCCGACATGTGCCGAAGAGCCTTCCAGCAGGCGCGATGCTTTAGAATTTAGTTACTTCGGTTGGATTCTGAGGACGAAGTCGCAGATGGCGATCTTCTGATCCGGCAGGATTTCGGTACGTTGCTCTCGGGCCAGTTCGCGGCCGCCAACGAGAGTCGGGTTGCGACCCTTGGGTGTTAACCAGTAATGGCCGTCCCGATCACGATCGAGAATAGCGTGCACGCGGCTCACTTCGGGATCACCTTTCAATGTCAGATCAACTGTGACGGAGCGGGAACCGCGGCCAATCGTGATTTCATTCTTGCTGATGGGGACTACTGACTCGCGCACGCCATCGCGCCAGACTTCCATCGAGTAAAGTTCAGCCACTCGCGGCCGCACAACCGTTTGTTCGTTGATGATATCTTCGGCTGTTTCACGCACTGTGTCGTCAAGATTTACCAACGGTGCAGACTGTCCGGAACCAGTGCCTTTGCCCGCTCGCGGTGTCACCATCGTGTGACCGCTTTCGGTTTCATCCCATACCGGTTGCACACGAAACTCACCTTTGTTCAGCGTGCCATCCACGCGCAACTCAACAGCAAATGACTTTGTCGCAAGTTGCGTGGAACCGCTTAACTCACGGGCACGCTCCGAGAGCACGTGAAACAAGCCCTGTTCGAGACCACGACGCTTGTCGCCTTGCCAGTCTTTATCGTCTTCAGAGCTGAGGTAGACAATGTACTCGCGGGGAATATAGGTGGGCCCACCCGGCGGCGTGAACATTTCGCGTTGCATCGCAGCCTCGACTTCACGGGCGATCTTCACCAGAAATTCTTCCCAGATGCGCCGCGGGCGCGCGTGCTCGTCAGCGGCCTCCAGCAAATCGGCGTTGGTGTCGCCGTCAATCCACTTTCTAATCGATTCAATCAAGCCCAAGGATTGTCGCTCCTTATTAGATTGCCAATTGAACATTGCCAATTGCCAATTGGTCTTACCAAAGCTGTCAACAGGCAATCGGCAATGATATTAGTCCAGCTTCACAAATCTCTTGTTCAGCCAACCACGATCCGAAGTATAGAGATCGGTCTTGGGCCGGCCGTGCTGCGTCACTTGAACCTCGTACCAGTTATCATTAACTGTTAACACTTTCACACGCGAGCCAGTCTCGGCAAGTCCAATCGCAGTATTCGTTGAGCTCGGATCACCTCTTAAATTCACATCCCTTGTTGTCACGCCTTCGCGGCCGACAACAAACGCACTTTCAAACTGCGGAATTCTCAATAGTGGATTCCAGTTTGAGGTGACGTACTTGTGCGTCGCCAAAAGCATTCCTGAGAAACATACGATCAGGACCAGCGCGACGACAAATCGTTTTGATCTACTGGTCGGCTTGGGCTGACGCCGAAGTACGGCCTTGCCGTTGCGCGGCTGATCCGGGAAAGCCCGTACTATGTCTTTCGCCGAAACGGCCGGAACCGCCGGCGCTCGCTCCGCAATACTAACGGGAACCACGATCTTGGGCCGCTTGGCAGTGTTTATCGACTCGAGCCCGGAATAGGCCGCCTCCATGGGTAGCCCTGGTTCAAAACGTGGACGAGGCGGCGCCTGAGTTATCTCTTCCGCCTCCATCATCCAGTCGGAGCTGGGCCGGCGTTTCAACGCTTCGGCGACACTCAACGGCTGCGTCGGGGGCAGCACGGCATCAGCCAACTCATCCCAAAATTCTGCGACCGTCTGGTGACGGTTTTCAGGTCGTGCCTGCGTGGCTTTCTCCAAAACGCGCAGCACCGGCTGCGACCAATATTGTTCGCTGATCGCCTCCGGCAATGAAGTTATCGCTTGATGTGCAAAGCGGCGCGGCGCTTCTCCAGCCAGCAAACTGTAAGTCGTCTTGGCCAGTGAATAGATGTCGGCAGCGGCGGTGAGTGGTTCGTGTTTGGTAAGCGCGCCGGCGTCCAGCGGTCCCGTTTGGACAAGCGGATTATGTTCCGGCGCCGCATAAATGTTCGTGCCGACTCTCGTAATCGCGCCTTCGGTAGCCTCGAAGCGCGCCACACCAAAATCTGCGATCTTCACTGTCTTGCGATCGTTGGTAAGCAAAAGGTTCTGCGGCTTGATATCGCGATGAATCACTCCGCATTTATGCGCGTGCGCGAGTCCCGAACAGACTTGCTCGAGGTAAGCGACAGTCTTTTCGATCGAGAGCGGATGATGGCGAGAGAGTGCAGCCATGTCGCCCCCCGGCATGTACTCCAGCACGATGTAGTGGAAAGTAGTGCCACCGAGATCGATTGCTGTTCCGTGTCCTAGACGACTGATGATGTGCGGATGACGAACGAGATCGAGAGCGACCGCCTCGTTCTGGAAGTTCGCCACCAACGTGTGTTCGAGTTCAGCGTCAGGCGTCTCCTGAAGAAAGATGTTAAGTGCCTTTATTACAACCGTCGCCGGCGCGTCGTCCGCCGCGGCGTTATCCTTTGCCACGTAGATCTCGGCGTAACTGCCGCGCCCGAGACATTCGAGCACGTCGTAACGCCCGTCCAACCGGCTTTGTTGTAACTTAAGCTCTGCCATTTACACTCTTCTTCAATTCCGTCTGCAGACAGCGTTCCCTTTGATGCTCTATACGCAAAAATCCTCGCGCCCAGCCAAAATATTTCACAAGCACGACGGCGGTTGGACTAACAGCGAATTCGCTACGTCCCTAATTTCACGGGGAAGTCGTGGGAGAGGGCTTGGGCACCAGGTCGTCGAGGTACGTCAAAGCCTTTGGTTTATCTGGGTCAGACTTCAAAGCGAGGGCAGCCAACGCGAGGGTTGCGTCTTTCTTCACCGTGGCGTTTACGGGTGACGGCGCCGCGGCACTGCGAATAATCGCCTGTTCAAAAGCCTTTGCAGCATCGGCGCTGTTTCCCGCCAACATGGAAGCGCGCCCATACAGATAGAGGAAAGCCGGGTCAGCCGAATCGAGAGGGTTCAAAATATTTTGCGCAGCTAGCTCGCGGGTCATTTCGCCACTGAGCCAGGCCTTTGGCTCACTATCGATTTCGGCTCGCGTGCGCTCAAACTTTGTTTGAGGATCCTCCGGCGTTGGTGACGGCGAGGGCTGCGCGTCAGCCGGCTCGTTTAAGAAAGGTATCGGACCCTTGTAACGACGGCCGCCATAAAACGCAGCGCCGAGCGCCGCCAGAAAAAAGAGAAAGAGGAAGAGGCGCCCAGCGCTTTTCAGAAACCCGCCTTGCTGTGGTCGCTCAGGAATGTTCAGCGGTTGCTTAACCGCAGCTGCGGACTGAGGTGTTGAAGGAAAGGAAGTGCGAGACGGCGGAACGAGAGAATCCAGAGTTCGATCGGCAACGTCGGCTTCAGCATCAATCGGAGCACCGCCGGCTGGCCGCAACGTCTCGGTATCCGGAGAGATGGTGCGCTGCAAGTCCTCAGCCCGCTCGCCCGCCACGATATGGGCGCCGCAACGAACGACCACTGCAGTCAAATTATCTTCCGCGCCGCGTTCGTAACAGCGCTGCTTCAACTCTTCGCAAAGCACTCCCAGGTCTTCGTTAATAACGAGTAGCTGTCGTAATTCGCCGTCGGAAATATGCCTGGTGATGCCATCGGTGCAGAGAAGAAATTCGGTACCGTCCTCGACTTCAATGGTCTTCAGGTCGACCTCGACAGTATCTTCCGCGCCGAGTGCGCGACTGATGACATTCTTGCTCGGATGATTTGCCGCCTGCTCCGCAGTCATGCGACCCGCGCGCACTTCTTCTTCGACCACTGAGTGGTCCTCAGTCTCGCGAATGATGTCGCCCTCGCGGGTTAAGCGGTAAAGTCTGGAATCACCGACGTGTCCGATCGTGGCAACATTTCCCCTCAGGTGAAGCGCGACCACCGTTGTCGCCATCATGGAGAAGCGCGCATTGTCCTGGGCCATCTGATGAATTGAAGCGTTGGCTCGCTGAATCGCCAGCTCCATCAGGTCTTCAATGTCTGCGCCGTCTTCCTGGTGCCGAAAAGCTTCCTCGAGCACTTCAACCGCGGTTTGCGAAGCCACCTCGCCGGCTTCGGCGCCGCCGACGCCATCAGCAACGACAAAGATGCGGCGCGCGGCGTCGGCCAAAAATGAATCTTCATTAAGCGGACGTCTTTCGTTCAGACCTCGGTCGGAGATGGCGTTTGATTCCAAAGTAAAGCTCGTTGCCGGCTGCGTCATTCGACCGCCTCCAGTTTGAGTGGTGAAGAGCTTCGATTAGGCGCTCTGCTGGCTAACAGTCTGTCCCCAGCATTGCGATGAGAAAAGGCCATGAGCATTCCTAGCATCGCATAGCTGGTAATCAAACTAAACCCGCCGTGACTAACGAACGGAAGCGTGATACCGGTCATGGGAAGCGCCCGTAGAATGCCGCCGATATTGACGAGCGCCTGAAAACCTACGAATGCAGTCAAACCGGCCGCGCAGAGTTTCGTGAACATATCACGCGCATCGAGCGAAGTGCGAACACCGGCAGCAACGAAGATGATTACCGCCAGGATAACAATCGCGCCGCCGATTAGTCCGGTCTCCTCGGCAACTGCCGCATAGACGTAGTCAGAGTCTGCAATGGGAATGACTTCCGGAAAGCCGAGACCTAATCCACGGCCCGTCGTTTTCCCCGAAGCGATCCCAAACACCGCCTGCGCCGGTTGGAACGCGAGTTTATCGAACCAGATATCGATATTGACTGTATTCTGCAGTTCGGGACTTTGCTCGGCAATCTCTTTCATTTCCGGATTGCGACTGAGTGTTTCGTCGTAGTCTTTCTTCCACCATGACACTTCGGGAGATGGCGGATCAAAACCATCAATCCATAAATGAAAGCGCTGTTGAATTCTTGAGGGCAAGGCAGCTTGAATCGGACGCGCAATAGTAGGTAAGAACGGCACCTTCTCCTGTACGTTTCGCGGCAGGGCTCCAACTACCAAAATTCCGATCACCAGAAACACCGAACCCACGAACACCAGCAACTGTGGCCAGCGTCGCACCGCCACCAGGTACAACGTCGCGTAGGCGCCGCTGAAGATCAGCATCTGACCAAAATCCTTAAGCGCGAAGAACGGGATGAAGGGAATCAATGCCATCACGACGAGCGGCACGATGTCGCGCGCGCGCGGAATGCCCCAGTACGTTTCGGCCAGATCCTTGTAGCGCGCCGTGAGAATGCCGGCAAAGCCAAGCAGAAACGGAATCTTCGCCGGTTCCCAGGGAGTCATGTTCCCGAGGCTCTTGCCGGCACTGGAAGTGACAATCGCCGCGGCTAAAGGAAGGAGTGTCAACAAGACAATGATGAAACTGTTTCGCTGGAGCCAAAGCAAGAACCCGTCCCGTACGCAGAACGAATAGGCAATAGCAAACGCCAGGAACGAGATGATCGGGATCCAGGTATAACTGGAAGTCAGGGCGTTGAATACAGTGTAATTCGAGGGGCGCTTCGGCAATTGATTGATATCAATGGGGCGGGCCGGAGTCGGTGGCAACCCCATCATCTGTTTTTTCACCGGATCATAGTTCTCAAGGATGTAACGAGTGCGCAACGCTTCCATCTTTTCTTCGCGGGCTGCCGCCTTGTTGCGCGCGTTATATTCCGGATCACTGTAGAGGCGGTATTGGATCATCATGCCAAATGCAAACAGTAAGATCGCGGAGGTGAAGAGAATCCAATTGCCGGCAAAGCGCATCACGCGCGACAACCAGATGATGAGGACGAAGAGCGGGAAAAACATCAGCAGGTCGCGCACAGCGCCAATGATCGAAGTCTCGTAACCACGCAGCAAGGCAGCGCGGTGAATTGCCACGTAGCCGCCAATCTCAAAGCCGACAATCAGCAGCAGGACGAGTAGATGTGATGACGCGCGATTTTTCATCAGGAGTCACGATTCAGGAGTCAGGAGTCAGCAAGTTCGGGACGACGAACGGATAAATTCCCGCGGCTTGCGGCTTTCCGTGCGGTAAGGCGTGCCTTACCGTAAGTTGGTTTACATGCTGAGGCTGTGCCTGACAATCTGATTACAGGCATAGCCTGAAACGAACGCCGGCGCCCGGTAAGCCAGAGGCTTACCGCACGGAAGGCCGCAAGCCGCAACAAGCAATCGAGTAAGTCCCACTTTTTTTGCGTCTTCAACTCATCAATCCTCAATTGGTTCGTCTTCGTCCCGGCGATACTCCCATCTGCCGCCGGTTTGGAGGCGTAGGCTTGGGTGCGCTTGGAATATTGAAGTAACCCAACTCCTTGGCCTTCAACACGAGTGCTGCGGCAATCGGTGCTGCAGAACGCGAGCCATAGCCGCCGCCCTCAACAATCACCGCCATCGCCAGTTGCGGGCGCTCAAGGGGGGCAATGCAGAGAAACCAGCCGTCAATTCGTGGATGCTCTTCATCCATTATTGTCTCTTCGTACTCGCGAATGATGTTGCCGCGATTGTCTCTTTCTACTCGATGCCTGGTCTTCGGCCGTCCAGTTTTGGGATCATAAACAGGGATAACCTTCTGCGCCGTTCCCGTCTTGCCGCCAGTAGTGATGCCGGCCGCCTTAACCGGACCGAAGACGCCGCGAGCAGTGCCCCTTGGACCACCCGTTACCAGTCCCATGATTTGTCGCATGCGTTGTGCGCTCTGTGGCGGCACGACTTGCTTAAACATTTCTGGAGCGCGATCGAGCTCTATCTTCGGCTTCATCAGCTTGCCTTCCATGTTGCCGATCGCCGCCGCTGCCAGCGCCATTTGGAAGGGAGTCATCTGGCCTGCGTAGCCCTGGCCGTAACCAATCAACGCAAGGTCGTAACGGGATATTTGCTTGCCCGTAACAATGGTCGCTTCTCTGGGCGCAAGGGCTCGTTTCACCGCGTCAGTGCTCGCGTTCCATAGCTCGGGTTCTTTACGTCCACGCAAAGCTTCGGCAGGCGTATCGTAGGCGCCAATACCGAGCAGTTGCGCCGCCTGTTTTAGCTTGTCTCCGCCCAGCTTCACACCCATTTGTGCGAAATACTGATTGCAGGAGACTTCGTATGCGGTATCGATGCCAATGCGGCCGTGGACTTCACCAGGACCGGCGTCGTCAAAAATCACATTCGCGCCAGGAGCTGCATAGTAACCACCGCCGCTACACACAAACTCCGTGTCCTGGATCCCGGCAATAAACGCCGCTGTCATGGTCACGGTCTTAAAAGTCGATCCCGGAATGTAATAAGCGCCGAGAGCCCGACTTACTAAGGGACGATCGCGTTGATTCGCTTCCAGTTTGAGCCAAGTGGTTTCGTCCTGCACTTCCTTGGTGCTGTACGACGGCTCACTGTAAAGAGCGAGAACTTCGCCATTCTGGGGATTCAGAATCACCACCGCGCCGTGCTTTCCCTTTAGCTGATCGACCGCGGTCTGTTGCAGTTCACGATCAATAGTTAACCGGACATCGGTATTGCCTTTGTTCTGGGAAGTCTCACGTCGCACCACTTGCAATGCTTCCGGCAAAGCACCGCTCTGAACCCCAAACAGAGCGCGCTCGAGACCGGGATCGCCACGATCCGTGCCAAAGATGTGCGCCATCGCTTTGTCCATCGGATACTCACGAACGATATTGCCGCTGTCGTCGCGGCGGTAATACGCGAGTGCTTTGTCCAGTTTGCCGCTGCGATCCAGCAGCCAGCCGCGCAGGGTAGATTCTGAGAGCCGCCTGTTCCGCAAGTCTTTGTAGCTGAGCTCCTGGAACTTTTCATTCGATTCCTCGGCGTAGTGGGCCCAGTAAACATGGAACCCAAACATAGCCGCTGCGAGCAAAACGAAGATCCAGCGCAACGCGCGTAATCCTCGATTCGTCGAAGTGGAACCGAGACGACGACGCACAGCTTGGGGCAAGTCTTCTGGTAACGTCGCGGTCGGCGCTGAGCTGCGCCGGCGATTCCGGAAAAGGGAGAACAGGAGGATCAGGATCAGAAAAGAAAACCCGCCGAGGTAGATCAGCGTGAACAGGGCCGGCGTGCGCTCGGGAACAGAAACGACAATGGGCGTCGGTGAAGGCGTTTGCAGCAAAGAGAGAAGCGACATGATTAAACGAAGCGAACTTTGCTCTAGTCGTTCTTCCGAAAGCGAACTTCGACGTCACCAAAGCTAACCACGTCCCCATCTTCAATCTGCCGTGCTTCCCCATAAGACATGCGTCGGCCGTTAATGAAAGTACCGTTAGTTGAACCAGTGTCCGCAACCATGAGCGTACCTTCCTGGTTCATCATTAACGTGGCGTGAATTTTTGAGACGCTGGTATCGTTGAAAAAAAGATCGTTATCGGCGACGCGGCCAACGTTAAGGCGACGCCCACCGGGCTTGAACGTAAGTGGCGTTTCCGTCGTGCCGTCGCGCTTGGTAATTCGCGCCACCCCATTAACGTCCGGCATTGGCGGCGCGCCATGCGGAACCCTGGCAGTGCTAACATTTTTCTCTTCATCGTCCTTCCGCAGCTCTTCCTCGAA
>JBPCMI010000025.1:0-11157 GCA_051002415.1 Pyrinomonadaceae bacterium
CGAACCCAGTCAGAAATGACTGGGTTCTCCCGCGTTTAGAACCTCGATATTTTGACAGTCCCGGGACCTGCTTAATTTCTTTCAAGCAAATCGAGTCGCGGCGGCTTCGATCCACCGTCGCGTCGGAGGCGCACCATTCAGTCAGTCTGCGACGGAATTTGTCACTTTGACGGTGACGTTTTATGTCGATTGACCGCCTCCGAGCACGTTTTGAGCAGTTGGCAGCGGGCGGCTGGGGGGTATCCGAAAATTATTTTTGGTCTGAGTATGGAGCGGGGGCAAGCCCCGCTTCCAGACTGCAGTCTTACCCAACTGCTATTCACCGCAACGGCAATTTTGGCCTCAGTCAAACTTCCTTTGCTACACTCCCGCGCAGGATGACCCATGCAGCGGCCCCTTTAGCAGTGAATGACACGAAGGTGAGTTTGACCTCTCGAGTTCGCGCGGCTGCTCGACCGTTCAGCGACTGGCTCCTCGCGCTTGGTTCTGCGGTCTTACTGATTCTCGCCTTCCCTGATTTCGAGCTTTGGCCACTCGCAGCGGTCGCATTGATCCCTTTGTTAATTGTCGTCGCCCAGCGGCCCAAGCCTTTGCGCTCGTTTTTTCTCGGTTGGCTAACGGGTACGGGTTTTTTTTACGGCTCCTGCTACTGGCTCACCTATTCGATGATTCACTATGGCGGTGTTCCGACGGTGCTCGCCTTCCTTTTCCTTGTACCAGTTACTTTAGTTGTTGGGCTGTTTCCCGGTCTCTTTGCGTTCGTGCTCGCGCGGGCAGTGAGGCGTTGGGGTATCACAGCGATGCTCCTAGCGGCCATTCTCTGGCCGTCTCTTGAATGGGCAAGGCTAGGATTCACTGGTCAACTGTGGAATGCGTTGGGCTACTCCCTGGCCTACAAACCCTTACTGATTCAGTCGGCGAGCTGGGGAGGCGTTTATGCGGTGAGCTTCTTATTGACCCTTGTCAATGCGACGATTGCTTACGCTGTGGTAGTGCGCGACTTGAAGGCGGCCGTGCTGAGCATTGCGATCATATTGCTAGTAGTGCTAATCGCGACTAGAACAGAAATTAGATACGTTGATAGAATTAATTCACATAAGGATACCTTCATCATCGCGTTGCAACCCAACGTTCCGATGGAACTTGTGAAGACCACATCCGAAATGCAGGCTCTGATGGATCGTCACATAGTGATGACAGAGGCGGCACTCAATGCCCTGCCTCAATCTCCCAACCCCCGCTTAGTTATCTGGCCAGAGTCGCCCATGAACTTTACTTACGGCACTGATTCTCAGCTGAGAGAGCTGCTGGTCGACTTCGCCACAAAGCACCACACGTCAATTCTCTTTAACTCACAGGAGCAAGCTCCGAATGATGGAATCTACAATTCCGCTATCTTCATAAATGAGCGCGGTGAGCTGATCGCTCAGTATGATAAGATTCGCTTAATGCCGTTTGGCGAGTATGTGCCGGTGCCACGCTGGATGCCGGGAGCGAATTTGATAACTGCAATCGTTGGAGACTTCACACCGGGAACTCGTTTCACGCTGATGCCGGTGGGCCAGGCACGCGCTGGTGTTTTTATCTGCATCGAGTCTGCTTATCCGTTTGTCGCACGAGGTCTAACTCGCGAAGGTGCCGACGTACTAATTAACATTTCCAACGATGGATATCTTGGACCGACGGCAGTACGACGTCAGCATCTAACGAACGCGCTGTTTCGTGCTGTGGAGAATCATCGAGAAGTACTGCGGGTTACCAACAGCGGGATCAGCGCGGACATTGACAGGTACGGCCAGATTGATGGTGCCCCGCCGAATAGCTTTGAACCCGCGGTACGTACGTGGAGAATAAGTGGCAGCCGGGCTAGCGCTCAGACGTTTTACACACGCTACGGAGATGTATTCGTTGCAGGGTGCGCGATATTAAGCGCCATCTTATTTGTTAGTACTTTTCCATTTAGAAGGAAGCAGAGTTAGAGGAGCGAATGATAGACACTTTATCAATACAAGAGTTGCGAACAACCTACGAAGACCTCCTGAAGCGAGTTGAACAGCTCGGGAGGTTTCTTTGATGTCCCTAAAGCTCGCGAAGAATTAGGCACCATTGAAACGCAGGCTTCGGCGCCGGATTTCTGGAACGATCAGGACGGCGCGCAGAAGTTATTGCAGAAGCGGAGCGGGTTGGAAAAGAAGATTCAGCGGCAGGAACAGTTTGACGCAAAGATAGCCGATGCGGCCGTACTTTTTGAATTTGCCGAAGAAGATCCCGAATCGCTAAACGAATTGCGCTTGCTGGTTGAGCGCTTGGAACATGAGTTAGCGCAGGCTGAAACCGAAATGCTCCTCGCCGGCGAAAATGATCAGCTAAATGCTATTTGCACAATTCATCCGGGGGCCGGTGGAACTGAGTCTCAGGATTGGGCCGAGATGCTGTTGCGCATGTACTTGAAATGGGCCGAGCAGCGCGGCTTTAAAAGTGAAGTCATTGATTACCAGCCAGGTGAAGAAGCCGGTTTGAAGAGCGTTACATTCCGCGTTGAAGGCGAGTATGCCTACGGGCTGCTCTCCGCCGAAGCCGGCGTGCATCGGCTCGTAAGAATTTCTCCTTTCGATCAGGCAGCGCGCCGTCACACCTCGTTCGCTTCCCTTTTTGTCTATCCCGAAATCGACGAGAACATTGAAGTCGAAATCAACGACAAGGACTTGCGCGTTGACACCTATCGCGCCACTGGAGCCGGCGGCCAGCACATCAACACCACCGACTCGGCGATTCGCATCACGCACATGCCCAGCGGCATCGTCGTGCAATGTCAGAACCAACGTTCCCAGCACCAGAACCGGGCCGTGGCAATGCAGGTCTTGCGCGCGCGGCTATACGAGATGGAGATTGAGAAGCGACGGGCAGACACCGCCGAGCTTGAGGCAAACAAAGCCGACATTTCTTTTGGCTCGCAAATCAGAAGTTATGTACTCGCACCTTACCAATTGGTTAAGGACACCAGAACCAAACTCGAACGCGGAAACGTCGAGGCGGTACTGGGAGGGGATCTAGACGACTTTATAAAAGCCTACCTCTTGGCGAAGAAAGCAGCGTAAACTGCGGGCGGACTTGAAGTCAGTTTCGTTGGAGTGTTGATGGCCACTAGTCAGCTTGAGGAAAAAGCCCGGATCATCACGCCGCGCAACAGCCGGCGAAATGAAATCATCGCTATTCTGTTTCTTGCCCTTGGGTTGCTGCTTTCGCTTTGTTTGATTTCCGCAGCGTTCAACCCCAACGACCCTTCCTGGAATTCCGCCGGACAATTCGAAACAAATAACTGGGCCGGAGCAATCGGTGCTTCTGTGGCGGCTGCCTTGTTTCAATTTATCGGGCTCGCGGCCTATCTGCTGCCGGTGCTTTTCCTGGCCGCCGCCTGGCGCCGGTTTCGCACGCGCAGCATTCACGCACCGTTAAATCGTTTGCTTGGCCTGGTGACGCTTGTGCTCGCCGCGGCTGCGCTCCTCTCCATCTCGGGGATGCGTTCTCTGTTTGACTCGAGCGTGCAACCGGGAGGTTTGATTGGCACCCTGATCGCCCGCACGCTTGCCAGTGGATTGAACACCGTCGGCGCGACCGTGCTCTTAATCGCTATCGCCTGCACCGGATTGTTGCTAGCGACTAATTTTTCCTTCGTCGGACTCTACGAAAAGATTATCCAACTAGTCGGTACTCGCTTTGAAGTTGTTCACTCATTACCCGCGCGATTCGTGGCCTGGCGCGAGGCGCGACGCGAACAGGGTCGTTTACGAAAAGAGAAGCAGGCTGCGCTTAAGGCTGAAGAGGAAGCAGCGCGTGCGGCGTTGCGCGAAGTTCGGGAGCTAACACCCGCGGAGCGAGTTGCGGAGTTCATGAAGGAGCCGGAGATTGTGCCGCCTGCTTCGGTCATCCGCGCTGAAACCGTGTCATCGGCGCGAGCTTCAATTGCCGGTGCTGCCGGCGTCGCTGAGCCACCACGTGCTGCCGTCGCTGCCGCTGGAGCAACGATTGTTGAGAGCCGATCCGGTCGCCGTTCGATCTTTCCCTCGGGCGGCAGTGCTCTTGGCGTCGAAGATCCGGAGGCGGAAGAAATGGTGAAGGGTGCCTTTGTACTCCGCACCAAAGCCGAAGCACCCGCAGCCGGAAAGTTGCCGTTCGACGCCGATCGCAAAAAGGTTAGTTACAGCGACTACAGCCTGCCACCGCTTGAATTTCTTAATGAAGCGCCGCCACCGAGTGAACAGGCAGACGCCGAGTTGCTCAGGCTCGCCACCAATCTTGCCGAGAAGTGTAAAGAGTTCAACGTCACCGGCCAGATCAAACACATCTGCCCCGGTCCGGTTGTGACCACTTACGAGTTCAAGCCAGATCCCGGCGTTAAGTACTCGCGCGTCGTCTCCCTCGTTGATGATCTTTGCCTGGCATTGAAGGCGGAATCGATTCGCATCGATCGCATGCCTGGCAAACCTCACGTGGGAATCGAGGTCCCGAACCCGCGACGCGAAACGATTTTTCTGCGGGAAGTGATCGAGTCGCGCGCCTTCCGTGAGTCAGGCTCGAAACTAACAATCGCGCTCGGCAAGACTATCGATGGTCTCAATTACGTTGCCGACCTCGCGAAGATGCCGCACTTGCTGATAGCGGGTACGACGGGCGCGGGTAAATCAGTTGGTGTCAATTCACTGATCGTTTCGATTCTTTATCGGGCCCGTCCGGACGAAGTTAAGTTCATCCTGATTGACCCGAAGCGGCTCGAGCTCGGTCTCTACGAAAACATCCCACATCTCGCCACACCGATCATCACCGATCCGAAGCTGGCCGCGCGTTCATTGAAATGGGCCGTGGGTGAGATGGAGCGGCGTTATCGAGATCTGGCCGGTTGGGGCGTGCGCAATATTGACGGCTACAACACCGAGATCATGCGGCGCAATCTTGTTAAGGAGTACGACGAGACCGGTGAACCTTACAAGCCGCTGCCTTTTATCGTCATCATCATTGATGAGCTCGCGGATCTGATGATGACTTCGGGACGAGAGGTTGAGGAATCGATTACGCGCCTCGCTCAGATGGCGCGCGCCGTCGGCATTCATCTGGTGCTGGCGACGCAACGACCGTCAGTTGATGTCATCACCGGGTTGATCAAGGCAAACTTCCCTTCGCGCATTTCGTTCCGCGTGTCGTCCAAGGTGGATTCGCGCACCATCATCGATACAAACGGCGCTGAACACCTGCTTGGTCGCGGCGACATGTTGTTCCTGCCGCCTGGGACTTCGCGTCTAATCCGTGTCCACGGCGCCTATATCGACGAGACGGAGATCAACCGGATCGTTAACCACATCAAGACACAGGGACCGCCGTCATACGACGAGACGATCACGCAATCGGAAGAGGAAGCGCTTGGGCTGGAAGACAGCAATGGCGAACACGACGAGCTCTTCGAAGAAGCTCTGCGCATCTGCGTGGAGATGAAACGCGCTTCGACGTCAGTCCTGCAACGACGGCTTCGCATTGGCTACGGCCGCGCCGCGGCAATTCTCGACATCATGGAACGTGAAGGTCTGATTGGGCAGGCCGATGGTTCGCGACCGCGACCAGTGCTAGGTCGCGCTTATGAAATGATCGCGCAGTGGGACGAAGCTGGAGTTGAAGATTAACCCGAGCGAACGTGAGCGGATAAACCTCGTAGGCGCAGAGGCGCAGAGACGCGGAGACGCGGAGACCCGAGGGACCGAGGACACTGATCGCAAAGCCAATACAAACCAATAAACAGAGCTGTCTCTAAAGTGTTTTTCGTTTTCTCTGCGCCTCTGCGTCTTCGCGGCTCTGCGTTAAGGCGACCAACCCGCCATAGTTTTGCCAACATTTCCACCTCTCACTGTGGAAAAGTCTGTGGACAATCTTCACACCTTCAAATAAACCATTAGTTATCCGAGCACTTGTAGCAAATTGCACACGGCAGCGGCGTGCTCGTAAAGTCTTCACAAAGTATTGTTTGTCTATAAAGGATCGCTTTGCTGGATCAGGCTCGGGAAATATTCTTTAGTGCGCTGCAAGCCGTCGACGCTCGCGCGGCAACGCGGCGTGCTGTAAGCCTAAGCAATTCCCTGCTGCGTATTGGCGACACAGCAATCAGTATTGGCGGGCGCTCAGTTTATTTAGTTGCTATCGGGAAAGCCGCCGGGGCAATGACAGCCGGACTGGCGGAAGTGCTGAACAGCAGAATTTCAAGGGCCATCGTTTGCGGCCCGACTGCTGAAGGACTTAACCCAGACTGGGCGGTATTCGCCGGCGGACACCCCTTTCCCACTGAAGCAAGCATCGCCGCTGCACGCGCTAGTCTCGAGCTTCTGGCGAAGGCTGAAAGAAATGCTCTTATCGTCTTTCTTATTTCAGGCGGGGGCTCGGCAATGTTCGAACTGCCGGTTAACGAATCAATCAGCCTTGCCGACCTGCGCGAAGCAAATCGCCAGCTCGTCTCGTGCGGTGCGTCAATCGCCGAAATCAATGCCGTCCGCCGAGCATTTTCTGCAGTGAAGGGTGGCAAGCTTGCGTCAATCGCGCCGCACAGAGATCAGATCACGCTGATTGTTTCCGACACCAATCCCGGCGACGCCACAAGTGTCGCGTCCGGTCCTACCCTTGAACCCGATGCCGCAGGCGGTGACGCGCGGGAAGTGGTGCAACGTTACGGCTTGCTAGCTTCCCTCCCTCACTCGATCTTAGGAGCAATCGAGGAGTCGCGGGTTGAAGAAGTCGCCCAGTCAACCGGCCTGCGGGCGCACTATGTTTTACTGGATAATCGCAAGGCGCTTGAATCCGCGGCTGCAGAAGCAAGGTCACGTGGATTCATAGTCGAGCTCGCTACAGACATAAACGAACAAGAGATTGGGGCTGGCTGCGATTTGCTTATTGCCCGGTCTGTATCTCTTTGGAATCAAAACGAAGGAAAGCCGGTCTGCCTGGTTTCGGGCGGAGAGTTTTTGTGTCCGGTGCGTGGTAGTGGCGTCGGCGGTCGAAATTTGGAAACCGTCTTGCGCTCCGCGATGAAGCTCGATGAGATGCGACGCGCGGCCATAACTGCGCACTGGGCGGTGCTAAGCGCGGGAACTGATGGCGTGGATGGCAATAGTAAAGCGGCGGGAGCGGTAGCGGATGAAACTACGATTGCTCGCGCGAAGCGCAACCGTCTTGAGTCATCAAACTTTCTCGAACACAGCGATGCGTTTCATTTCTTCGAACAGCTCGGGGACCTGATTGTTACCGGCCTGACGGGCACCAACGTGCGCGATGTGCGAATCGTTCTTGTCGAATCGGGTGCTTCTAGCCGGCAATCACGGAAGAATTAGCCACAGATTTACACAAATTCACACAAAAGTGATGACTTAAATCTGTGGTCGTCCGTGGTTATCTGTGGCCGACATTTTGGCTAGGATCGTCTTGACTCAACTCCCGCAGGATCATATAAGGGTTGTTGCCTCTGCTTTTTTTGCCTCCGCATTATTACAAATCAATTCACACTGGAGGGTTGCGAGCTTGTCAATAAACGTCGAACCGCTAACTAAGAATGCAGCCGAAGCGGAACCAAAAAACGATTCGACCTCGCTCGCAGGTTTAGTCGCCGCGCTCGAAGCGCAGCAGACTCTTCCCTCACTCGAGCAGTTAGACTCCTGGCTGGCAAACTCGGCGATCGATCGGGAAGACTTGCTGCCTTATTTTGGCTTCAAGGAAGGCAACTACTGGAGACATCGCGTCTTCCGCAACGACTTCGTGGAAATGCTGGTCTTGTGCTGGCGACCCGGACAACGCACTCCGATTCACGATCACAACGGCTCGCAGGGCGCGGTGATGGTTTACGAAGGCCTGATGTGGGAGACCACATTCAATTTCGACGCAGTCCCGGGACTCTCGTACAAATCAGGTCGCGAGTACGGCCCCGGCGAAGTTACCGACGCTGCTGTTCCCGACATTCATCAGCTGGGAAATCCTGACGTCAGCGGTCAGGATTTGATCACGCTCCACATCTACTCGCCGCCGCTCGGCGTGCTCAAGACTTATAAAGTCGGCAGCCCCGACATCGATCTCTACACACCCAACGACTTTCCTAACTGACCATCGATTGGGCGATTGCCGATTGCCGATTGGCTCTAGCGGAGTGAAGTCGGTACCACCAGGCGGTAGCCGGTGGGCCAGCCGGATTGGCGATTTGCGATTGCCAATTGCCAATTAGTCCGTAGCGAAAGAAGTTAACCGGCAATCCGCAATCGGCAATCGGTTATTTCTTCACAAAGGTCGTCACTTCCAGCCCGACTCCATCAGTTGTGACGGTGATTGTCCCGCTCTGACCTGTCGTTAGAATTTCGGCGCCCGCTGCGCGCCAGCGTTCGACTACCTCCCGATGAGGATGACCAAACATCGACTTTTGCCCCACCGAAACAACGGCCACCTTAGCCCGAACCGCAGCTACAAAACCGGCGATTGAGGATGTGCGACTGCCGTGATGTGCAACCTTAACGACGTCTGCCGACAACGTGTCGCCAGCTTCACGCGACAGCCTCAACTCTGCTTTGTTTTCAATATCGGCCAGCATCAAAATCCTCCGCTTTCCATATTCAATTTGCAGCACGAGGGAATCATTATTAGAAGATTGTGCCTGGACGTTGTTTGAAGCAGGTGGCCAAAGCACTGCAACGCGGACCGCGCCAAAGGCTAACAAGTCGCCGGCTCCGATCAACACTAAAGGAATTCGCTTCTTGTCCGCCGCAGCGGCAAATTCAACGAACTCTCGATCGCCCGCAGGTCTTCTCGCCACGAGTGCTCCCCGAACTTCAAAATTCCTCATGACGTCGTTCAGACCATTTATGTGATCTGCGTCCGCATGAGTAGCCAGCACATAGTCGACATGATCCAGTCCGCGCCACCAGAGATATTCCGAAACCACGGCCTCGCCTATTGAACGAGTATCACGCTCGAAAGTCTCTTCGCCCTTGGAGTTCTTACTGAAGAAGTTTGGCCGTCCACCGCCGTCTATCAGCAGAGTTGTGCCATCAGGCATTGTCACCAACGCTGCGTCTCCCTGGCCCACATCGAGAAAATCGACACGCAACTTTCCCTGAGGACTGCTGGCACTCAATGGATGAAGCAAAACGATGCCAACTAGCAGCACCTGCACAATCGCCGTGATTGCTATCAATCGCGAGCGAAATTTCCGCGCCGGGGCATTGGGACCTGCCAACGGATTCCAGCGAGGCAAAGAGATTGCCAGGATCAGCAGCGGTACAAAGAACATTCCATAAACAGCTGCCGAACGGCCCGAGTATTCCGGCAAGCGCACGGACGCGATATCCAGACGTGCAAAAGGATCGACGCTGTGCACCATCAACCACTGCAGGAGATTGGTAAGTTCAAAGAGCGGCGTGGCGGCGGTCGTAGTGAGCAGCGCCATCAGCAGGCCGGCCATGCCGGTAAAGATGAGCACCGCCATAATCGCGCTTACTCCAATATTCAAAACGAGTCCGGAGAGTGAAACGCGATGGAAGTACACGACCAACAGCGGCAGCATGGTGATCTGCACGCAACAGGAAACCAGCATCGCCGCGAACCCGTAACGAAGAAACGCCTGGCAGTGGAAGCGCTCGAACCGCGCTGCCATTGGTGTTTTAAAAAGCCTGTAACGGTAATTGAGCTGCGACTGCTCGTGACGCCATATTTTCTCCGACCAAAAGAGCGTTTCACAGAAAACCCGTAACCAGCGAGCGCAACGCGGTGGATAAGGACTCGCACGAGTGGGACGCCATGAACCAATTTCTGACATGCGCTGCAGCAACGGCCAGGCAAAAATCACAATCGCCGCAACCGAGAGAAATGTTAGTTGGAACGAGGGATCAAACAGATCGCGCGGATGCCATACCAACAATACTAGTGCCGCCGCCCCGAGCGCGTTTACTGAGGCCGCGCGCCGAGACACGACTGGAGCAAACACGACCAACGTAAACATCAACGCTGCGCGCACGACCGACGCTTCGGCGCCGACGGCGATGGCGTAACTCCACAGCACGGTTGCCGAGATCAAAAACTGCGTCAATCTTCGCCGAGAAACTTTGCGAGCAATGTGCAGAAACAGGCCGCCTATGAAGCTAATGTGCAGGCCACTGATTACGAGGACATGGAACGTTCCACCTTCTCGAAATCTTTCTGAAGCCGGCTTCGAAAGGAAATGGTGATTACCGAGGACCGCAGCATTAAGAACTCCCGCAGTCTCCGGAGCGAAGTGATTATTGAACGCCTGCTGCAGTCGCTCGCGCCAATCGTAGAGCCATGCGAGCGGCAGCAGCACGCGCTCGTCATCAAGACGCTCAATTAGGTGAGGGCTCTTCAGAAAAGCACTGGCCGCGAAGCCCTTGCGATCCAAATACTCTTTGAAAGAACTGGCGCCGGGATTACGAAAGCTTTCGCCGCGTTTCAAACTGGTTACCGCGCGAATGCGCGCGCCGTAGCGCAAATCAAGTTTCTCGTATTCAATCTTTGCCGCGTCCCCTGAAATCTGCACAAGCAGCGAAACGATACCGACCGCGTGCTCCTCGCTGGACTTTCGGCTTAACTTCTCGACGCGCAACGTAAGATAGAAACCCTCCGGCGCAGCCTCCGGCTGTCTTGCCAATATGCCGGTAAGCCCCACCGCTTCGCCGGCGCCGATGACTCCTTTGTCCAGAAAAATGCTGAGGCTGTTCGCAATGCGACTGTGTTTCTCCACCGCAGTAAGCGTCGCCCCAGCGAACACGAAGGCTACGAACAAAAGGATGACCGCTTTAAGTGATCGCAGCAGCACTGAACCCGCAATTAAGAACAGCAACACCGGCACAGTGATCCCCAAAAGGACACGCGGTGTGACGGGAAAGATCTCAACGGCAACGATGCCAATCCCGAACCCGCCAGCAAGGATTAAAAAGGGATGCGATTGAAAGTCCTGCGAGGAAGTTGACATTGCCAGCTCGTGAGGTAAGCGAAAATTTGGGCTTGGGGCTCTGCCCCCCGGGTTGCGCGGTAAGTCTCTGACTTCCCGCAGGCGCGTTCAACTTGTTGCAGGGATCGAGCCCCACACATAACACGAAAAACACACCCACAGTAAGTCCAAGACTTACC
>JBPCMI010000026.1:0-15297 GCA_051002415.1 Pyrinomonadaceae bacterium
AATTTCAATCGGGTCAACTTTCTCCGCTAATTCAAATCCAAATACTCGAGAATAGAAATACAGCTCGCCCTCAAGAGATCGCTTGATGTTCTGCGCTTGCCGGAACCCGTGCTGTTCGCCCGCAAAAGCAACGTAGGCTACGGGCACTCCCTTCTGCTTCAAAGCCTCGACCATCAGCTCCGCCTGGTTCGGTGGTACCACTCGATCTTCAAGTCCCTGAAAGAAGATTACCGGACATGAAAGCTGCTCGGTGAAGTTGATCGGCGACCGTTCATAGTAAACATCGCGCCGCTCGGGATATGGTCCGAACAGGTTATCCAGATAGCGAGACTCAAATTTATGTGTCTCCTCAGTGAGGGCTTCAGCGTCGCTAACGCCGTAATGACTGGCTCCCGCCTTAAACGTATCTCGAAAGGTCAACGCACATAAGGTCGTGTACCCACCCGCGCTGCCGCCAGTAATCACCAACCGGTTCACATCGACGTCGCCACGGGCGACCAGATACTTAGCGCCATTCGCGCAATCATCCACATCAACTACTCCCCACTTGCCATGCAATCGTTCGCGATATTCGCGTCCGTACCCACTGCTGCCGCCATAATTCACATCAAGCACCGCAATGCCTCTGCTGGTCCAATATTGGATATGGAGACTTAAGGCAGTAGCCGCAGCCGAGGTGGGACCCCCATGGCTCTTCACCAGCAGGGGCGGAAGTTCGTGCTCGGGCCCCTGGTAGTCGCGATTTCGCGGCGCGTAGTAAAAGCCGTGCGCGGTGAGGCCATCGGTTGTTGGAAACTCGATCGCTTCTGGAGTCGAAAGATAGCCGGAATCTAAATTCAGATTGTTGGACAAGCGGAGCGTCTCAAACTCTCTGCTTTGCAAATCGAATCGCACGATCGCTGGGGGCGTAGTGGGTGAGCCGGCACGAAAGACCGCTCGACCAGCTGCGGCACGAACAAAACCCAAATCGGTGTAGGGAACGTCGACTGGCTCCAGCTTCAATGTTTCAGTGTCAATAATTGCGAGGCGGGCCATCCCCAGTACGTAATAGACGCAAACGATTTGCTGAGCCGACGCGAGCGCATAGCAGGATAAGCCAAGAGCCCACTGAGGCACTCCCATCTCCACGGTAAGATCGGTAACAGCTGCGACTCGACCGTCAAAGACCCGGTAGAGATTCCACCAGCCGCTACGGTCGGAAATGAAATAGAGTAGGCCGTCGAGGGACCACTGCGGTTGGAATATCGATTCATCCTTGCCTCCCGCAATTAACGTTGCTCCACTCAGCGAGCCGTCCGCTTCTACCTGAGCTTGCCAGAGTTCGGTACCATCCCAAGGCATGTTCGGATGATTCCAGGTAAGCCAAACCAATTGAGTTCCATCCGGACTTAAACTAGGTGTGGAGTAGAAGTCGTTGCCGCTTACGAGAACTTCACCACAGTCGTCATTACCATGCACATTGAGAGCTACCAGCGTGTTAACGGCTTCCCGACCAGGAACTGTGTGATCCTCGCGGACACAAAGAACCCGATCCCGCGCACTATCAAGGATCGCTTCTGCGTAGCGCATCTCGGCGGCGGGAGTAAGCGGTTGCGGCGCTTCTCCGGCAACTGTTTTATAGAGACGTTGGTCGGCAAAGTTTGAAAAATAAACCGTGCCGTTAACAGCCAGATAATCTCCACCACCATATTCGTGGACCCTTGTGCGGGCGTTAAACAGCTGCGGATTGATATCAGAGAGTTGGCCTGACTCGTCGCGCTTCACGATGACTTGGCGACCACCTTCCGCCGGCCGCAGCTCCAGCCAATAAATGTCAGGTCCATCCATAGTCGGCTGACTCAGCCCGACGGCGCCACTGACGATTAGATCGGCAGTAATCGGCGATTTCCATGAGCCAAATGGCGATTTGTTGTTCATCTGAGCGATTCACTTACGTGGATTCAATTAGGTTTCGCGATTCTTTTGTTACATTCTCGTAAAGCCTTTGCAAGATGGCTGCAACCTACAGAATTAAAGGCAGGTCTACCCTGTGCCCATCGTTAATTCTCCATGTGAGAACTGAGATAAAGGCAAGGGCGTCGGTCTTGGGGGAGGTCGACGCCCTCTCTTTTTGCCTTAATCCTGCTCCTAACTTCCACGTAAGTTTTTCCTTCACCGTCCCTTATCGCAAAAAAAATCCGTCCACTGAAAGCAAAGAACACTGTTGCAGCGTGAGCTGAGGCTAATTCCAATCGCAATGGCCGGCGAGACTTGAGCGGGGCGCAAATTCAGCCTGGGGAGAGATGGTACTCAACCAGCTTGAAAAAGAAAAAGGGACCGGAGGTCATCTCCAGTCCCTATCGATTTTGTCTGACTAGCTGTCAGCTCGTCGTTGGCTTAATAGCCCGCGTAACCATCGCGATAGCCATTTTCAAAAGCCTCACGGAAGTAACGTCGATAAAGCTCTCGATCACCTAAGCGCGAGTTGTAATCCTTCGTCGCACTACGGAAAGCGCTTTCGTCGGTAAAATCAAAACGTTCACCGCGACTGCGGTCCTTGCGACCTTCCTTATTGCCTTCATTGGCGCCTGCGTTTAGGGCCGTCTGTCGCAGCTGAAATGATCCACCGTAATTGCTATAGCCGTCGTCTGAACGACCATTGCCACGGTTGCCTCGGCGCTCATCGCCACGCTGACGACGCTGGTCACGTTCCCATTGTCTCTGACGCTCTCGCTGGTCTTGATCATTTCGTCCCCAGCGATCCTGTCCTTGAACAGACGAACTGGAAACACCGACTAATAACATAAACGAGAATGCAAGAATTCCGGACCCGATCTTTTGTAGTTTCATAGTGATTCTCCTCTCCACCATCAGCTGGCAACTGCCGTACCGTCAGAGGATTGCCACTAAAAATCTGATTTTCGCAACTTTTAACCTAAATGCGAAGAAACACGACGATATCGTCGTACGTTTGTGCGATAAGAATGCACTCAATCAGACCTGATTCTGCACTAGCAATCGAAACGATTTTACGCTGCCGATATTCTGGACTCTCGAGTGGGAGTGCTGATGTCGTGAATGGCTTCCATCACAGCGGACCTTACTTCCGCTGGTAAGGAGGCACGCACCGCTAACCGGCGAAAGGCCGGGACAACACCTGATTGATTACTAAAGGCAAGCAGCTTAATTACAGCCAGCCGCACGGCGATGTTGGCATGATTCTCAATTGTCTCAATTAAGGGATGGACTTCGCCTGCTTTTGCCATCAGAAAAAGGACCGTGAAGGCATCATAAGTTACGTCCCTGCCCTCGCCCGCCAGGCAGTTTATGGCTTGTGAAGCTAAACCCGATCCGGCGAAAGCCGCTCCAATTCTGCGACGTCGTTCGGGTGGAGCTTCACGAAGCGCCCGAGTCAGCGAGGCTGCTCGATCCGGATTCAGTTCACACAAAGCTCGCGCTGCGGCATTTCTAACCTGGACCGCAGGATCGTCGAACCGGTTGGCGATGAGATCAAACGACTCTTCATCATTGAGTTGAGCTAGATTCATAAGCGCTTCACAACGCTCTGCCGGATCCGAACTTTGCAGACGTGCGGCGGCTTGCGAAAGTGGCGAATCGTCGTTGACGTGGGCAAGTCCGGTTTCACCAGTCACCAGGGACAACGACTTAGCCTGCTCGTCGACTGCGACGTTGACCGGTTCCAGTGCCGACACTTCTACGTGATCCACGTACTCCGGTACTTCAAAGTCGGCGTTGCCAATGATGATCTCTTCCTCATGGTTCGCAGGCGCGTTTACCTCGAACGAGAAGGAGTCGCTGACCACAACCAATGGCTCAGCTGTAGCTGTTTCTTCATCGTTTATAACTTCGAACTCGGAGATCTCCGAAACAACTTCCGAGGCGAGTGTTTCCGCTTCAATTTTGATCTCCACGGGAGCGAGCTCTTCCGCGTCCTGTTGCTGCAGGTTATGCGAGTGTGTGGCTTCCGGGCGCTCCGGTGAGTCAGGCTCCCTGTTCAGTTCCAACCACTCGGTTGGGCTCGGCGCTTGGGCCCTGGAGGTCGATTCTTCGAGAGCCGCAATCTCCGCCGTGACGTTGGATTCCTCTAAAACGCGCCGCTGCTTTGCTTCTTCCAAGGTGGCCGCGTGTTCACGCATCTCCTCAAGACGGGCGCGATGCTCCGCTTCGTCTACACGAAGCGCCTCGATAGCAAGTCTGAGTTGCCGCTCATTTTCAGCACGCTGTTGCGACTCAAATTCAAGTTGGTCACGCAACGCTTCCAACCGCCCGAGCCGCGCTGCGTCCTCCTCGGCGTGCAGCCGAGCTGCCTCAATTTCTCTTGGTGAGGATTCGTGCTCTGCTCTTCGAGTGGCTATTTCACCTTGACTCTCATGCTGGACGGCGAACTCGGTCTGCAGTGTCTGAATTTCCGCGTTGAGTTGGTCTTCACGTGCAATCAGCTGCTCGGCTTCGGTACGAGTTTGTTGGACGTTCACTTCCAGCTTCTCAATAACCTTGAGCTGGTTTTGTTCAGCTGCGCGCAACGCCGCGAGTTCATCGTTGAGTTGCTTCTCCAGCAGCGAACGCCTCAGTCCTTCTTCAGCAGCTTGCTCACGACTAGCCGCAAGCTTCGCAATCTGCGCTTCCTCGGCTTCAGTGCGCTGCTGAGATTCAATCTCCACCTGCCTATGTGTTTCCTGCTGAAGTTGTATTGAGGTCTCAGTCTCTTGCAATCGCCTTCGCAGCGTTTGCTCCTCTTCAGTCAGACTACTCAGCTGTTGTTTGAGCTCGGATTCCCGTGCGCTGTATTGCTCCACCTCAGCCTGAGTCAGTTGCAAGCGCGCTTCCAGGTCGCTAATCGCATTCAGTTGAGTCTGGCCTGCCCGCAACGCCTCGAGCTCGCTGTTCAGTTTCGCTTCCTGTGCAGCACGGTGCTGTCCTTCCTCCGCAGCCTGGTCGCGAATGGCCGCCAGCTGTGCTAAATGCACTTCCTCCGCTTCAGCACGCTGCTGACATTCGGTCTCCAGCTGATTACACGTTTGCTGGTGAGACTGCAGTGCGGTCTCGGTCGTTTGCAATCGACTGGCTAACTCGTGTTGATGATCGACAAGACTACTTAATTGTCGTTGAAGATCAGCTTCGGTTGCAGTCAGGCGCTGGGATTCGTCCTGAGCCTGTTGTACGCCAGCCTGCAACTCGCTAATCGCTTTGAGTTGGTTTTGGCAAGTAGCGCGCAGTGTCTCAAGCTCCGCCGTTAGTTGCTGTTCGATTTCCTTCCGCTGACTAAGTTCTGCTTCACTCTTGCTGCGAAGCTCCGCCAGCTCACTAATTCGCAGTTCTTCTTCCTTTGCGCGTTCCTGGGACTCCGTTTGAACTTGCTGCAACGTTTCCCGGAGAGAGGCGATCTGGCTGTCGCGTATAGCTTCTTCTTCACCTAGCCGCTGCAATTCCGCTTCTATTTGATTCAGTGTTTGCTGCTTAGCCTGTAACGAGGCCTCCGCCTTCTGCAGCCGTTTTCCCTGCTGCTGTTCTGCCTGATCAAGACGTCTCAACTGCCGCTTCATTTCCGCTTCACGCGCGGCGCGTTGCTGGGCTTCATCTTCGGCACGCTGCTTAGTTTCGGTCAGCTCGGCCAGACGACGTTCTTCAGCCTCCATCTGACTGCGCAGATTAGCCACGACTGTTTCAGTAGCTTCAAACGCTAATCTAGTCTCAGCCTCCTCTTGCTGTAGACGGGCTATCTCTTGACGCAAGCGAGCTTCAGCTTCCGACTGTGCCAGCACCGACTCCTGCGCGCGCACCAGCTCTGCCTCGGATGCCGCGATCTTCTTGGCCTGCTTCTCGGTATCATTTTGGAGCGCTTCAATCTCCTGGGTTAACCGCTGGAGCTGCTTCGCATTCTGCTTCGCTTTGGCTGCAGCTTGCTTTCGTATTTCCTTCTGAGATTTCAATGCTGCCTGCGACTCGGCGACATGTCTCTCTTCGTCAACTTTTAGTGTGCGCAAAGTCTCGGCAATCTGGGCTTCAGCCTCCGCGATCCGATCATTCTGTTCCGAAACACTTTGGGCCACGAGAGAGATGCTGTTTTCCAGTTGTTGCTGTTGTTCACCTCGTTTGCGACTCTCCTCCTCGGCGTGCTGGTAGTGTTCTTCCAGTTCGGCGAGCCGTAGTTTCTCTTCCTCGGCACGAGCACGCATTTCTTCTTCGGCTTCTCTGACTACCTCAAACTGCAAGCGGCGCCGTTCTTCGGCCTCCTGCAGACGTTGGCGCAGCTCCTGCTCGTTTGCCTGCAACTCCTCGATCTCTTCGGCCAGGCGTTTTTCTTGCTCAGCGCGCTGACGGACACTTACTTCAATCTTCTGCCGCGTTTCCTGTTGGGCCTGCAGCCGCGCTTCGGCTTCTGCAATCAGCTCAGACTGTCGCGCTTCCGCCTGACGTAAGAGTTCGAAGCCGGCGTCAATTTCGTCGTTGATGGTGATTGCAGTACTGAGCTGGTGCGGTTGTGCTTCAGACCGAACCACATCTGTCTGATCTCCTGCGGCATTGATCCGCTCCGCCTGCTCCGAAGCTGCATGGAAGAGGGTGTTGATTTCTGCGACAGCTTCGATGAGGAAACTGTTGTCGGCCGGAATTTCTGTGTGGAGCTGAGCCGGCTCGTTTAATGTAGCTGGTTCCGCTTCTAGTTCCTCCAACTCTGTTGACTCGCCGTTCGCCGATACTAAATTTGTCTGCCGGCTACTAATTAAACTAACAGCGTTCGAGATCACCGGGTTGCATCCTTCGCGGTGCTGCAAATCAACGAGTGGGCCCAGCGCCGAAGCGTCACCGATTTGTCCCAGCGACTCGGCTGCCGCATTCCGCACGTCCGCTGCATTGTCGTAAAGCGCCGCGATCAGGTAAGCGACAGCCGCGGAGTTTCCGAGCAAGCCGAGCTTGAAAGCCGCATTGGCTCGCTCAGTAATCGAGTCTGCCATTAGCAGATCACGTTTGGCTTCTTCGAAACCAGTTAGGTGCGGATCTGCTCCAGAGAATTGATCAGGAGCGGAAGGATTAAGGGACATGATTGAGTATTGGACCTCCGGTAGGGCGCGAGTTGCCGGCAAGCAGGTCAGTGCGTTGGTCTGCGAGCACTGAGGATTGGGTTTGACGCAGTTCGGTTGCGTTAGGAACTGTTTGAACTAAGCGCTTAGGTTGAAGAGTCGCGCCGGTGAGTGGACGATGGCGCGCTCGTTTTGGACGGTGGCTTCTAGGCTAACTTACCAAGCCACTAGGATTCTCTTCTATGTATGGGCTGCCGTCAATAGGCTTTTTCCAGATGATTTTGCCGTTTTCCGAGGCTTTCGACGTTTTCCGGCCAATCGCTGGGTGTTTTTTGGAATCAGCCTGACCAGCTTCCAGAACTTTTTCCGACAAATCCCGTTCGCGTGCGATAATTCCCGGACTCAACGACACTTAAGACCTGGTACGAGGAGGGGGCGAGGTATGCGCTGGAGAGGCCAACGTGAAAGCGAGAACATTGAAGATCGGCGAGGTATGTCCCGCGGCGGAATTGCACTCGGCGGCGGCTTGGGAAGCATTGTTATTTTAATAATTGCTTTGCTGCTAGGCGCAGATCCGCGCCAACTCCTTGAGCAGGGCCCGGTTGATCAAGGCACCGAAACGCAGACTGCGCGCACGACGAACCCTGAAGAAGAAGAACTCAAGAGCTTTACTCGCGTCGTGCTGGCCAGCACCGAAGACGTTTGGACCGAGATCTTCCGCCAGTCGGGAGGAAACTATCGCAAACCTACGCTTGTGCTGTTTACCGATCAGGTGAGTTCGGCGTGCGGGCAAGCTGGCGCCGCCACCGGGCCTTTCTACTGCCCTGGCGATGAAAAGCTCTATCTCGACTTTTCGTTCTTTCGCGATTTGCAAACACGTTTTCGCGCTCCCGGAGACTTTGCGCAGGCATATGTGATCGCGCATGAAGTAGGTCACCACGTGCAAAGATTGTTAGGGACAATGGATCGCGTTAGCTCGGCGCAACGGCAGCGCGGCGAAGCTGAGGCGAATGACCTTTCAGTTAGATTGGAACTGCAGGCAGATTTTTTGGCGGGTGTCTGGGCGCACTACGCGCAACGGAAAGGACTGCTCGAACTAGGCGACATTGAAGAAGCACTTGGCGCCGCGAGTGCCGTCGGCGATGATCGGCTACAACGCGAATCGCAAGGTTACGTTGTCCCTGATTCGTTTACGCACGGAAGTTCGGAGCAACGGATTCGCTGGTTTCGTCACGGACTCGAGACCGGGGACATACGCCAGGGTGATACTTTCAGTGCGCGTAATCCTTAACTCAAGCCTCGTTTAAGTTGAGGTTGGCGAGCAGAGGCAAGTGATCCGATGCGTGCGTCACACCAGGCACTTCGGTAATCACTTCACATGTTTCTAAGCGATCGGCGAACGACGAGGGTACAAAAATATAGTCGAGCCTCACGTGCGGATCCCAGGTAGGAAAAGTGTAGCCTTTGATATCCGGATGAAGACGCCGGTAGCCGTCAGCATAGCCGGCGTCGAGCATCACCTGAATCGTTTCACGTTGAATGTCGCGTCCGCTGATCCAAACAAGGGCCCGAATCCAGGTGGGCATCCTTTGCACTTCCAGGACTTCTCCCGGAGCGAGGGTATTGAAGTCTCCCACCAAAACATGAAAGCCGCTTTGATGTCGTTCGATGCCTTTGAGTAAGTTGCGAATCTCGCGAGCTCTCTGCCGCTCGTCCCATTTCGAAAACCGCGCGCTTAGATGCAAACCGAAGATGCGTGTGTCGCTGCCTTCCGGTACGATCTCCAGGAATGAATGTTTTGCTCCGGCTGGGTAATGCCATTCATGGTAGGCAATCTTGAAACGACTGATGTAGGCGATTGAATGGGATCGTTGTGCGGACCAGTAAGGAAAAGCCGTTTCGCTCGCTAGTCGTTCAATTACGAGCGGGTCAGTCGCCTCCTGGAAAACGACCAGATCCGGCGAGATGGCACGAATCACTTCTGCCAATCGCGCTTCACGACCTCGGCCTCCAAAGCGGATGTTGTAGCTGAGGAGTTTGACGTTCACTACTCTTTTTTTGCTTCAATTGCAGTAAAGTAAGGTTCGCCAAAGAGAACGTCGCGCGCATAAAGCACAAGATTGGCGGTGGCTTGCATGTTGACCGGGCGGCCCACCAAGCTTTGTAAATCCTTTCTCAGTTTGTTGAGACCGATGGCGATGGTGGGATCTTCATCGCATAACGGCTTCGTATGTAATCCCGGAATATAGAAAGCATCCTTATCCCAATATTCCATCACCTTGGTTCCCACGAGGGTAAGATCCAGATCACTCGTGCCTTTACCGTCGGCGTCGAACGGCCTACCATCCTCCCACTTCTTATTCGTCACGACGCTGCCACGCAGAGCGACGCCCGTTCCCGGAGGCAGATCCGCCTTCAGTCGTTTGCAAAACGACATATAGAGTCGTTGGTCGCCGCCGAAACCGAGGAGCAAAACGCGCTCGCGAATTTCGTCTGCCGTCATCTCCTTGACGTCCTTAGTCATAGTGGCTCTCCCTGCGTGGTGTTGCTGCATCATACTTCATGCTCGCCAAAGCAGCACCTTGCGAAATTGCTTCGCGGGCACGCCACTGCCGCATAAAATTGGTTGAAATTTGCGACCATGAGCGATAGGCTGTCGGCGCTCTACCTCGCTTCGTCACTCAAGCAATCCAACTTAATCGTGGTTCAGGAGATCCTTAGAGGTTCAACCTGTACCCGAAGAGGAGCAATTATGATCTCAGCCAAAACAAAAATCCGTCTGACGGTTCTCTTAGGGTTGATTGCCATCACACTGGGAAGCGCCTTGGTGACACAAGGTCAAACTGCCGCAGCGTTACCAAACCCAACTCTAGTGTTTCTAGGTTCCGAACCTTATGAGGCTAACGGCAAATCGTGGCTCAGATACCGTTACGCGGTTGCGAATCGCGAGGCCCTCCCCGATAGCCTGTTTGCAGCGTCACCGGAGTTGTCGCCGTGCGGTACTAACACAAAGGCCTCGCGCACGTGGGTAGATTTTTTTGATAGCAGGGGCAAACGATTATATGGATTCTGTGCATTGGGTAAGAGCGCCGATTTGGCGAAGATCTGGTTTGCCGCGGAGGCTGATGCCATTCCGCCGAGCTGGGTCTATATCGAGTTAAACGATCGGCAAACCAGCACGAAGATGAAATCAGGGTTGGTTGAAACCACGCAATAGAGTTTGAGTTTCGAGTAATGGTTCGAATCGGCAATTCAGTTGCGGCCACCTCTCGAATTGCCGGAAGGAATTAGTTTACCAACACAAGCTCTGGAACTAAGAACGAAAAGACAATTTCAGGAGAACCGATGTTTCCACGCTGCCTCGCAGTCGTCTGTCTTTTACTGTCGGCATTTGGTCAACAAACAGCAACCGCCCAGGAACCCTCCCAGCCTTCCCCTTCACCAAGTCCCCAGTCATCACCAAGTCCCGCCGTTCCCGCTAAACCACCGCTCGAGGCGGCGCTTGATCGGCTTGAGTGGCGCAGCATCGGTCCCGCGAACATGGGCGGGCGTATTGCTGATGTCGAGGGCGTTCCCGGCGATCCCAACACAGTCTTTGTCGCGAGTGCTTCTGGCGGCTTGTGGAAGACTGTGAACGGCGGCGTGAGCTGGAAACCAATCTTTGAACGACAGGGAACGCTTTCCCTCGGGGATGTTGCACTCGCGCCCAACAATCCTGACGTCGTTTGGGCAGGCACTGGCGAATCAAACACCCGCAACAGCGTCTCTTTTGGCGACGGCGTCTACAAATCCACTGACGGCGGAAAAACCTGGCAGCACATGGGACTGAAGGACACGGAGCGAATTTCGGCGATCGTTATTCATCCGCAAAACTCCGACATCGTTTACGTGGGCGCGCTGGGCCACGCTTTTGGCGCCAACGAAGAGCGCGGAGTTTTCATGACAACTGACGGTGGTCGCACCTGGACCAGAACTCTCTACATCGACAAGGAACATGGAGTTTCGGATCTGGATATTGATCCCACGAATCCAAACATTCTTTATGCCGGCATGTGGAGCTTCGAACGGAAAGCCTGGACCCACCGCAGCGGGAGCGAAAAAGGCGGCGTGTACAAATCAATTGACGCCGGACGAACCTGGACCAAATTGAGCAATGGCTTGCCGAAGCTGCTCGGACGCATCGGCGTAAGAGTCGCGCCCAGCAATACCAACGTCGTCTATGCCATCGTTGAATCCAAGGAAGGGACACTTTATCGCTCCGACGATCGCGGCGAAACGTTTAGACAGGTCTCAAAAGAATCCCGGATAGTCTCGCGCGGTTTTTATTACACGACTGTGCGCGTGGATCCTACGAACGAGAATAAAGTTTACGCAGTCGCTTCCAGCCTTTTCGTTTCCATCGACGGTGGAAAGACTTTTCGATCCATCACCGGGAGGACACATATCGACTATCACGCGCTCTGGATCGATCCGCGGAATCCCAAACGGATGTGGCAAGGACAGGATGGCGGCGTCGCTGTTTCTCTTGACGCCGGCGAGTCGTGGGAATACGTAAACAATATGCCGCTGGGCCAGTTCTATCAGATTCACACCGACAATCGACTTCCCTTCTACAACATCATGGGCGGGCTGCAGGACAACGGATCGTGGACCGGGCCCAGTCGCACGCGCGAGCCTGCCGGGATTATGAATGACGATTGGCGCATGGTTAGTTTTGGCGATGGCTTTTACATGCTTAACAGTCCGGACGATCCGGAGATCTACATTTCCGAATCCCAGGGGGGCAATATTCTGCGCACCGATTTTCGTACGCGCGAGCAACAGGAAATTAATCCCTGGGGCCGCGGCAGTGGCGATGGTCCGGCACAGGGCGAGAAATTCCGTTTCAACTGGAGTGCGCCGATTGTGCAATCGCCTCATAACGGCAACACCATCTATCTAGCCGGCAACGTTGTCTTCAAATCAACTGACTTCGGAAAGACCTGGGAACAGATCAGTCCCGATTTGACAACGAACGATCCCGAAAAACAGAAAGATGCTGGTGGCCCGATTGCGTTTGAGAATTCCACGGCTGAATACCACACAACCATCACCGCGATTGCGGAGTCGCCCACGCAGCAAGGACTCATCTGGGTCGGTACTGATGATGGCAATCTGCAGGTGACAACGGATGCTGGGAAGAATTGGCGGAATGTGATTCGCAAGGTTCCGGGACTCGGGGCCAACTCCGGGGTTTCACATGTCGAACCGTCGCGCACAAATGCGCAACTGGTTTACGCGTCGTTCGAGCGGCACATGCTCGACGACTTTCGTCCCTACATTTTCAAAACCGCGGACGGCGGCAAATCCTGGAAAAACATAACCGGCAACTTGCCAGCGAAGGCCTACGTGCAGATCGTGCGCGAGGATCCGAAAAACCCCAACTTGCTTTACGCCGGAACAGAGCTTGGTTTGTTCGCGTCCTACGACGGTGGCAATGAGTGGATCAGACTTGGTCTGAAGAATCTACCGCATGTTGCCGTGCACGACATCAAGATTCATCCGCGTGAGAATGATCTGATTCTGGCAACGCACGGTCGCAGTCTTTGGATTATTGATGATGCTACTCCGATACAGCAGATGAGCTCGGAGCTGGTAAGTCGGGACGCGCACTTGTTTCCCGTGCGACCCGCGATCCGGTTTGCTGCGCGCTTCACCCGCTATGGAATCGGCGACAAGGTTTTCACCGGGCCAAATCCTTCATACGGGGCGCTGATTACCTATTACTTGAAAGACAAGCCCGACGATAAAACAGCTTTCAAGGTTGAGATCTTCGATCAAGCAGGAAAACTCGTGCAGTCCTTGAACCGACCGAGTAAAGAAAAGGGACTGAATCGGGTGGCCTGGAACCTGCGCTTCGGCGGCGCAGAAGTGCGACAGCCACCACCCGAGGAAGAGACGGCTACGGGAGGACCGCCGCGCGGGCCACAAGTATTGCCGGGCAGTTATCTGGTCAGGTTAACTTTGGGTGAGAAGAAATTTGAAGAACCCGTTGAAGTCCGTCTCGATCCGAATGTGAACACCCCGATCGCCGATCTGCAATCACAGCTGGATCTAACTATCAAGCTGCGGGATATGCAATCGGTTGCGAATACTGCCCTGCGCTTTCTAGACAGCATCAATGACCAGCTCAAGCACACGCAGACCACGATGAAGAATCTGAACAAGGAACCCGATAAAGAGATGACGAAGGCGCTCGAAGATTATCAGAAGCAGATTGACGCACTGCAGGATAAGCTGGCACGCCGTTCAGAGGGCCTCGGCTTGGGAGGCAAGTCGCGAGTCTCCGATCGAATTGGCGATCTGTTCTTTTCGATCGACGCGAGCAAT
Source organism: Pyrinomonadaceae bacterium (assembly GCA_051002415.1). Taxonomy (GTDB): domain Bacteria; phylum Acidobacteriota; class Blastocatellia; order Pyrinomonadales; family Pyrinomonadaceae; genus PSRF01. Next base: position 13,389 of record JBPCMI010000026.1, read on the forward strand.
TCGGCTCCCACACCATACCAGCGTAAATATTTCGAAGAGGTGGAACCGGAGTTTCGCGAGCGTGTGGGCGAGGTGAACAAGTTCATTTCCGAAACCGTGCCGCAATGGAATGAGAAGTTGCGCGGCTGGAACGCGCCAACGCTAACAACACGAAACCCAGTCGATTTCTAGGACGAGAAACCCAGCCACAGAGCGCAGATAAGACGGATAGGAGATCGCCTGTCCCAATAAGTTGGCGCGTTTACGCGCCATCCCGGAGGGCCGGTAGGCCAGCCTCGTGAACGAGGCAGGACACTCCAGTTGTTCAATCTGTACCCCACCAACAGCAGTTTCATAAGTGCGACAAGGCGGCTCTTGCAGAAAGCCTGAGGGCTAAAACAAAGGGACACGCCGGATGGCGTGCCCCTTTTATTGTTTGTCTGCAGTCGCCCAGCTAGGTCTTGCTCTTCCCTGACTCTGTTGTTATGGCAGCGGACGAAGCCCGACTCAACCGAATGTTGCCATTAATACCGTTCGCCGAGATAGAGTTCCCGCCAGTGCCGACCCGCGCACGATAGTTTCCGTGTCGTTTCTCATCCACAACAAAGTCAGGGAGGTCAGACGAAACGCGTCCATTCATGCCATGCGCCTCGAGCTCAACGTTAATACCTTCCGCGAGTCGCAATTCGATGTTTCCGTTTACGCCGTTGAGACTGACTGCTTCTTTCTCCAGACGCGTAAGCGCCACGAAAATGTTGCCGTTGATGCCGTGAAACTCTGCAGAACCCGTCGCCTGCGCGATGTCTACTTTCCCATTTACTCCGTGGACCTCAACCGGACCGTCGATCTCACCAACGTTGACCGACCCGTTAACGCCCTGGGTAACAAGTGAGATTTGACGCGGGAGTTTCAAAGTGACTTTCTCGTGGGGGCTGGAACCGAAGAAACGTGAAATAAATCCTGCATCGCCCTTCTCGCCGCGGATCCTCAGACTGTTTACCGTGTTTTCGATGATGATCTTGCGTCGCTGCATCGCCTCGGCGCTTTTGGCAGTGCGCTCGATGTAGATTTCGGCAGTCCGCGTGTCGCTAGTTTCAATCATTACTGATCCGTTAATGCCTTCCACCTGAACTCGCGCGCCAGGCGCCAGCTCATAGGTTTTGCGGATCTCGTCGCGAAGACTACCTTGAGAATCCGACTCGCCGGCCACGACGTTTGGGATGTCGCTAATACTGCGGCCGGTTTTGGAGTAAGAACGGACAATTCCCGCCAAGGCTGCAATGCTGACCAGCAGCACCACCAAAATAATTCGCTTCATTGCTTTTCTCCAGGAGTTCGAGGCTGCCACGAGCGCTTGTTCCCTTTCTTTAACGTCAAAATCGGATCTTTGGTTCGCTCAAAAGCGAAGTTATTTTCAAACTCGTCTAAACCGCGGGTTCGCTGGACCATCCCGAGAGCATTCCTAGCTTAGTTTTCTACCGCCAAGACGCAGAGCCTCAAAGGCGCAAAGAAAGAGAGAATTCCACCCTAACACTTTGTTTTCTCGGCGGCTCTGCGACTCAGCGCCTTAGCGTTTAAATATGGCTCGCGTGTCGCCACGAAAGGAAAAAGTCGAAGGAAATTACCAGTCTTGACATCGCTTTGAGGTCAACATAAAGTCAGTGATCGCAATCACAACGTACGAAACTTTGGATTAACCTGTGAGCTCTCGCGTTCAAAAACTCTGAACGCTCTACTTATAAGCCGAATGCCTGAAACGGATCCTGCAAATCTTACAGTCCTGGTTGTTGAGGATGACGACGATTCGCGGTACCTCATGAGACTTGAGCTTGAGCGGCTCGGTTATCTTGTGAGCGAAGCGGAGAATGGAGTCAACGCAGTGGAGATGGCCTTGCGCGAACATCCCGACATGATTCTGATGGACCTGACG
>JBPCMI010000027.1:0-14122 GCA_051002415.1 Pyrinomonadaceae bacterium
GCTTCGAGCTCGGGAGCGAACGCCGCTGCGAGCAAAGCAGTCTCAGCCTCAATCTCGCGCGCTGTCACCGCGCAGGTTTTGCACGTAGCCAGGTGTGACGTGATGTTCTCCAGATGCTGGCCGGAAAGCTCGCCATCAAAGTAGCTTTGCAGAATTGCTTCGTCCAAACACTCTCTCATCGACTTCCTCCGATTTTTCCGTAAACCCTCGCAAATTCCTTACGTCCGCGCGCGACCAGGCTGCCGACATTCGTCTCTTTCAAAGACAAGGTTACGGCAATTTCCTTGTACGAGAGCCCTTGCTGTTTCAAAAGCAAGCAGCTGCGCATCGGCTCTTTAATCTTTTCAAGCGCACGGCGGGCGCCTTCAATCGCCACGCGGCGCTCGTAATCTTCTTCGGGCGCGGCCACAAACCAGTCCTGCATCGTCTCTTTCTGATACTCATTATCCCGCGCCATCGATCGGCTTTGGCCCCGCAAAGTATTGCGCGCCACGTTCAGCGTTACACGCAAAAGCCACGCCCTCAAAAGATCTTCACCCGGCGTGGCGTCGAGATTGCGATAGAGCCTGAGAAACACTTCCTGCGTCACATCTTCAGCCAAAGCGGAGTCGCGCACCACCGATCGCGCAGTACGAAAGACAGCACGGTGATGAAGCGTAAACGCCTCGTCGAAACTGAGGGCGGTCGCCGCAGTCGCCATTTCCATGGGCTCGGTCAAAGCTCTAGCTTGTCCAGTCATTGATCACCGCTCTCAACCATGCAAACACCGCAAACTACTGGTTTATGGCAAGTTTCTTCAGTTGAAGGTTGAAGCCGCCATTTTCAGGCGCGTCCGCGCCATATTGTAGTCGGAATCGATGTTTGCACAAATTCTTTGGGAGCGGATACTAGAAAGATGGGGAGTAACCTTTTTCTAACGCAAAACGAGCCTGAAAGTTCTCTTTGGAGCGCGCTGACTCGTCAGCGCTTTTCCAAGCACCGTACAGAAAGCGGCCACCAGTCGCACTCCAAAAAACCGCCTGATCGTTCCGGTTTGACTAGTAGTCCGCGAAAGCGTAGAAAGCGCTTGGTCTATTAATATAAGGAGCGGAAATATGAGTGCGGAATCGCCTGGCTCGCATTCGAAACTTGAGACCGAGCAGGAGCTGCGTCAGATGAACGACGACTGGGTAAAGGCGCTCGTGCGCTCCGACCGGGTCACGTTGGATCGGATCATGGCCGACGATTTTTGTTTTGCGTATCCGATGGAGGGCGATGATAAGGCGCAGTTTATCGGCGATGTCGTTTCCGGCGATGTGCGTGTGGAAAGCCTTACTCGCGAGAATGTCAGCGTACGTATTTGGGGTGACACTGCGGTGCTTACCGGCAAAGATTCGGCCAAATGGTCATACAGGGGTCGCGACTTCAGCGGTCATTACAAGATCATTCATGTCTATTCGCGGCGCGACAATCACTGGAAACTAGTTTCTGTCCAAGCCTGCCCAATAAGTTAAATCCCACTCCAGCTATTGCAACACTCGCACCAACTTCGACGCGTAGCGTCTAATTCGAATTAGAAGACCAGCATTAAAAATAAACCACATAAGAACTGCGCCAGATTTTTGCGGGAATGGATCCGGGTATAGCTGCCGTAAGAAAGATCGCGTAGTCGTGGCCGGAATCCGGGTCATCAAAAGCTTCAACTTCAGATGTGGAAGTCTTGGCGGGGCGTGCGCTTGCGTAGTCAGGTCCGACGATTGCGAGACGCCTCAGGTTACCATAGAGATGCTCGAGGCCGGATCCGTAAGCACCTGTCTCGTTTCCCAAAATCAAGCGCACCTCAGCCTTCTCGTCAATAAAGTGTTTCAGGTGCGACGCTGCCTTGATTACTCCCTGCTCAAATCGTTTGGAAAAATTCTCTTCCTCGGAATCCGGTACTGGACGCGTGTCGAGGACAATTGTGATGCGGCGCTCGTCCTCCGAAGTAAACTCACGCACCGTGAGGCGGCGCGATCGCGCCGTTGCCTTCCAATCAATGTGGCGCAAGTCGTCCTGCGGTTGATAGTCCCGCAGCGCGAACAAATCGTGTCCGGCGCCACGTCGCGATGATGCCATCCGTCCGACATTCATTGGCAGCAAGTGCAGTTCATCGCCAATAGGTTCCGGTTTGGGATAGACGAGGATGTCGACGTTGCGTGCTCCAAGGCGCCGCCGCCGCCGCACAAAGCCGAAGGGAAATCGAGTCGAGAGCTCAAAGCCGTCGATAAACACGTGGCCGCGCTTGCTGAACGTTTGTTCCACCCGCTGTTCCGCCGCGGCCCGATGCGGAATGTAAGTAAAGTAAGCGAGCGAGCGTTTCGCATAACGCTGACGTCGCTTGCGCTTTGGTTCGTCGAACTCGGCAACTGGCCCACGTGCTTCTACCAATACCGACAGCGACGGCATCAGGCGCTTGTTATTACGGAGGGTAACAATCACGGGCGCCGGTTCCCCGGCAAAGATGTGGTCCGGGAATCTGGCAGACACTTTCAGGTCGCGCAGTGAGGTTCGGGCCGCGCCCCAGCCCACAAAAAGGGTGGAACAAAGGAGGGAAAAAATCAGAAACAGAAGATTGTGTCCGGTATTCCAGGCGGCGAAACCAACCACGACGACGATCGCTAAAAAAATTGCACCGCCCGTGGTGACTTCAATTGGTAAGTCGAAGCTGGCGATCTCGAGCCGGGCGGAACGCGCAAGGGGAGGGACGATGAGGATCAGAATCAGGCCGGCAATGACTAATGAAAGGGCGGCACCGGCAGTAGCGAGTGTACTGTCGTTTGTGCGGCGAGCCAGCAGCGTTACCGCTGCGGCTGCAAGGCCGGCAAGCACCAGCAAAGTTCCCAGGATTGCGTTGCGCCACCTGGCGAGGGAGATGGGGAGACGGGGAGACACGGGGACGGGGGAATCAGGGGATGATGACCGAGGGAGAGATAACTCTTTTTTCATTGGCCCTCATTATCTCAGGAGCCTTGCCTTTCATTTTTCATTTTCCATTTTCCATTTCCATTTTTCATTGGTTCTCAAAACGGAACGACTAACCGCCAAGTCGCCAAGAATGCGAAGTTCGCCAGGAACACTTTGAGCAAGGACACTTATCAGCAAGAGAACGCACTCTTCGTCTAAAGCGCTCGTCATTGGTTTCGATCTTGGCGTTCTTGGCGCTGCTTGGGCGACTTGGCGGTTAGTCGTTCCGTTTTAACAACCGATGAAAAATGGAAAATGACCAATGATAAATGTCCTTGTCTTTCACCCCTATGCCCTCATCCCCCATCCCTTACAAAGGCACGCTGACCGTCTTCATGATTTCCGTCAGCACGGCTTCGGCTTCTTCGCTTCTTCTTAGGGCAGAGGCGAAGCGCGAGCTCACAAGGATGCGATGGGCAAACACTGGCAGGACGAGGCGCTTGATGTCATCTGGAATGCAGTAAGATCTTTCCTCAGTCAGTGCGAGCGCCTGGGCAGCACGGAACAAAGCTAAACTGCCGCGCGGACTGACACCTAAATCCAACATCTCCGAACCGCGCGTCGCCGCCACAATGCTCATCAGGTAATCAACCAGAGCGTCGTCGACGGAAACTGCCGCGACACTGCGTTGTAATTCGACGACTTCCGAAGCTGTCATTACCGGGACCAGATCGTCAAGCGGATCGTTTCGTTCGCGATCTCTCAATATCTGTTTCTCATCGCGCAGGCTCGGATGCCCGATGCGAAGCCGCAGCATGAAACGATCAAGCTGTGACTCGGGAAGCGGATAAGTGCCGTGATGCTCGATAGGATTCTGCGTCGCCAGGACCATAAACGGCGCCGGCAAAAGATGCGTTACCCCTTCGACAGTCACCTGTCGTTCCGCCATCGCTTCCAACAGGGCTGACTGTGTCTTTGGCGTGGTGCGGTTTATTTCGTCAGCGAGGACCACGTGCGCGAAGACGGGTCCCGGCTTCCATTCAAAAACGCTGGAATGCTGGTTGTAGATTGAGAGACCAATAACATCGGAAGGCAACAGGTCTGACGTGAACTGAATCCGTTGAAAGCTGCAATCGAGAGCGCGTGCGAGGGCCTGCGCAAGGGTAGTTTTGCCAACGCCGGGAACATCCTCAACCAGGAGATGTCCGCCGGCGATCAACGTGACGATCGCCAGACGCACTGCCTCCGGCTTACCCTTGATCACCTGTTCGATCGCGTTTTGCAGACGCTCGATCTTTTCCACGGCGGTTGATACGACCGCCTGGGAGTGACCCTCAACTGGTTGCAGACGTCTCATCAAAGGCTTCCCTCAAACCGGTAACTGTAAACTTCCACCCGGCGCAAAAGGTTCAACTTCGTAACACAGGATGCGCTTGGCAACCCCATAAACTAAGAGTTTGCGCCGCAAAAACTCAATTCATTCTACATGCTAAAGGTGACTGCCGCACCCGAAAAGTTGTCTGGCGGAGTGCGGCGCAATGTGATTCTGCTTTCTGGCTGTAGTAAACTAGCCGCCGTCGCTACACGTTTTGAAATGAATCGGAACTCGCTGTTTGGTATTACGTGTAATGCAAGGCAGGAGATTTTATGAGACACAATCGTCAACAACGACGCGGCGATGAGGGCTTTTCCCTTATCGAGCTAATGATCGTAATCGCCATTATTGGAATATTGATCGCTGTGGGTATAACCGGCTGGAAAGCCGCGCTCCGTTCGGCAAACGAGGCAGCAGCGATTAAATCGATGAGAACTGTCGCCGAGCAGCAGATGCTTTACTACAACATGAAGCAACGCACGACCTTCGGCAGTTTCGAAGAGCTCCGCCGCGAAAACCTGCTCGACAACCGCTATGATGGAGCGACGCCGGTGGTTGAAGGGTACATATTTACCCTTCGAGTGATACCTCGCTCGACTACGCAACAGGCTGGCTACACCTTGAACGCCGACCCGCAGATTGGCGAAGGCGTCAGCGCTACCGGCAAGAATCACTTCTATCTCGATTCAGACACAAACACCATCCACGTAAACGAAGCAGCACCAGCGACTGCCAGCGATCCCTCGATCGGCGGCTAAAAAGTTGCGATTGCCAATTGGCCCGTTTTGAAAGAAGCGATCGGAATCCGACAATCAGCAAAAGCAACTCTTATGACCCGCGCTTCACCAGGCTGGCGGCTACCGCAACCAACTCGGCCAAGTCGACAGGCTTAGGTACATGCATCTGATAGCCTGCTCGCAATGCGTTCATGCGGTCTTCAACTCTCGCATAAGCAGTTAAAGCAATCGCCGGAATATTGCCTCCCTCTTTGCCGGGTAATTTCCGGAGTCGCCGAATCAATTCGTAACCGTCTTCTCCGGGCATTCCGATATCACTAATTAGCAATGCAGGAAGATCGGCGCTGAGTGTGGTAAATGCTTCCCCCGCGGAGGCCGCCGCAACAACTTCTGCCCCGCAGCGCGAAAGTCCTGCCCGCAATATATCCCTCGTGTCTGGTTCATCATCGACGATGAGAATTTTCAGTCCATCAAGCCGATCGCCGGACTCCGTTTCCGGTAAAACATCTCGAGTGCCCGGATGAACGCGACCTGCACCGCGTTCCACCTCATAAACCGGAGTCACCGGCAACTGCACCGTGAACGATGACCCTTTTCCTTCACCAGCACTCTCTGCCTTAACCGAGCCCCCGTGCAATTCAACCAGGTGCCGGACAATCGACAGGCCCAGGCCCATACCACCGTGCTGCCGGCTGGTACGCTGGTCCGCCTGACGGAAGCGGTCGAACGCAAAGGGTAGGAAATCCGCAGAGATACCCTGCCCGGTATCACTAATCACAATCTCCATGTGCGAGTTCACCCGTTCAAGTCGCACTTGCACGTGTCCCCCGCGCGGTGTGAACTTGATCGCATTTGATAACAGATTCCAGACCACTTGCTGCAAACGAACTGGATCGCCAGGGACCGATATCACACCGGTGTCGAGGATTTTCTTAATGCGAACGCCTTTGGCAACAGCAGCCGGTTTAAGTGCTTCAATCGCGGCCTCAATAAAATCGCTCGGATTAACGGGCCGCACATCCATGCGTAGCTTGCCTGTGATGATGCGCGAAACATCAAGCAAATCGTCGATCAGCTGTGCTTGGGAGTGCGCGTTTCGCTCGATCGTTTCCAGGGCCTTGGCGTAGTCTTCATCAGACAGCTGATGACTGCGAAGCATGCGCGCCCACCCCAGGATTGCAGTTAGAGGAGTGCGAAGCTCGTGCGAAATAGTAGCAAGGAATTCATCTTTGAGACGGCTCGAATCTTCCGCCTGCCGGTAGAGATTCTCATTTTCTGCGGCCGCTCGTTCGGCTTCGAGACGCGCCCGCTTGGCTGCCTGGAAAAGCGACGCGTTATCCATGGCGATAGCCGCTTGAGCCGCAAGTCCAACTACCAATTGCTCAGCACGTTCGCTAAAAGCCCCGGCCGCGGGATGACCAAAAAAGAGCCCGCCCAAAACGTCTCCGGAATTGGAGATCACCGGTACCGCTAAATAACTTGTAACCGGGAGATGGCCTTCCGGCATCCCGTAGTAAGGGGCGTTTTTTCCGTAACGCGGATCGAGTTTCACATCATCAATCCGAACTGGACCCTCGCCGCGGAACGTTGGTCCGAAGAGGTCAGTGACGCGCGGCATCGGAAAATGATTAAAGGCTTCGTGCGGCACTCCCGCGAGCGTGTAAAGCATGTACGAGGCGCCATCATCGTTAAGCACGTTGTAGAAAAAGGAGCCGAAGCGTGCACCTGTGAGCTCAGTCGCCGCGTCAGTAACCGCCTGCACCGCTTTGTGCATATCCAGTTCTGCGGAGATCACCTGTCCGAGCTTGTTAAGTGTGCTCAGCGCTTCTGTTTGCTCAACCAGCGCTGCTTCCGTCAGTTTTCTGGCAGTGATGTCCTGAACAACTCCTAACATTCCGGAGAGGCTCCCGTCTGGTTTGTACTGAGCACGCCCTTTCGCGGAGACCCAGCGCTGCGAGCCATTCGAACTATTGAGGCGGTACTCGATGTCGTAATCGCTTTTATTAGCCAACGATTCTTCGACGGCAGTGCGCGCTCGCTCACGGTCCTCCTCGTGGAGCAGGTCGCGCATATCCCTCCAGGTCAGGTGCGGCTCTGCAGGCAGTCCAAAGATCCGGGCGGCGGTTTCCGAGAAGGTCACCAGATCCGTCGCGATGTCCCAACTCCAATCGCCAAGATTTGAGGCGGCTAACGCCAAATGCAGGCGCGCCGAACTCTCGTCGAGCAATCGTTGAGCGTGGCGTTGCTTCGTAATGTCTCGAGCAACTTTCGAAGCGCCAATTATTTCGCCCTCAGCACTTTTGATTGGCGAAATGGTTAAAGAGACGTCCACCAGGCTGCCATCTTTGCGCTGCCGCACAGTTTCATAGTGTTCAACTCGTTGACCGCTGCGGATGCGCGCCAGGATCACGGCCTCCTCGTCGATATGGTCCTCGGGTATCAACAGCGTCACCGGCTTCCCTATCATCTCCAGCGCGGAATAACCGAAAATGCGTTCCGCGCCCTTATTCCAACTAGTAATAATGCCTTGAAGTGTTTTGCTGACAATTGCATCGTCGGCGGACTCAATAATGGCCGAGAGCCAGTAAGGCGCGAGTTCGGGACTCTGCAAGTTTCGCATCAGATCTGTGAGGTTTTCAGAATCGGGCGTCGCGTCGGGTGCTGATTCAGAGCCAGGAAATTCCTCGTCAGGAGGTTCGAGAGACATAAGTGTGCTTTAGATCAAAGGAGAGCTGGAGCTAATACCACGGGGGTTTGGGGGGAGGTGATTATACAGGCTGTCCAGACATTCTGACTACAATTAGTATTAGCAGGTTTGGAGACTCAGAAGCACCACCATCGGACGGTCCCTGCTTCAGCTACTGCTGCTGGACGGCTTCCTCGCGGCCTTTGCGGTCAGAGGCGAGAGCTGTGCGTAACCGCGCTTCCAGATCGATAACGGTTCTCGTGCGCCGGCGATTCATGGGAAGCGACTCCAGGGTGGCAAGCGCACTAGCGAATGCTTCGTGCGCTTCCGCCTTTCGTGCGGCGAGCAGAAGAATTTCGCCGCGCCTGAAGAGCCATGCCTCTTTGCGCGGCGACTGAGCAGCGACAGTTTCCAAACGAGCGAGCGCTTTGTCATAGCCATTTCGTCGCAGCTCAAGGTCAACGGCATAGAGTTGCAGGGTGACAAGCGGACCAAGCTTAGTGAGACCCTCGTCCAGCCCGCGCAGCGCTTCGATAATGTTGTCGGTTTTGCTGCCGGGTTTGTCGGCAAGTGAACGCGCCCGTTCGATGTATAACTCCGGCTGCGGTGTGGCAGTCAGGCGGATTGCGGTGGTGAAGTCTTGCCCTGCCTCGACACGTCGCCCAAGCTTAACGAGGACTCGGGCGCGTGTGACAAGCGCCTCGAAGTGTTGGGGCTGTTTCAGGAGCAAGCGATCGAGGGCGACTATGGCGCTCCGTGAGCGCCCGGCCTCAAATAGCATCTTCCCACGAGCAAGATCGACGACAGCCAGCCCGGGCCGCAAACGTGCCGCTCGATCATAGTCAGCCTCAGCACGCCGCCAGTTTTGATGAAGGCGATAAAGTTCGCCACGCTTCAAGTACAGAATAGCGTCTTGCGGAGCGCGTTTGATGCGTGCTGACACCTCGGCAATCTGCTCGTGCAAACCATCGTGGGCCGAAGCTAAGCCGGCTAGCAGCATCAGGGTCGCCAGCAATCTGACTGTCGTGCTCACCAACCTCAATGTCGTTCGCCGGTTGATCATCATTACGGTGTCTTTGCATTACTAACATTGAGTGTTCGCGCACTTGCTGCGTTGGAATAAGGCGAGTTGCCGCTGCCGTTGTAGGCGCGGGCCCGGTAACGATAGACCGTGTTTTTTGCCAACCCGGTGTCGGGGAACGTTGTCGCGTTCGCTCCGACGGTCCCAACTTGTGCGAAGTTCGAACAGTTCGTGCCTTTGCAGCGCTCGATCTTGAACCCGGTCTCGTTGGTGGAGTTGTCCACCCACGAAAGATTTATCTGGGTTCGCGATGCTGCCGTCGCTGTTAGAGCGCTTGGTGCAGCCGGCGTTGCGGGTGGTGTTAGCGTGCTGGCTTCAGCCGTGTTCGAAGCGGCCGAGTCGCCACCTCCATTGAAGCCAAATACGCGATAGACGTAGGTAGTGCTTGCCGCAAGAGTCGTGTTGCTGAATGAAGTGACGTTGGCGCCGGTGGTAGCTACTGGTAAGAAGTTTGTGCACCCTGTGCCCTGACAACGTTCGATTCTAAAGCCGTCTTCGTTGCTGGCGTTGTCAGTCCAGACGAGATTGATCTGACTGCTGGAAGCGGCCGTTGCCGACAACGCTGTTGGAGCGGCAGGTGGCGTTGGAGTAACTCCCTTAGTGATTGTGAAGTAATCAGCAACTGCGCCGGTCTCACGCAGGAACTTAGCATCGAGCGTGTTGCCATTTACATCGAAGACCATCGAGCCCAGGTTGTTGAGCGAGATAAACATCGCCGGGTGGTTCAGCGCACCACCACTCGCCTGTCCTGAGCTTCCTGGTACCGCATAGACGGCACCTTCGTGCGGACCCAGTCCGAGCGAAGGCTTGCCGTATGCGCCTGTGTTGTCAGCGCGTCCGCTCCCGCCATTCTTCTTCATCGCATTAGTGAAAGTACCCGACGTTCCGTAGTGCCCGTCGATAAGGTAAGAGCGTTCGTATGAATGGCTGTGGCCACTTAAAACCACGTCTACACCGCCGTCCTCAAGAATGGGAAGGAAGTTCTGACGCATCGCGGCGAGAATCGGGTCGGTGTCGGAGTCGTGTGATCCTTTGCTGTAGGGCGGATGATGCCAGAAGGCAACGATCCATTGCTGCGTCGTCGAACTTAGATCACTTCGGAGCCATGTCGCCATCGGTCCGGTGGACGATCGGTCCGAGGTCATTGAATCGAGACAGATAAAGTGAATGTTGGCGTAGTCGAACGAGTAATAATTCTCAGTGCCGGAGGCGATTCCGCCTGCCTCACCGCCGGTCGGGAGGGTAAACATTGCGAAGTAAGGAAGACCCGCAGGTGGATTAGACGAGCCCGCCGTGTCGTGATTTCCGAGCGTCGGCCAGAGCGCAGATTTCCTAAGCATGGTCGGGTACATGTCGAAGACCGCCGCCTGGTATTCGGTGTCTGTGCCGGTCTCGTAAGCATTGTCTCCGAGCATCAACCATAGGTTAGTGTGTGCAGCCCCGGTGAAGTTGTAGTAAGCGTTGCGCACGGCCTGGGCGTTGGCATTCGCTGTCCCCGAATCCCCAAGTATCCAAATTCGCGTCGCCGCGCTTGCTCCGACCGCAGGCGATGTAATAAAGAAGTGATCGGCGTCGTCGCCGGCAAGCGGCTGCGATGTCGAGCCCACTGAATAGAAATATTGCGTGGCGGGTGAGAGGCCTGAGATCGATACCTCGTGCTCGGTCGTCACGGCTGCGTTGTCGGCGTTCGAAGTAAGACCTCCCTGCGTGGTTCCATACCGCACTCGGCTGTCGGTCGCGACGTTAGTGCGCCAGCGCACGACGATTCCGAACGCTGTGCCACTTTGGAGGTAGGGCCCCCGCGTAACCGAGGCACTTCCGTCGGAGCCAATCAGTTGCAGATCGAAACTGATGTCGGTGCTCGTCCCTCCGGACTGGTGCAGCTCGACCGCGAGAACATTCGCACCGTTGACGAGTAGTGCCGGACTGAGCGCAGTTTGAAACCATGTCGACTCGTCCGCTCCTCCGACCGCGACTGATGCAACGGTTTGATATCCGACACTGCCAGCCGGCATGTTACTGCGCCACACTTCTGTGCCGTTCAGGTAGACAACCGCGCCGTCGTCCCTGAGCAGCCTGAGCGTCAAGCTACTAAAAATGGAAGCGTCGGCAACGGTAAAGACGCGGCGAAAGTAAGTCGTGATGTATTTATTGTTAGCGTCAGGACCATAGCTTAGCGTCGTCGCTTCGTCACCATCTCCATAACCTAACTGAGCAGGGCCTGAGGACCACGCAGAATCATCGAACGAGATTGGGCGCCAAGCTGTCCCTTGATTTGAACCGTTGTCTAGATGCTTCCAGTTCGCGCCTGCGGGCACGAGAGTGGTATCTACGGCCCAAGCCGGAGGCGCATAGACTAAGATCGTAAGAATCACTGCGCCGATGAATGCGGTAATGTTCCTCCAAACCACTGCTGTGCTTCTTCGCATGCTATTCCTTTCGCTGTCTGATTAAGGTTGATGTGTAAGTCGATGCGACTCCAGGATTGCGCCACCCATTATGCACGATTCACGAAATTCGCAGGAGATTTGCTTGGCATTTCTCTTGAGCACGCTTTGAGAGACGCGAATCTTCAGGCACGCAATTGAAGCAATTCGTTTCGACCTACCTCGTTCCTATCTTTTGATCGCTAATCATGACGACATCACTAATCACTGTGCCACGAGCGAGTGCGAGTTGTTTACCATCGCGTGACAAATCAAAATGATGTAATTGATCAGTTGGGAAATTTGTCAATTGCATAGGTTTACGGCCAGTCAGCGGCTGGCTCCATATGTTGGAGACCCCGCCGCGCGTGTCTATGTACGCCAGTGCGCGCCCGTCTGGCGCCCAGCGCACTTCCTTCCATGGATTAGCTGTTGGTGAAACGTCGAACGTCTTAAAGGGCTGTCCCCCCTCAAATGGAATGACCATGATTCTCCACGGCGAATTAGGTGTTTCATCCAAGTAAAAGCAGGCGATCAGTTTTCCATCAGGCGAGACGCTTGGCCCTGGTGATAGCTTCTCTGTCAACTGGACGGGATCACCACCATCAATCGGTACTTTAAACACGACCTGTTTGCCGCTTACGGTGTAGGACGAGTAAACCACCCAACGGCTATCAGACGAACAATAGGGGTTAAAGTCCCCAATGGCACTGGTCAATTTTTTCGGGTTGTTGCCGTCTATGTCCATCCGCCAAATGTTAGGAGAGCCCTCGCGGTCGGATATGAAAACGATATAACGGCCGTCGGGCGAAACTGATGGTGTGCGGTCCATCAAGGGGTTGGTCGTCAATTGTGTTTGGTTCGTTCCATCTTGATCCGCGATCCAGATGTCCAAATTACCGCCCGAATCGGAGACGTAGACTATCCTGTCATCGGGAGTCCAAGAGAGGCCGTATCGTCCGTCACTTCTATTGATCGTGATCTGTTTTGCGACTCCGGCGTGGCCCATCGATGTGATCCAAATATTTGAAGATGTCTCCTCCGCGACAGTGATGAGAGTGGCTGAGTCTGGGGCCAAACTTATCTTTTTGTAGTCATTTAAATCGTTGGTAATCTGGCGTGCCTCACCATCAGGATAGGAAAGATGCCATAGTTGCTTGGAACGTGTCCCGCGATCGGCGGCATTGAGGACAAGGCCGCTGCCGTCCGCAAGCCATGCCACAGTTTCAACGTTGGACCACATTTTGGAGGTGAACTTGCGCCGTTCTCCGTCTTCGACCCCGACCGTGACTACAGTCATGCCTTGAGGACTGCCAGCTCCGCTGGCGATTACCTTCCCATCAGGTGACCACGCCGGTCCTGAATAAGAGAACCAATCGTACCCCGCGCGCGAGTCAAGTTTCTGCTCCCCACTGCCGTCCGTGTTTGCGATCATCAAGACTCCTTCTTCTTCGTTCTGAGAAACACGCACAAAGGCGAACTTCTTGCCGTCGGGAGAGAAAGTGATGGGTGTGCGTATATCTACTAATACCTTTGTCGGAATTCCGCCTAGCGCGGGCACTTGATAGAGCACGCGCTCAGTACTACTTTTCTCCTCGACGTAATAGATGTAATTTCCGTCGTTGGAAAAAGTTAGTCCGATATAATTAACGTTGGCAGCTGGAACTATCTGCAGGTCGCTGGTCGTTGCAACTTGTCTGACCCAGAGGTTTCGTTTTCCGTCCTCCTCCTCGCCCACATGAACAACATACTTGCCATCGCGAGATATCGCCGCCTCGCTGGCTTTACCGTCATTCGTCAGCCTAATGATTTTCATTGTTTGGAAAGGCGCTACCGGCTTCACACTTGCTCTTCTTTGAACAGCGAACTTGGACCATCCCAAGAAAGTGCCTATCCCCGCAAGGACGAGTGTTGCCAGGCCAAGAACGACGGTTCTCCGATGTCGATTAATTTCGCCCCTGAGTTCCCCCCTCAGCCTTGAGCCGGGTTCTGTAGCCCGGGTAGTGTTGCGATCTAGGGTCGACTGCTCCGTTATCTGATTGACCTCTGCCCTGAAGCGATAGCCACGCCTGGCAACGGTCTCGATAAATTGAGGCTCGCTATGATTCTCGCCCAGCGCCTTCCTTAACGCGAAGACGTGTTGGGTGAGATTACCCTCTTCTACAAAGGAGTCAGGCCAGAGTTCCTTCATCAGCTCAGCTTTTCCAATCACACGTCCGCTCTTTCGGACGAGCGCTAGCAGCAACTCGAAGGCCTTCGGCGTGAGTGGCACGAAGCACCCATCGCGCATAAGACAGCGGTCCTCAGTGTCGAGCCGGAAAGGACCAAACTCGTATAAGTGACTCTTTGACTCACTCATAGCTGCGGTTAAGAACTCATTAAGAACTAATTAACTGCACGTTGAGGACTTCCTCACGGCTCTCCGTGTAGGGTGTCCCGCAAATTGCCACGACGAACGTCCCGTAGCCCGGACTGCGTATTATACGGCCCGAAACAAACTATTAAGTAGTCGATATTTGGGTCGCACCACTGATCGTTTAGACGGCGCGAAATAGAGATCGCGCGAATAAGAGATCTAACGACAGTTGCTCCTTGCCGCATCTGCGGGAATAGAGTCGTACGCCAACACATAAAAGGAGAATCGACATGCAGAAAGGCAAATCACTCGCATCAGTCACAGCACCAGCAGTACTCGCCTTGTTAGTCTTACTGTCCCTGAGTTCCGCAGCAGTCGCCCAGTCGGGGCCGCCTTGGGGACCAGAAACGCCGTCCTTCAACCTGGAGGTCATTCTACGCGGCGAAGGCTTCGGCCACGTAAAGTTCCGCCAGCCCAATGACGACGCTCGCATCATCTATCTGGACGTTTGGCTGCGCGACCTCGCACCGAACACGAGC
>JBPCMI010000028.1:0-14418 GCA_051002415.1 Pyrinomonadaceae bacterium
GCGTTTCGCATTCTCTTAGCCGATCAAAACGTGAAAGCAGTCTTGATTAATATCTTCGGTGGAATTGTCCGCTGCGACATGGTGGCGCGTGGCGTCGTCGAAGCCGCGAAGAACCTGGGAATTAAAGTTCCCGTCGTGGTGCGTCTGGAAGGAACTAATGTGGAAGAAGGGCAGCGCGTGATCCGGGAGTCGGGTTTGAACTTCACCGTGGCCAACGGCATGAAGGACGCAGCTGAAAAAGTTGTAACGCTGGCTGCCTAAGGCGATACACGCGGACGGAGATTCGGTATTCATGAGCAACGAAGGTGTTGGCGCAACCATGCACAAACAGGCTTCTGATGAGTTTGCCGCGATGCCGCGACGCCGAGTCCCCGTGTCAGTATTGAAATGGCTGGTGCAGCTAAGCCGTTTCGCTCTAGCTGCGCTTTTTTTATTTACGGCTGGAGCGAAGTTAGCAATCGTCCAAGCTTTTGCTGCCAATGTTGCGGAATTGGTTTCAGCTATGGGTTTCGATTACCGCCGCTGGATGTGGCTGGGCACAATTGCGGTCATCGCCGCGGAGCTTATCACAGCAGCTTTGCTATTAATTCCGCGTACGGTTCGCATTGGTGCGTTGTGCGCTGCGGCGCTGTTGCTTGGTTTTGCAGGGTTCGCGCTTTACTACGTCTACGTTCTTAATGGCGAACCATTAGAGTGCGGTTGCTTTGGCGGCATCATCGGCAGCCAACTGGGGGTGAAGACCGCGCTGCGCAATCTCGCGCTTTTGATTCCAGCGATCCTCGTCTTCTTTGGTTATCATCGCTGGCGCACGCAAACAGCCGTTGTTGCAGAACGAAACTTCGCACAAGGGCCCAGCGTTAACGAACAAAATTGATTGGCTGAGAACACTCATGGCAACACTTTCATTTTGGGGCGGCGTCGGCACGGTCACGGGATCAAAGTATCTGATTGAATCGGAACGTGCGCAGGTGCTCGTGGACTGCGGCATGTTTCAGGGGTTGAAGGAACTGCGCGAGCGCAACTGGCAGGATCCGCCTTTTGATCCGCGTGCAATCGACGCCATTCTTATTACTCACGCTCACATCGATCACACCGGCTATCTACCACGACTTGTCAGACAGGGATTTAAAGGCCCCGTCTATTGTTCGCGCGGCACTGCCGACCTGCTTAAGATTCTTCTGCCTGACGCGGGCCGTTTGCAGGAAGAAGATGCGGACTATCGCAATCGTCACAAAGTCACTCGGCATGCGCCGGCCCTGCCGCTTTATACCGAGGACGATGCCTTTGCCTCCCTTGAACTTGTGCGACCCTTGCCGAATGACGGCGTGGCCGTTGAAGTGGCGAAGGGAATACGCGCCGGCTTTCGCATCGCGGGTCATATTCTCGGTTCCAGTTTAGTGCTTGTCGAGATTGAGGGAGCCGGAGCAGATAAGGTTGGTCGTCGGGTTTTGTTCTCAGGCGATCTGGGCCATTACGACCAGCCCATCATTCGCGATCCCGTGGCCCCGCCGGAATGCGATTACCTCCTCGTGGAGTCGACTTATGGTGACCGACTACATGATCCGGAAGATCCCAAGGACGCTTTGACTCGCATTATCTCTGACGCAGCGAAGCGCGACGGCGTAGTTCTCATACCCGCATTCGCCGTGGGCCGGACTCAGGAATTGATTTATCTGATCAGGGAACTGGAGGACGAAAAAGCAATTCCCGTCTTGCCGGTTTACGTTGACTCGCCCATGGCCGCGGCCGCAACGACAGCCTATACAAATCGCAAGGAGGAGCACGACGAAGACTACGCGAGCGTTCTGGCGCACCAAAGGCATCCGCTGCGAACGAACAAAATGATCACCGCAACTTCAAAGGCGGAGTCTAAGAGTTTGAACCAGGCTCAAGGTGCGCGAGTGATCATCAGCGCTTCGGGAATGATGACTGGTGGTCGCGTTCTTCATCATGCGATTCGCCTGGTTCCGGATCCGAATACCACACTTGTATTTGTCGGCTACCAGGCGGCCGGAACTCTCGGTCGCCGGATACTCGACGGCGAACCTGAAGTTCGTGTTCTTGGTCAGCGAATTCCGGTGCGTTGCCGCCTGGATAAGATTGGCGGCTTTTCGGCCCACGCTGATTGGAAGGAAGTGATTCGCTGGCTGGAGGGATTGCCGACGGGGCCGCGTCAAACTTTTCTGACGCATGGTGAGCCCCCGGCAGCGAATGCCATGGCCGCTCGCATTAAAGAAAGATTTGGTTGGACGGCGTCAGTGCCAACGTACGGAGAGCGGTTTGAACTTTCATAAATGGTTAGTTAGCGCCGAAGGCGCACAAATGTAAAAGCCTGGGCCAACGGCCCAGGTCGGTATTTCACCTCACCGTGTAGCGCCGAAGGCGCGACACAAATAAGGAGCAGACATGCCTCAATCCTTGTCAGCGGTTCTCATTCACCTTGTCTTCAGTACAAAAAATCGTGAACCTCTCCTCACTCCAGCAATTGAACTCGAGTTGCATCCCTATATGGCCGGGATTTTCCGAAATCTGAAATCACCAGGTCTGGCTATCGACGGGACGGCTGACCACCTTCACATCCTATTCTCTTTGAGTCGGACTCTACCGCTGGCGCACGCGGTCGAGCAGGTTAAAATGGGCCTCGTCAAAATGGATTAAGACGAAGGGAAGAGAGTTCAGAAACTTTCACTGGCAGAAAGGTTACGGCGGTTTCTCAATTGGCCAGTCGGGAGTGCGGTTGTTGAAGCAATATATAGCCAATCAGAAAGAGCACCATAGAAAAGTCTCTTTTCAAAATGAGTTTCGCAGTTCTTAAAGTCGTATGAAATCGAATACGACGAACGATACGTTTGGGACTGATGTCGCGCTTTCAGCGCTAGAACGATTGTTGGTCTGTTGACCTGGGGCTTGCGCCCCAGGCTCTTACACCGCGCGCCTTTGGCGCTGCCTGAGGAGGCCCATTTTTGTCCGTTCATGGTCGACTTGCTATACTGCGCCATCATTTCACAATTCAAGTCAGCAAAAGATAGCTATTGTTCTGTAAAAAATTCGCGCCCAATCCAAAAGGAACCAATCTTATTAAGATCTCATGAGCATTCTTGTTGATAAAAATACGCGCCTCGTCGTGCAGGGACTGACTGGAAAAGAAGGTACGTTTCACGCGAAGCAGATGGTGGAATATGGAACCAACGTCGTCGGTGGCGTTACTCCCGGTAAGGGCGGTACGACACATGAGAACATTCCCGTCTTCAACACTGTCGCTGATTCTGTGCGGGAAGCAGGGGCCAATGTTTCCGTGATCTATGTGCCTCCTGCATTCGCTGCGGACGCGATCATGGAAGCAGCTGATGCCGGAGTCACTCTCGTCGTGTGCATTACTGAAGGAATCCCGACACTCGACATGGTGAAAGTTCGCGAGTATTTGCGGGACAAGCCGACACGATTGATCGGTCCCAACTGTCCCGGCATCATCTCTCCCGGTAAGTGCAAAATCGGAATCATGCCGGGTCACATCCATCGCGAAGGCCGAGTCGGTGTTGTGTCTCGCTCCGGAACCTTAACCTATGAAGCAGTCGGCCAGCTAACGTCACTTGGCCTGGGACAATCGTCAGCGATCGGCATCGGCGGCGATCCGATTGTGGGAACAACGCATGTCGACGCGCTCGCGCTTTTCGAGGCGGATGAGGAAACTGATGGGATCGTGATGATCGGCGAAATCGGCGGGACGGCGGAAGAGGAAGCTGCGGAATTTGCGAAAGAAAATGTGACGAAGCCGATCGTCGCTTTCATTGCCGGACAAACTGCTCCACCCGGCCGCCGCATGGGCCACGCGGGGGCGATCATCGCGGGCGGGAAGGGAACAGCGGCGGAAAAAATGTCGGCCTTGCAGGACGCCGGAATTCATGTGGTGAACTCGCCTGCGGACATTGGCCAAGCGATGAAAGACTTGTTGTAGGAATTTTGTTTGGTCTAGGATGTGGTTTTGAACTTTGTTCTTTGTCTCTCTTCGATCCTGACGCGCTTAACTAGGGATTAGCTTCCAACCAGCGGCAGCGAACAAAGCTCAAAGCACGAAGCACCAAGTTCACTAAAAAAAAAGTAGAGGAAAGAGACAACCGATAAATGAATCGTACCTTCGCTATTATCAAACCCGATGCAGTACGCGCTGCAAAGACGGGTGCAATCATTCAACGCATGCTGGATGGCGGGTTTCAAATCCGCGCGCTGAAGTTAATTCACATGACGCTCAAAGAAGCAGAAGGTTTTTACGCTGTCCATCGTGAGCGCCCGTTCTTCCCCGGCTTAACGGAATTTATGTCGAGCGGACCTTGCGCGGTCCTGGTTATGGAAAAGGACGGCGCTGTAAAAGCATGGCGCGATCTAATGGGAGCCACCGATCCTGCCAAAGCAGATGCCGGCACGATTCGCAAAGAGTTTGGAGCATCAGTCGGTGAGAACGCTACGCATGGTTCGGACTCCGACGAGAATGCTGCGATTGAAATCAGCTATTTCTTCAGTCAGATCGAAATCGTTTAGACAGGAGCTGCCGGCATGAAGCGATGCCCTGTTTGTAACGTCACCTTCGACGACCCGTACCTTAGTTTCTGTCCGAACGACGGCACGCCCCTCGTGCGCCTGAGTCCTGATGAGGCGCATACGGTGTTGATGTCGGCCCATGAGACCGATCCGGCTGCCACGGTGGCGTCGAGTCTACCCCCGCCGCCGCAACCCTATGGTTGGGCCAACGACACGCCGGCACAATGGACACCACCACCACCTCCCGCGATCCGCGGCCCCGCCACTCAGCAACAGACGCTGGCGGTGGCGTCAATGATCCTTGGACTGGTGGGCATTACATTCGGGTGGATATGCGGCGGTCCCTTCTTCGCTTTGTTTGCCTTAGTCATGGGAATCGTCGCCTTGTTTCAAATCAAGAAAGATCCCACACGTTACGGCGGCAAACCCATGGCCCTGATCGGCGTGGCCCTGGGAGCGGTCGTGTTGGCGATCTATGTAGTGTTAATGGCAATCTGGATCATCATGATGTTTGCTGGCGCCGTTTCGTGAGAGCGATGAATTTTGCCGGCTTAGACTTAATATGAAGCGCTGTCCCACTTGTAATAAAACCTTCTCGGATCAGAATCTAAGTTTCTGTATTGAAGATGGCACGCCTTTGCAAGAAGTTGCAGATGGAGCAGATGAAAATACAGTTGTTTCGCCGCACCCGCCTATAGGGGATCAAAATGCTGTGACCAAGCCATACGTGCCACGGGATTGGCAACGAGATTATCAGCCGCCCGGATCGTTCGAGCCCGCGGGAAAGAAACGTAAAGTTTGGCCGTGGGTTGTGGGGATCGGCGGCGCGTTCTTACTCGGAATCGTCGGCTTGGGGATCGTTCTCGCGCTGATGGTCCCGAAGATGGTGCGGAACAACGCCAATACCAGCAATGCCAATACTATTGCTGAGCAGCCAAATTCCAATGCAAATACCAATGGGAATGCCAACGCTGCGATTCCGGACTCAAATGTAAACAGCAATTCAGCGAATGAAAACGCGGTGACAATTGATGATGCGTCACCCGCGCCAACCGATACGGCTGAGGTATTATCAGACCTTACCGAGATCGAAAACGAGTGGACTGTTGCCAACATTAATGCTGACAAATCTAAGTTGGCGTACATTCTCGCCGACGACTATGTGGGGAGTACCAGCGACGGCAAGAGTCAGGGCAAGGCGGAATACCTCAGGACGATCGAGCGCGATACGACGATCGAGAAATGGGCTTTCGAGGACTTGAACGTCGCATTGCGCGGGGATCGTGCAACACTAACTGGTAGGATTAGAATTCAAATCAAAGGTCAGGAGTTAGTCTTTAAGTTCACTGACAAATTTGTATTGCGCGACGGCCGCTGGCAAGCAGTGGGTTCGGAAGTGGCGCAGCAGCAGTAGGAAGCAGACATTAGACAGGAGGCAGGAGGCAGTAGGCAGGAGGCAGTAAATGTAGGCAGAAGGCAAAAGGCAGAACGGGCAAGGCAGACAACCCAAAGACAAAGACCAAAGATTAGACGCGGACCAAAGACCATCTAGAGAATCATGTCCATCATCGGCGACGCAATCGAAACAACTAAAGCAATCATTCAAGGCATGGGTGTGACGCTCTCCTATATTCCCAAACGCAAATGGACGGTGCAGTATCCCGAAGAGCCGGTGACGATGCAGCCACGCTATCGTGGCCAGCACCTGCTTCATGTCGATGAGTTGGGACGAGAAAAGTGTGTGGCCTGTTTTCTTTGCGCGGCTGCCTGCCCTTCCGAGTGTATCTACATTGTTGCCAGGGACGATCCGCGGCCTGCCGAGGAACGCATCGGCGTCGACGAACGTTACGCCGAGGTTTACAACATCGATTACGGTCGCTGCATTTTTTGCGGCTATTGCGTTGAGGCTTGTCCTAAAGATGCCATCACCCACGGATACAATTTTGAGTTGTCAGTCTATAACCGCGCCGACCTGTTGAAGACTAAAGACGATTTGCTAATCACCAAACAGGTGCAGTCAAGAAACTACCGTATCGCCTCGTCTACTGAAGATGTAGATTCCGAATACAAAGAGGTCTAGCTCGGACGCGATACAGAAGTGAAGGTGAAAGCCGGGCTCAGCGCCTTGCTTTTGCCTTTTTGTTTTAGCTACTGCGATTGCGATGTCTTACCGTGAATTCCATTACCGTTGGGAATATCGGCTCAAGTCGGATCCGGAGCGCCTCTGGTCTTTCGTTGCCGACACCAATCGCTTCAATCGCGACACGGGCGTACCGTCGATTGTTGAGGGCGAGTCTCGGCAGCGCCTGCGAAATGCGCGACGGCGATTGCGGCTTTCCTTTTTGGGCTTGCCGGTTGAATGGGAAGAGCAGCCCT
The DNA here is from genome assembly GCA_051002415.1 of Pyrinomonadaceae bacterium. Lineage (GTDB taxonomy): Bacteria > Acidobacteriota > Blastocatellia > Pyrinomonadales > Pyrinomonadaceae > PSRF01. The sequence continues at coordinate 6,913 of JBPCMI010000028.1, forward strand.
TCGAATGGATTCGCCCGGCGCGCTTTGGAGTTACGCGTCAGTACATTAAGGGTCCGGTTGCTGAATTGAGAGTGCTTGCAGAATTGAAGCCACAAACGGGTGGCGGCACGCAGTTGAGTTATCAGGTTTGGGCGCGGCCCAAGTCGTTGCTGGGTTTCATCGTGATCCCGTTACAGATTGGTCGGATTAGTGCGCGGAAGTTCGCCACGGCGTTTCATCGTTATGATCAAGCGGTCGCGACTGAGGTCGTCGCGAGCGGCGCAGAGGCCGGACCAGAACTTTCTCCGGTTGTGCGCGATCGGATCGACACGATCGAAGCTCGTCTCGTGGTGGACGGCGTACAGCCGGAGGTCGCTGCGCGGTTGACTGATTTTGTGCAGCATAGAGATGACTTTTCCGTATCCCGGATCAGTCCTTATGTCCTGGCGGATAATTGGGGCGTGCCGCGACGTGCAGTTCTGGAATCATGTTTGCGCGCCACACGCGCCGGCTTGCTTGATCTGCGGTGGGATCTTTTGTGCCCCCTTTGCCGTGGACCGCAGGAGAGTGAAAGCTCGCTCAGTGAAGTAAGCTCGAAAGTGCACTGTGAAACTTGTCGGATTGATTTCACAGTCAACTTTGATCGCTTTGTTGAGATCACCTTTCGTCCTAATTCGTCTGTGCGCACCGCGGATGTAAAGAACTACTGCATTGGCAGTCCGCAGCGAACACCGCACGTCGTCGCTCAACAACTGCTGGCAGCGCGCACGCAGCGCGCAGTCTTGTTACCACTTGAAGAAGGTAGATATCGTTTGCGAGTACTCGAGTTACCGAGCGAGCGTTTGCTGACAATCGACGCGAGCGGCTCGCCGGAGGCGACTGTAAGCGTGGCGAGCGACGTTGCCGGTATCGCCGGAGATGAGTTGCGTCTTTCTTCTCCCGCCACCTTGCACCTCCAGAATGCCAGCGAGTCGGAGCACTTGTTCATCCTTGAACGGCTCTCGTGGAGCGATCAGGCAGCTACCGCCGCGGAAGTAACGGCGCTGCAGATTTTCCGAGATCTCTTTTCCAGCGAAGCCCTTCGCCCCGGCGATCAAATCTCGGTGGGCACCTTGACGGTGCTTTTTACCGACCTGAGAAATTCGACGCGACTCTATCGCGACATCGGCGACGCTTCAGCCTTCGGTCGAGTGATGAATCACTTCGATGTTTTGAAACGAGCAATCGCCGAAGCTGATGGCGCCCTCGTGAAGACGATTGGCGATGCTGTCATGGGCGTGTTTCGTAATCCGGCATCGGCACTGGTTGCGATGTTACAGGCCCAAAGGGAACTCGCGGCGCCACCTGCAGGAACGGCGCCGTTGACACTGAAAGCCGGAATTCATATCGGACCGTGCATCGCCGTAACTTTGAATGAGCGACTTGATTACTTCGGATCGACGGTGAACATGGCAGCGCGTCTTGAAGGACTCTCAACAGGAAATGACGTCGTGATCTCCGCCGCGGTTTACAATGATCCCGAAGTTCGTGAACTGCTAAATGCGCCCGAGCAGAAACTCCAGGCAGAGCCGTTCGTCATGGAGTTGAAGGGTTTCGATCAAGAGCAGTTCGACTTGTGGCGCATAGTGCGCTCTAGCGCTGGTCAAACTGCGGCCATCTCGAATTAAAAACATGCCGGCAATCCTGGAAGCAAAAGACGTTTCAAAAATCTATCAGATGGGCAGCACGAGCGTGGCTGCCCTCGATCACGTGTCTTTGACGATCGATGAGGGCGAGTTTGCCGCGATTCAGGGTACCTCGGGCTCGGGCAAGTCGACTCTGCTCAACATGCTCGGAGGTTTGGATCACCCGACCAGCGGTGATGTCTTTTTCGCGCAACGCGCGCTGGGACCGCTTAGTAAAAAAGAGATGGCGCGTTATCGCCGTTACTCGGTGGGAATGATTTTTCAAAATTTCAATCTCGTGCCGACCATGAGCGCGGCGGAAAACGTGGGACTTGCTTTGGCATTCGGTGGGTTACGCGGCGTGCAACGGAAAAAGCGGGCAGAAGAATTGCTCGGGCGTGTAGGGCTTTCCGATCGCCTGACGCATCGCCCTTCAGAACTCTCCGGCGGCGAACAGCAGCGCGTGGCAATTGCACGCGCACTCGCCAATCGCCCGAAGGTCTTACTTGCGGACGAGCCGACGGGCAATCTCGATTCAACGCGAGCGCACGAGTTGCTGTCTTTACTGCGCGAGATGGTAAATCACGATTCTTTGACTATCTTAATGGTGACGCACGATCACGAGTTGGCAACCAGCTTCGCCGACCGAATCGTTTTGATGAAAGACGGAAAGACGATCTAAAGGCAAGGCCAATGTCCAACGTCCAAAGTCCGCTCCTTGATTTTGAGTGCTGACGCCGGACTGGTCCATACATTCCGACCTGGATCTTGAACTTTCGGACATTGATTTTGGACTTTGGACTTTGGACATTGGACCTGGCTTTGGAGAGGTAATTTATGACTAACAATGCATCGGAAATGACGCTCGAGGCGTTGCGCTCGGTTCCACTCTTTGCCTCGCTTGATGATCAAACAGCGACTGCATTACGCCGTCTCTTAAAGTTCAAAGACGTCCCAAGCGGCACACAGTTGTTTCAAAAGGGCGAAACAGGAGATGCGATGTACCTCGTGGAAAGCGGCCGCGTCCGGATCAGCATCACCGACGAAGATGGTCAGGAACTGACCCTCGCTGAAAATGCGCAGGGAGACTTTTTTGGCGAGATGGCTTTGATTGATGGCCGCCAAAGATCTGCGGATGCTCAAGTGATTGAAGACGCTCGACTCGCGGTCCTCGCGCGACCGGACTTTCTTTCCTTCGTCCGGTCCAGTCCCGACATGGCCCTGGAAATGTTGGCAGCTTTAACGGATCGGCTGCGGCGCACAGATGAGTTGTTGCGTGGTCGTGTCTCGCGCAATGTGAATGATGAGGAGCGCGCGCGCGCGACGATGGCGGATCGCGCAGCCGACTTGATTGCCGAGTTTGGGGGCAGTTGGAAATTCATTATCGCCTCGATGGCGCTGATCCTTTTTTGGATCTTCTTTAACTCTTACATCCTCGTGCGCGGCTTCGATCCTGCTCCGTATCAGATGCTGAATTTGACACTCGCTGTCGTTGCCGGCATGCAGGCGCCAATTATCATGATGTCGCAAAATCGCCAGGGTGAGAAAGATCGGCTGCGTGCCGACCTCGACTATCGGGTGAATTTGAAAAACGAACTTTCGCTGACCGAAGTGCTGCGGCGTCTTGATGTCTTGGAGAGTGAGCGGCTGCCGCGAATGGTTGAAGAACTTACGGCTAAGTATCAAGGCTCAAGTCTCAAGTCTCAAGAAAAAGCGTAGCCTGCTGTGTCTGGAATTGACCTATGAAACTTTGAAACCTGAAACCTGAAACCTGATACCCGAAACCTGATACCTGAAACCCGAAACCTATTTCATGATTAAAGCAATCCTGTTTGATTTTAACGGCGTCATCATCGACGACGAGAAACTGCAGATGCAGGCGTACCAGGAGGTGTTTCAACCTTATGCCGTGCCCCTTAGTGAAGCGCAATACTTTCAGGCGCTCGGCATGGATGACCGCACCTTTGTGCGTTCGGCATTTGCCCACGCTTCGCGAGAACTCTCCGACGATTTGCTGGAGACGATTCAGAAAGACAAGACCGAAATTCATCGGCGGCTGCTGACCGATAACCTTCCGCTCTTCCGTGGGGTCAAGACTTTCCTGAAGGCGGCGGCGCGCGAATTCACGCTCGGTCTTGTGAGCATGGCCAACCGCGAAGAGATTGGCTACATCTTCGAGCGCGCTCGGCTCACCACATTATTCTCAATCGTTATCAGCGCTGAAGACGTAAACGCTTGCAAGCCGGCACCGGACTGTTACCTGAAAGGCCTCGAGAAACTGAACGAATTCCTGCGGCACACGGATCAACCGACGCTGCAGGCGAATGAATGTCTGGCGATTGAAGACTCGCCTCCCGGTATCGCCTCAGCTCACGCTGCGGGAATGCACACATTAGGCGTGACGAATACGGTTACGGAAGCGGACTTGCGTGCCGCTGGCGCTGAAGTGGTGACGAAAGATTTGGCAGACTGGAACCTTGACGCGGTGAAACTTGTTTTTCGATAGGCTCAAGCGCTCCGTTCCAATGGCAAATGACAAATGGAAAATTTCTTAATTCATTCTATTCCAGTATCTGAAGCCACATGAGTTTAATAGACATCCTTCATCTCGCGTTACGAAATCTGCGCCAGGCAAAATTGCGCGCCGTGCTCACAACGATGGGTGTCGTCGTCGGGGTCGCTGTGATTGTCACGATGGTGTCGTTCGGCCTCGGCCTCCAGGGAAACATGCTTGCTCGTTTTAAGGCGCTCGATCTCTTCAGTGAGATTCGCGTGTTTGGTCGCAGCCTGAGCAGCATGGCATCCGCGGGTGCAGAACGATCCGGAAGCCGAGATGGCGAGCGTCGGGAAGGACGCTCAAACTCAGGAAACGCGCCTTCTCGAATTCTCGATGACGCGGCCATCGCCGAGATTGGAAAGATTACAGGTGTCGCCTACGTCGAGCCGACAATCAATTTCACGGCCTATGTGCGCGCGAACGGTAAAGTCTTAACTCAGCAGGTCAGCGGGGCGATGGTGCCCAACTCATCGACGCGCTTTCATGAATTTATCGCCGGCAAGATGATTAGCACACCTGATGCCGATGAGGTGGTGGTCACCGAACGCTTCGCTCGCGATTTTGGTTACGAAAACCTCGCGGATGCTGCCGGTCAAACTATTGAGTTTCTAGCGCCGCCAAACGCCAATAAGAGTGGTGAGGACAAAGAAGATCCGCCGAATTTTTTCGGCATCCCGCTTGGAGAGCCGGAGCCAGATGAGAACGCTGCCGGTCTAGTCGCTCACACTTTCAAGATTGCCGGCGTTTTGAATACCGAACTCAAGGAAGGTCCGGGCCAGGGTGGTATGCGTGGCTTGCTGCCACGCGCCGGAATTTATGTACCACTGCCTGCGGCGCGCGCCTGGACGTTGGAGCATCGCGGACCAATGGGCCAAGTCGCGTTGGAACTAGCACGACAGAGCGGCGCGCTCGGTGACGCAGACAGCGAAGGCTACGATTCCGCCGTGGTGCGGGTAGACGATCCGGTTGCTCTGACGGAAGTGCGCAAGCGTTTGAACGAGGCCGGCTTTAGTAGTTTTTCGATTGTCGACGAGCTGGAACAACTGCGGACTGTGTTCCTGATTCTTGATTCGGTTTTGGGTTTACTGGGAGGCATCTCGCTCCTCGTCGCTTCATTCGGCATCGCTAACACGATGATCATGTCCATTCTGGAGCGGACGCGGGAAATCGGAATCATGAAGGCTATCGGCGCCGAAGACCGTGAGATCAAACTGATCTTCTTTGTCGAAGCTGCAGTGATTGGGTTGACGGGCGGCGTAATTGGAACCCTGGTGGCGTGGGGTGTTGACGGAATCGCAAACCGACTTGCTTATCGTTTTATTCTCAAACCTCAAGGCGCGTCTTACGTGGACTTCTTTTCTTTGCCCATTTGGCTCTCGGCAGGCGCGATTGTGTTTGCACTGTCGGTTTCCATTCTGGCCGCGTTATATCCTGCGGCGCGCGCGGCCCGCATTGATCCGGTTAAGGCGTTGAGGCACGACTGAACAGAGAATGATGAATATGAACGATGAATGATGAAACGTAATCGCTCATCATTCATCGTTCCTCATTGCTCGTTAAGTTAGTTCGCCGGTGGCGGTGCCGGCGCGGGAACGCGCTTCTTTGGTTTTGGCTTCACGGCCATTTCCCGGCGCGGGTGCCAGAAATCAGGATCGGCTGAAGCAAATTCTTTGGAGACAAAACTCATGCTTGGCGCGAAAGCGTAGGTACTTGTTTCGCTCGACATGACGGCCTCACCATACATCTTGTCAGCATCTTTTTTCTGGTCGTCGCTCATCGCCGCCCTCACCTTCATCCCGATATTCTCGTCGAACTCGGCTAAGGATTTGAGTGGACGAAACACAATGTATGTGCCGCCAGCGGTGCCAGAAATGATCGAGTAAACCGCCGCATGCAGGTTCGTGACTTTCGCCTTCTCTCGCGCCACATTCAACATCTTCTGCACGTATTCAGCGTACTGAGCGTCGTGGCCCGGACGAATGCGCACTGTTGTAACTGAGAAGTAACGCATTTGCGGAACAATTACACCCGGGTTGAAACTCAGTTCCGGTCGATAGACTGCGAGCATGTCGCGCATGGCGTTGTGCAGCGCTGGAGCTTCCTTATTGAGACGATCAACCTGAGGCTGCATACTTGCATTAACCGCGCTCATTTTCTTGTCCGTGTCTTGAGTGATCTTCTCGATTTCCGCGAACGATTCAGCGGGGTTTAGGTAAAGAACTTCGTTCTCGTTGCCTGCTATTGGCACGAGGGCGAGTCTTTCGTTGGGCGTTTGCAGTTTGGCAAACATTGTAGCGTATTCCGCCGCATGCCGGCCGTGACTTAGCATCATGCCGGGCTTGATCTCTTCGCGGACGATTAAGATCACTTTTGGCGGTGCGTTTTGCGCAAGAACATTAAGACAGGCGAGCAGGGAAACAAATAATGCGAGGAGACACTTTTTCATCGATAACCACCTCCGGGGGGTTGCTGGCGTTTAACTTCGGTAGGTAATGTTGCTGGGATTTACCGTGTGTGCGGCGAGTATATATAAACTTCGTTACCGGAAGTCAATGGAGGCGGCGGGGAGCGGGTCAATCCATATGCGACAAGCTTCCGTTACTCCCAAGAGATGGCGCTGAGCCATGCCTCGACGCGTAGCATCGGAGTTTAGCCCGGCGTTTAAACGCCCGGGCCACGTTGTATCTGTTCTAGTCGCGTAGGGACGGTTGAGAAATAGATCGAATCTCACGCATCGCTACGCGATGCGGAACATCTCATTGGCCATTCCCGGCGTTGAAACGCCGGGCTAAATTCATGTCGACGCTACGCGTCGAAGACCAGCCAAAGTTTTCAACGACGACTTTATGACGTCGGACTTTGAACATCGGGTTAAAGAGGTTTTCCGCAGCGATTGCAGAACCGCGCAGATGATTCTTTTTGCTGCGCGCCGCATGAGGGACAGGCGAGACCGACGTGTAGGTTGGCGCCACAGGTGGAACAGAATCCGGAGCCCGCACTATCGGCGGCGCCACAGGTGCCGCAGCGACCAGGTAAGGGCGGAACATAACCTCCAGCTTTAAGCGCCACGTGAGCCTCGATAGTCCTCCAGGCATCTTCAGTGATCTTGTATTGCCAGTAGGCACCGAGCGCCGGAAGTGCAAGCAGCAGTCCTGCGGAAAGCACAAGCGCGACCGCCGCCACCGCCGCTTTGTCAAACCACTTCTGCATTCCAATTTCGACGCGCGTGCCACCACCTTCCGGGGTGATCTTGATCGTCAGCGCCGCGGAGAGTCCGGTGAGATCGCGCAGCGGGCTAGACTTACG
>JBPCMI010000029.1:0-5670 GCA_051002415.1 Pyrinomonadaceae bacterium
CCATCGATCTGATGAATTACGCAGCGACGTTCGATGTTGATAAATTACTTATAGGGCCAAAGCGTCAGATGAAATTTGCTTTGCGTCAGGCGTACGAACCTGTGATCGGCGAACTTGCGAATAATCCCAAACTAATAGCTTTCGAGACAATGGGCATAAAGAACTACTTCCGCTTACGTAATGGCGATTCGCCGTTTATTTACCGAAAACGCTTCAAAGAAATCTTTTCAAATCCTTTACAATTGCCTCAGTTCGTCGGTCGAGCGAAAACAATTCGCTAAGTGCATCTCCGCGTTTCCTCACCGATAACGTCAAGGTGAGAGGTCGTCAAAGGTTGGCTGCCCTGCAAAGCAGTTCTGCCTTGACCGAAACTCTGTGAAATTATGGTTACTAACATCTGAACGTAAGCATTTATTGTCTCGCGCGCGCGCGAAGTGTGGGGCGGCTTATTCTCTATAGCACGCTTATTAAAATGAAATCGAAACCTCTCAATCAAAGTGCTCCGGTTCCAGAATTAGGTCAGCGCTGGCCAGATCTAAAGCTGATAAGTCTTTTTCTTGATCTCAAAAATGTTTATGAGGGACTAGTCCGCGCCCAAATTGAGGACGCAAATATGCCTTCCGTCTCGATTCAAAAGGCTTATCGAATGATTTGCCAGATGATGGAGAAACCCTTGATTGAGCAGCGACCACGTCACCGACCGCACCAAAACGGTCGGGGCTCGGAACGATTAGCTCTAAATTCTTTGGTGTGTCAAGTACGCCAAACATATGGTCGTTCCGACTGGCTGCAGAGTGTCGCCAGTCTTTTAGGAATGCTCATGCATCTGAGTTGGAGCAAAGATGGAACGCCTCGGTTGGTTAACCGTCGCAGACCCCAACGATCATTCTCGTCGTATCCGAACTCTCCCGCCGTGTGTAGCATTGCCGGCGACGCAGTCGTGAATCAATTATTTCGTGAACCGATTCCATCTGTGTGCAACCGCGCGATTGATGCAGAGAAATTTGCTGAGCGCGCATTGGACTTTCGCATTCTTGATCCCTCAATGGAATCGGGCCAGTTGTTACTTGAGATTGCATTAGCTTGTATACGGCGCGTCGAATCCAGGCATTCACCGGCCAGCAAGACGGGGCAGCGCTTAATACAGGTGATGCTGAAGAAGCTATGCGCCGATTGCTTGTTCGGAGTTGACAAGAATGCATTAGCACTCCCGTCGGCGAGGCTTGTCTTTTCGTTGCTGGGAGCGGAGTACGGAATTAGGCGTTTGACGCCGTACCATCTCTTCACCGCCGACTCCCTCCGTTACGAACAGTTTGCCGAATTCGACGGCGTTATAAACAATCCCCCTTGGGGTGATGTTACAAACGCCGTTGAAAGAAGGCTGTTACGTAAGAGATTCGAAACAATTGATTCCTGGGTGGATACGTACTTACCCTTTACCGAACTCGACATCCGATGTTTACGTCCTGGCGGAGCCTTGGCTTTGATAATTCCTAGTCAGGTAATTGCGATGCGCCACGCCGCACGATTGCGCGAAATGATCCTTAACAAGATTCAAGTGGATCAAATCATCCTTCTTCCGCGCGCAGCATTCGTCGATGCGACGGTCAGGGCCGCAATGATCTTGGGTAGCGCTCGGGGAGACAAAGTAGTATCGGGCATGTGCCGTGTTATTACCTATCCTTTCGAGAAGAGGATTGAATCCATCGCTCCAGTTCGCACATTCGATATTTCTCAGCGTGCTCTGAATCGAGCCGGTCGACACTCTTGGTCCCCTTTGTTAAACGGCAATGGCGAACATGGAGCCATGAGCAAGACCGTTGAATTAGGTCATTTAGCGAGTTTCAAATCTGGTATTCAGGTCTACGTCAGGCATGCTGGAGAACCACCGCAGACTGCACAAGTTGTCAGAGAGCATCCGTTTACTTTTGTTAGGCCGGCTAAAGGGCGAATTCCGGTAATACGCGGGCGCGAAGTTCAGAGCTACCTTGCGCGTGCGGATTTGGCGTAAATTGCAGAGGGTCGGCGCGGTGGCAATCAAGAATTCTGTCTACGTCTTACCGGCAACAGAAGAGACGCACGAACATTTTCAGTGGTTGAAGCAGGAGATCGTATCAGCGGGCGGCGAGGGTTCGGTTTTCCGAGCGGATTCGGTTGAAGGCGCGACTGACGAAGAGATTATTGCTGCTTTTCGCAAGGCGCGCAATGAAGAGTTTGCAGCCATCTCGGCGCAATTCGATGGCTTGACTGGAGCAATTCGGGAGCAGTCTCGTGGTAAGCATCGATCTGCCGGCCGCCTGTCTGCTCATGAGACCGAAATCGATAAGTTGCACGTCGAGCTTGAGCGCATTGCCGCCAACGACTTCTTTGGCGCTTCATTGCGAGCCACGGCCTTTAGCGCCTACGAACGGTGCCAGAAAGCTATCCGAGCGGCTCAAGGTCCCACAGGGAAAGCTGCACTCTCACAGAAAAAACGCGGAACGCTCGACGTCGCAAAGTACCAGGGTCAACGTTGGATCACGCGCCGGAATTTGCACATCGACCGACTGGCTTCTGCCTGGCTAATCAAACAGTTCATCGACAAGAGTCCTCGCTTCTACTTCGTTGCTGAAGGAGAAACGGTCGAAGGAGCAATTCCCTTCGACATGTTCGGGGCAGAGTTCACTCATCACGGCGAAGACTGCACCTTCGAGACGATGCTGAAGCGATTCGGTCTGACGGAAAGCAAGGGACTGAGCGAGCTTGGCGAGATCGTCCACGACATCGATTTGAAAGACGATAAGTTTCATCGGCTTGAGGCGGCAGGAGTGAATGCTATCGTTGACGGGTTAAGCAAAGTATTGAGAGACGATCGCAAGCTGCTGCAACAAACCAGCATCATCTTTGATGGTCTTCATGCACTGCTGAGTAAGGAATCCGAGGGAAATCGTGCGGCGAAATTGCGTGTCAGAAAGCGCTCTTGATGAAACCTGACGGAACATTATTGCTTACCGGTCGTGAGGTCGCGGCACTGCTGACGATCGAGGAATGCATGGCGGCAGTCGAACATGCCTTCAAGATTCATGGCGAAAGCAAAACCTCACCGCCAGGAATCCTGGGAGTCCACGCTCGAGACGGCGGTTTCCATATCAAGGCTGGCTTAATGGAACTGAATCGCTCGTATTTTGCGGCAAAGGTAAATGCAAACTTTCCGGAAAACGCGAAGCGGTTTGAGCTGCCCACGATTCAGGGAGTCGTGGTCATATGTGATGGTGTGAACGGCTATCCATTGGCACTTATGGACTCAATCGAGATCACCATCCTACGGACCGGAGCCGCGACAGGTGTGGCTACCAAGTACCTGGCGCGGCCGGACTCGAAGATTGCAACCATCTGTGGTTGCGGTAATCAAGGACGCATATCGCTGCGAGCTCTTACAAAAGTTCTCCCTATCGAAAAGGCTTGGGTTTGGGATCGCGATCAGGCACAGGCTCAAAGGTTCGCCGAGGATCTTGTAGCGGATTGGAAAATTGACATTGAGGTTGTCGCCGATCTTCAAACAGCAGTCAGACAAAGTGATGTAGTCGTTACCTGCACGCCATCCAAGCACCCCTTCCTGGAAAAAGACTTCGTAGCCCCAGGCACGTTCATCGCAGCTGTTGGCTCGGATAATCCAGAGAAGCAGGAACTAGAACCGGTCCTGCTGAGCGGGAACAAACTCGTGGTTGACGTGCTCGAACAATGCGCCACGATTGGAGAACTTCACCACGCGTTAGATGAAGGCTTGATTACGCGTGAGAATGTGTACGGCGAACTAGGCGAAGTGGTAGCGGGAATCAAACCCGGTCGTACTTCTAATGACGAGGTTATAATCTTTGATTCAACAGGAATGGCATTGCAAGACGTTGTGGCAGCGGCTGCTGTTTATGAAAAGGCGGTTGGAGATCGAGTGGGCCTCAGAGTAGATTTCGCACCGTTGAGGAAAGGCTGAGGTTATCGCTAATGCAAGCTTTGTTTACTGATCAGATGCGATTGCTGGTGCTCGTTGGGTTGTGTGGTCTTTTATGGTCGCTGGAATCCATTGCTCCGCTTTACCGATATCAAAACAGTCGAGTGCGGCATTCACTACCGAATGTTGCACTCACCTTGATACTGGTTCTGACGAATCTGGCACTATCGTTTTCATCGGCTTACCTCGCGGGGTTCACTGTTCGTAATGGCCTCGGTCTATTCCCCTTCCTCAGTATCCCCCTTTGGACGAAGGCAGTCCTGGGGGTTGTAGCGTTGGATCTCTTCGCTTACTTCGCTCATGTCGCGCTGCATAAATCGTGGCTCGGTTGGCAGTTTCATAGAGTTCATCATTCGGAGAATGCCGTCGACGTCACAACCGCCTTCCGTCAACACCCTGGCGAAACCGTGTGGCGACTGCTATGGCAACTAACCGCAATCGTTGTTTTCGGCATTCCCCTCTGGATCGTCATTATCTATGTGATCCTGTCGGCGCTGAACGCGCAAATGGAACATGCCAATATTCAAATGAACAGTCGTTTTGATCGGGGCTTACGGCTGGTGATAGTCACGCCTCACATGCACAAGGCGCATCACTCGCGTGATCAGAAGGAAACGGACTCAAACTACTCAAACATCTTCTCTTTTTGGGACAGACTCTGCGGCACCTACACCGCCGATGTAGACTTTCGGAAACTTCGCTACGGGCTTGACGACTTTGACATTAAGGAGTGGCAGACGTTAAGGGGCCTTTTGAAAATGCCATTTATTAGCTCTACACGTATGTAGCGCGCATAGTCTTATATTTCGAAGAAGAAGTGGTTTACTGCCAATTAACCATTTAGGGCTGGTCTTTTAATAACAAAGGATGATGACGAACCGTGGGCTGAGCGGCTTTCATTTACGACGCGCTATATGCAAGTATCAGCGAAATCAAGCTTCTACAACCAGGAATCGCGAGGGATGAACCGTGAATCATCGCTCCGATAACTAAGAAACGGAGGAGAGCAATGAACAAACTTCAGGTCATTGTTAGCACCTGCATCCCCGTGCTTCTGGCGATAGTCGCGTGCAGCGCGCCGAATGGATCATCAGGAGCTGCCAGCCCGGTCCCTTTAGAGAGTCCAGCTCCGGTACAGCAGACCGGCAAGAGTCTCGTCTCCAACTTCGATACCGATACCGCTGGAAAACTACCGGCCAAATTCCATGCAGCATTAACCGGCAAGGGTTCTGCCGGGACGTGGGAAGTCAAAGCGGATTCAAGCGCGCCGTCACAACCCAACGTCCTTGCGCAAAGTTCCACCGATAAAACTAGCTATCGTTTCCCACTTGCCATAGCGGACGAAGGCTCGTTTCATGATTTGGACGTGAGCGTTAAGTTTAAGCCGATTAGTGGCGAGGTAGATCAAGCCGCGGGCCTCGTGTGGCGTCTGAAGGATGCCAACAACTATTACATCGTGCGTGCTAACGCGCTGGAGAATAACGTCGTCCTTTACAAAGTCGAGAACGGCAAGCGAACGGATTTGCCACTAAAAGGGGAAGGCCGTACTTACGGGAAGAAAGCGAGTGTGCCTAGCGCGCAATGGAGCGAGCTCCGTGTAGTCGCCACCGGAAACCTCTTCGAGGTTTATGTAAACAGTCAGAAGCTTTATGAAGTAGAGGACAACACGTTCACCGAAGCAG
>JBPCMI010000030.1:0-11119 GCA_051002415.1 Pyrinomonadaceae bacterium
GGTGGCAGATCAAAGCCGATGCCCGTGATCGTCGAAGTCGAGCCCGGCTGTGTGATCGCAGATGTGTTTAAGATCGTAAAAGTAAGGGTGTTCGTCTGGGGATTAAACGTACACGTGACGGTGGCCGTAGAATAACTGCCGCTGTCAACGCCGCCAATGGTTATGGTGTCTGCTTTGGCGGTTGTGAGGCTGAAAAGAATCACAGCCAAAACGGCTAAGGCAAAGCTTTTGAAACTGGGCATGGGAAACTCCTTTAAGGTAAGCACCTGTTAGAACTAAGATTCAGAATTGCGAAAGACTTAGACACATTTGTTGCAAATTCAGTGCCTCTCTTTTGCAATTCAATGCCACAGGCAGATGAGGGCGATATACTTTTTACAGGGCTTTTAGTCCCAGCGGTCCTTGACAGAAGCTATTGACTGTCCAACATTCAGACCGGATTCTAGACTTCAGATAAGAACGGGCTATCTCCTCGGAGGATGTTGCCCCAATCTCTGGTGGTTCTATAGCCCAGTCTGCTCGACTCTCCGAAGGTACCCGCCAGTACCTGCCTGGAATTTATCCCTCATTAAGTCTTTGGCGATCTTGGAACGACGGACTTTAGTCCTTGAAGCTAGGCACAGCCTTGAGGATGAGTAGTGCTCCGTCATTTCCGTCAGGCAGGGGGGTGACGCTCTGGGGAGAGGTCGTTGCCGTCCTCCCAATTTCGAGCGATGGGTTTTCAGTCCCACCATTTGGGCGGGCGTCTCCGAGGGTTATGGAGACGCCTCTTTTTCGGCCGTGCCGACGTGTCGCCCGGCAGTAATTTGCTGGCGGCAGAGAACGGCGACGGCTTAATGACTCTCTACGATCTCGATTCACTTGATAAGCAGGAACAATTCACCTTCCCGAGTCGCATCTCGTTGCTGCGGTTTAGTGAGGATGGAAAACGATTGTTTATCCTGACCGCTAATCAGACTGCCTATGTTGTAGACGCAACACGCTTCATGGCTGCAAAGCAATCCCCATAGCAACTGGCTTTTGCTAGACTCTCCGGCATGCAAGCCAGTTTAACAACCAGGGACACTCAGATCTCCGCCATGCTTGCCAAGCGCATTGCGGCCGGCGATTTCCCTTCCGCGGTTTACCTAATCTCAGAAGAAAAAAAATCGGTGTTTGCCGATGCGCTTGGTCATGCGGTGATCGATCCGTATCGCATTACTGCATCGCTCAATACCATCTATGACCTTGCTTCACTTACCAAACCTCTGGTCACAGGAATGCTCTGCGCTCAGCTTGTCGAGAAAGGTGATCTAACACTTGACAGCTCCGTCGCTCACTACCTGCCGGAGTTTGAGCGCACTGACCGGCAACTGATCACAGTGCGCGAACTTTTAACGCACACTTCTGGTTTGCCCGCCTGGCGGCCGCTTTACGTCCTTGCCGAAAATAACCGCGAACGTGCTCTCGGCGTGATTGCCAACGAGGCCCTCGAATACAAAACGGGAACGCGGGTTGTTTATAGCGATCTCGGCTTCATCGTGTTGGGTTTTCTTTTGGAGCGATTGACGGGGACACAACTCGGCGAGCTGGCGCGGACTGAAATCATTGAGCCGCTGAAACTTCAGGACACTTTTTTCAATCCGGAGATGGCTTTGCAAACGGGAATCGCCGCATGTGAAACCGGCAACGCCTACGAACGCCAGACCGCACTCGTTTCAGGAGGGGAGCACTATTCCTCCTGGCGCGAACAAGTGATCTGGGGCGAGGTGCACGACGGAAATTCTTATTTTCTCGGCGGCGTGGCCGGACACGCCGGGCTCTTCTCAACGGCAAAGGAAACGCTGCGCCTTGCGACACAGTTTCTGGCTCACCAAAGCGAACTGCTTAACGCGGACACTTGCACTGAACTCTTCACGCGGAACATGACAAAAGGATTGGAAGAAGCGCGCTCGATTTCCTGGCAACTGGCGCAGTCGCCCGAATCGGCGGCAGGATTATCTTTACCGCCGGACAGTTTCGGTCACTCCGGATTTACTGGGACAAGTTGTTGGATCGATCCTCATCATCAACGCGTCTTCATTCTGCTGACTAATCGCACTCATGCCCGCTCTCTGCCATTCGTCAACATCAACAGCGTCCGGCGCGAATTCCACAGCATGTCGGCGGCGGCTCTAGCTTTCCGGGGATAGCTCTACCATCACGGATTCTGTGAGGTTTTTGGTTAGTTCCGAGGACATTTAAGGTGCGAACTCTTTTTGGTGGAAAAGTAATGAGTACTTTTGAGCTTGCCTTCTTCCACGGTGTAGATAATGCCCTCCTCCATATTTGAGTAATAAACAATCTCCGGAATCTCTGTTCAGATAAAGTTCAGATGGACAATCCGTGATTGCTCGTCTATATTGCCGATTCTTCCGAAGCATCAATACAAAGCAAAGGGCGCAACCGCATGGGTCTGCTGAATCTGTTACCGCGAGAGGAGCAATACTTTTCGCTCTTCATCCAGATGACTGTCTACATTTCCGACGCGGCGCGGGAATTGAAGGAGATGCTGGCAGACAAGGATCGCGACTTCGGCGAATATGCTCAGCGTATCAAGGGTCTTGAGCACGCCTGTGACGAGTTGACCCACAGCGTCTCAACCCGTCTAAACAAATCCTTTATTACTCCTTTCGATCGCGAAGACATTTATATGATGTCGACCGCGCTCGACGACATCGTTGACCTGATCGACGACGCTGCGAGAGCAATTATTATTTTCGATGTGCGGGAGATTAAGGACTACGCGCATGATCTGGCTGATGTGATTGTGCGTATGGCGACACAGCTGCAGGAGATCGTGAAGACACTGCAGAAGCCAAAGAACATCACGCAACGCCTGGTTGAGATTCATCGACTTGAAAATGAAGGTGACGACACGTTCCATGCGGCGATTGCCGAGCTCTTCCATGATGAAAAGGATCCACTTACGGTCCTGAAATGGAAAGAGGTGTATGAAAAACTGGAAGCGGCTATCGACCGGTGTGAGAACGTCGCAAACATTATTGAGAGCGTGCTCATTAAGCATACCTAAGACGATTGCCAATTGCCGAATGCCAATTGCCAAGTTAGGTGCTCGTCTGCGAAACCAAAGTTCATGATTCCTGACTGCGCATTCATCATTTGAGATAATCACCAGTAAGCAATCGGCAATCGACAATCGGCAATCATAACGAAGCCCTCAGAGATCGAACACTCAACACTCGTAACCACATACGCATGTCCGTTACCTTCGCCTTTGTCGTCCTCCTTGTTGCGCTCGCACTCGTCTTCGACTACATCAACGGCTTTCACGACGCAGCGAACTCGATCGCCACGGTCGTGTCCACGCGCGTGTTATCGCCGGGCATGGCGGTAATCTGGGCAGCCTTCTTCAACTTCATTGCCTTTGCCGTTTTCGGAACTCGCGTCGCTAAAGCCATCGGCGACGGCGTCCGCATGGATCTGATTACTCCCGAACTGCGGCTTTACGTCCTGCTCTGCGCCCTCCTCGGCGCCATCATTTGGAACCTAATCACCTGGTATCTCGGTCTGCCAACATCAAGTTCGCACGCTCTCCTTGGCGGTTATGCGGGCGCCGGCATTGCCGCGTTCGGCGGCATCAGCGGCTTGCTTAACACCGAAGTTTGGTTTCGCACGTTGACGTTTATCGTCTTGTCGCCTCTTGTTGGGATGGTGCTCGGCTTCTCTCTAATGGTTGCAGTCCACTGGATCTTTCGCCGCTTTACACCCACGCGCGTGGATAAAATCTTTCGCAAGGGACAACTTTTCTCAGCGGCGGCATTTTCTCTTGGACACGGCGGCAACGATGCGCAAAAGACGATGGGAATCATTACCGCGGTGTTGACTGCGGGAGGTGTTGCGGGCCTCGCCTACGGACCAGGCGGCAAACTGCCACCGATTCCCCTCTGGGTAGTGCTTGGCGCACATGCGGCAATCGCGCTAGGTACTCTTTCCGGCGGTTGGCGCATCGTTCATACGATGGGCTCAAAGATCACCAAGCTAAAACCAGTGGGTGGCTTTTGCGCCGAAACCGGAGCCGCACTCACTCTCGCCTATGTAACTCTGACGGGCACTCCGGTTTCCACCACGCACACAATTACCGGTGCGATCGTGGGCGTCGGCGCAACGCGACGCTTGTCCGCTGTGAAATGGGGAGTGGCAGGACGAATTCTCTGGGCCTGGATACTCACAATTCCAGCAGCAGCTATAATTGCCGCACTCTCCTTCTGGCTGATTCACGCGATACACAATCTCGCCAACTAGGCAGTCTCAAGTCTCGGGTCTTAGGTCTCAGGTCTCAATCGAAAGCCTTAGTCCCACATTTCACCGCCGAGACGCCAAGGCACGAAGTCGCAAAGAATCCTTTGGCATGTGAACCCACCTTTTCAATGTCATTGAAGCGCTTCAACGGGTAAACGCTGATCTAACTGTCAAAGTCTTTCTTTGCGCCTTTGTCTCTCGGGCGTCTTGGCGGTGGCAGGTTAAGACTTGAGACTTGAGACCTGAGACCATTGGGGTGCCCACGGAGGGACACCCCTACAGCTTCCAGCGATTGTTTTCAACCAACTTCACCTTGTAAGCTTCACCTTCTTTTTTATCTCGCCAGATGTTGACGCAATCAATGAAGTTCATTCTTTACGAGGGAAGCTTACGTACACGACTCGCTGTCTACGTAGCCCTGGCTCTCATCGCAATCGGGCCCGCCTGTCGTCAGCGCCATCAGCTATCCAACGAACGCGAAATCATAGTCGCAGCAGCGGCCAACCTTTCTGACTCGTTTCCCGAGCTCGCTCAGGAATTCACGCGACAGAGCGGCATTAAAGTAGTGCTTAGTTTTGGAGGGACTGCAGACCTCGCAAAACAAATTGAGAATGGTGCGCCGTTCGATGTTTTCGCCGCCGCCGATGTCTCACATGTGTCCGCTTTGGCCCAAAAAGGCCTGATCACACCTGGAACTGCAAACTCGTATGCGCGCGGCAGTCTGGTGATATGGGTGCCCGCCGGCGGCAAGATCAAGTTAGAACGAGTCGAAGATTTGGAGCAGACAGCGATCGACAGGATTGCAATTGCTAAACCCGATATTGCGCCGTACGGCCAGGCAGCGATCGAAGCGCTACGCGCGCTGAACCTCTGGCAAAAGGTCGAGCCCAAAGTGGTTTATGGAATGAACGTTTCCCAGGTGAAACAATTCGTCTCGTCAGGAAATGCCGAAGTTGGGTTCCTGCCGCGCTCTCTTGTGAAAGCCGGTGAGGGAACGTATCTCGAAGTCGATGAAAAACTTCATCAACCAATCGATCAAGCGATAGGAGTGGTGCACGCTTCCAAGCGGCAGGATGACGCGCGACGTTTTATGGAATTTGTCTTAAGCCACCAGGGACAAGAGATTCTGCGGAAACACGGTTATCGATCTTCAACCTCAGACTCAGACTGACGTGACGTCTCGCCAATCAGAAAATCAGCCAGGTCAAAAGGGCTCGGGGATCGCCAACTTCCTCAGCCTGGAACGAAACGTCTCACTCGCTTCAGGAGCCGTTTTCCTACTGGGTTTGGGAGAAGAACTTTGGAAGAAGTTTTTGCCAAAATATCTTGAAGCGCTCGGCGCGACTACTCCCATCATCGGCTTGTTTGGCACTGCCGAAAATTTCTTTGACGCAGTCTATCAGTATCCCGGCGGCTGGCTTGCTGATCGCATCGGACGGCGGCGCGCCTTTCTCAGTTTTGTCGTGCTTGCGGCGACCGGTTATCTCATCTACCTCTCCAGCAACGGTTGGCCTCTAGTCTTTCTCGGACTTGCCTTTGCCATGGCCTGGCAAAGTATGGCTTCGCCGGCCATCTTCGCGATCATCGGCGATTCCCTTCCTCCGGATCGCCGCGCGATGGGCTTTACTGTCCAATCGATACTTAAGCGTGTCCCAATCGTTTTTGCGCCCTTAATCGGCGGCCTGTTGATTGCGAGACTTGGTCTGCTGGAAGGAATTCGCACTGGCCTCGTGATCACACTCGCGCTTGCAATCGTGACCGTGCTCTTACTCAGCCGGATCAACGTTGAAGTTCGCCCGCCCGATACCATAAAGATTCGCGGCGTCTGGCGCAGCTTTGACAATGCGCTAAAGCGACTGCTGATCTCGGATGTCATCGTTCGCATGTGCGAGGGCATGACGGGTGTGCTGACGATTCTTTACGTCACAAATGTACACGGCTTCAGCGCGGGACGGTTCGGAACGCTGATCGCGATTCAAATGATTACTTCTATCATCGTCTATATTCCCGCTGGAAAAATCGCTGATCGCGTCGGGCGCAAGCCTTTCGTGATTATCACTTTCGTTTGTTTCGCCCTCTTTCCACTCGCAATTGTGTTGGCCTGGAATTTCACGCTTCTGGCGCTCGCGTTTGTTATCGGAGGCTTGCGGGAGATTGGCGAACCGGCTCGCAAGGCAATGATTGTCGACTTCGCGCACCAGGACCTGCGGGCCAGAACCGTGGGACTTTATTATCTGGTACGTAGTCTTTCGATTACTCCGGCGGCGGCGATTGGCGGACTGCTTTGGAAACTGGCGCCTGAAGTACCTTTCGTAACGGCAGCAGCGATCGGAATCGTAGCAACGATAGTCTTTGCGCTTACCGTCGAGGAGCGCTTCGCAAGTTGATATCAAACGGCATTATCACCTTAGCAGTTGGGGGATCGACGCGTAGCGTCGAGAATCAGGGGTCGCAATGTTGGGTAGGAAAACCAATGGAAGATAAAAATGAGCTTAAGCGATTGCTCTTGATTAGTAATTCAACGCTTTATGGCAGTGGTTATCTAGATCACGCTGCGAGTGAAATTGTCGATTTTCTCGGAGCGGTGAAGCGCGTTCTCTTCGTTCCATTCGCCCTCGCCAATCGCGATGCGTACGCAACGCAGGCGCGAGCGGGCTTTGCGGCGATGGGCTTTGAACTGGACTCGCTACATGAAGCTAACGAAAAACGAGAATCAGTCAGCCACGCCGAAGCGGTATTCATTGGAGGCGGTAATACGTTTCGTCTGCTAAAGGCCCTTTACGATTTCGACTTACTGCAACCGGTAAAGGAAAGGGTCATTGCCGGTATGCCTTACATTGGATCGAGTGCCGGTTCTAATGTTGCGGCTCCGACAATCCAGACAACGAACGATATGCCAATTGTCGAGCCACCGTCTTTTACTGCACTCGGTCTGGTGAACTTTCAAATCAACCCACACTACCTGGATCCGGATCCGAGTTCGCGTCATATGGGTGAGACTCGCGAAGAACGACTGCTGCAGTACCTTGAAGAAAATGAGACGCCGGTAATCGGGCTGCGTGAAGGAGCAATGATTCGAGTGGATCGCGGTCTAGCAGTGCTTAAAGGCTCTTCAGGCGCGCGCATCTTTCGTCGCGGACAAGCGCCGCTCGAGGTGTTGCCCGGAGCAGAACTGGACATCTACAGCTAATGTGCCGGTTGGGTCGTTATTCCCGGATTTACCGCCAAGGCAGATTAATTCTTGGCGTGCCTGGCGCGTCTTGGCGACTTGGCGGTGAACACGTCCTACAAAACTCAGCGGTAAACAATACAGCTTGTAGTAACATGCGCCGATGCGGCACCTCGCCAGCAAAGCTATAACTTCGATCGTTCTGCTGGCGCAGTCGTTCTCGCTTACGCCTGTCACTCTCTCCCAGGAACGAGCTCGCGAAGACACTCGTCCGCGTCGCACCCAAACATCACCAACTCAAAGCAACCCAGAGTGGCGCGCTCCGTCAAGTGAGTCCCCTGCTTCGGTAATTGAAAGCGCCGTCCTGGCTCCCGGTCCTGAACCACAGATTCGAATCGCGCTCGGTATCGATATGCGTTCGGCCACCGTCTCGACGAGCGGTCGTTTGCTCCAGGCGACGGGTGACGGTCTCCTCGCACTTGATGTTGCGCGGGTTCGCCTCGAGCCGCGGCTCTTGTCACCCTTACCTCCAATTACAAGTGAGAACTCTTTTCGACTGCAAGTCGCAGGCGCCGCCAGTCGCGAGGAAGCGGAGCAAAAAGCGCGCGAGGTTAAGGAAGTTACCGGTGAAGAATCACAAATAACCTTCGACGCCGAGACTAAAGTGTGGGGATTGTTGGTGGGAACGCGACGATCACGCGCTGAGGCCGACCAGCTGAGCGAACGCTTAAACGATGCCGGCTTCGACGCGAATGTCTTTCAATCGGCTGTGACCGCGCCGGGCAAGAATCCAAACCAGCCGGCAACCAGCCAGCTCGCGTCTGCACGAACGCCGGCGTCGGATGTTCGGCTGACAGCCCGAACGAGCGCCCCTTCTCGTGAGGTAGTAGCTTTTGCTTCGGGCGCGGTTCGAAGTTTTAGTTCCAGCGCGCCAGTCGTTTTGGCATCAGAGGATGAAACTAAAAGTCCGGTCCGTTACAACGATCGCCCCTATCGCGGCCGCATCGAAGTCTTCGCGAATCCGCGCGGCACTCTTACCGTCGTAAACGTGATTGGCCTCGAAGATTATGTGCGCGGCGTGGTTGCCAATGAATTGTCCCCCGGCGGTTATCCGGCTCTCGAAGCGCAAAAGGCCCAGGCCATCGCTGCGCGAACTTATGCGCTGCGCAACCGTGGGCAGTTCCGCGCTCAGGGTTTTGATCTGCTCCCTACAACGCGGTCGCAGGTTTACCGCGGCCTGTCTTCTGAGCATCCCTTGTCGACTCGCGCTGTCGATGAAACCCGCGGGCTGATTGCCACTTACAACGGCGAGCCCATCAACGCCTTATACACTTCAACTTGCGGAGGCCGCACCGAAGCCGCTGAAAACATTTTCAACGACGCCGTCCCCTACCTGCGCGGACGCGAATGCGGGCTTGAAGGCCGCGCAGCCTTCACCTCGTTCACAATCAAGTCCTCCCGCGAACCTGCAGAGTTACGCGAAGAGCACATCGGTTCGGCTCGCGATCTGGCCCTGCTGGCGATTCAGAGTTTCGGAGCGCTGCCATCGAAGTTGTCGGATAGCTGGCTTGCCGCGCCGGCTACCCTAAGCGAAGTGCGAAACTGGATTGCTTCGAGTGCTCGACTTGCGCGACAGACGTCGCCGGCAGTTGGAGAAGACTGAATCGTCCCGGACCGTTTGCAACTGCATTAAGCGCTTCCGTATTCGGCCCGAGTCGCGCTGACACGCTGCTTAACAATTTGGACGTCGAATACTACCTGCCGCTGCGCGATGCTGCGGAAATTCCTGAGAGCAATCGGGCGGACGTCGCGATGTTGGTGCGCGACGGTTACCTCTCGGTTTTACCTGACGCCACACTGCGACCGCGAGACCCAATGTCGCGGGCCCACGTGCTTCGCACCATCTCTCGGCTGCTTCAAGGACGCTCGCTGATGCAGTTGCAGAAGGGCAGCGCCAAAGCGGCAAACAACGGTACGTTTATTCTGCGTTCAAATAAAGGCAAAGACTTGCCGATCCAGGTTCGTGCGGACGCTTATCTGTTTCGGCAATTAGGTGGTGAAGTCTATCAGGTGGGTTCGGTGGCATTGGTGGGAGGAGAGGCGGTGACTTTTCATGTGAACAGCGCTGGGGAGCTCGACTACCTCGAAGTGCAACCGGCACCAAATGGCGCTTCGGCGGAAAGAATGTCACCGTTTACGAACTGGACCAAAGAACTATCCCTCGGACAGATTCAAGCCCGCCTGGCACGTTACGCTCGCGGCATTGGTGCAATTACCGACGTGCGCGTTGCCGTGCGCGGCACTTCGCGACGGGCCATTGACCTTGAGCTGATCGGCACTGCCGGTACTGGTCACGTGCGCGGGGGGCGCATCCGCTCAGTCCTCGGGTTACGGGAACAATTGTTCGTAATCGATCGGAAACTCGATTCCGAAGGAAATGTAACTGGCTTCCTCTTCACCGGGCGGGGCTGGGGCCACGGCGTCGGTCTCTGTCAGGTGGGAGCTTATGGACTGGCAAAACAAGGCCTCACTTACTCCCAAATTCTCAAGTCTTACTACTCGGGTATTGAGCTCACGAAGATGTATTGAAATGCAAGAGCGCTGTTATTGAGTTCTCGCGCTGCCCTCCTGCCATTTGGTTTCTTACCACCTGATGCCGTGCTAGATTTAGGCCTTCATGAATACTGAACACACTGGTAGAGTCTCGCACGAAGAGCCGCTCCTCACAGTGGCTTACCTCGAAACTCTTCCAGACGACGACAATCGCTATGAGCTAATCGCAGGAGAACTCTTCGTGTCCCCCGCTCCCGGTCTACCTCACCAGCTGGTGTTGCAGAGATTGCAACTAGCTTTGGGAAACTATTTGGAAACAAATCCCATCGGCATCATTGTTCCCGGCGCCGGCGCCGTGTTTAGCGATTACGATTCTGTAATTCCGGATCTTGTGTTCGTCCGGAATGAAATCTGGAAGACGATTGTGGCAAACGATAGATTCGTCGCAGCTCCGAATCTGGTTATTGAAGTGTTGTCACCCGGAAACCAAAACCGGAACCGCGATCTCGGGGCCAAACGAGGACTCTACGCGCGCTTCGGCGTCGAAGAGTATTGGATTGTCGATCGCGAAAACCGTTCGGTGATGATTTTCCTGCTGCAGGACCAGGTACTGGAAGAAAGTGTTGTGCTACATGAAAGCGATAATCTGACCTCGCCCTTACTTCCAGGTTTCTTTGTCAACGTGGGTTCTCTGTTTCTTCTACCCTGACGTCTAAGTAGTCTCCGACTTTTGGTAGGCTGCCAGCTGTTGGTTCCAGAAAGTGGGAAAATCTCTGACTTCCGGTGGGCGCTTTAACCCTCAGGTCTTTGACCAAACCGAAATCCTCAGGTCGTGATCTGAGTTAAGAATTGAACCGGCTCCGGCAAGTCGGAGACTTCCCGCGCACCGGAAGTCGAAGACTTATTCGTCAGCATTCAGAGACCTGCCGGGCACAAAAGTGTGCCGTGTCGGCCCACCCGCTACCGCGTGGTGGTACGCACTCCACCGGATCCGCCACTTGAGTGATTCGGATAAGGTCCAATTCTGTTTTGCGCTTTTCACGCTCACAACTCATCGGCGCTTTAGCTGTGCTGGCCCTCATCTGGCTCGTAATTATTTTCCGCATGCTATTCTCT
>JBPCMI010000031.1:0-12021 GCA_051002415.1 Pyrinomonadaceae bacterium
GTCGTGATTCGCGGATGATCTCACGCAGGGTTTTGCCTTCGATGTATTCGCTGACGATAAAACGCGCGTCTTCCGCTTCAGCGAATTCGTAAATTGTCAAAATGTTCGGATGATTCAAAGCCGACGCGGCTTTCGCTTCAGAGACAAATCTTTGGAGATTCGATTCGTCCTGACTGAATTCTTCATTAAGAATTTTTATCGCTACGTTGCGGTCAAGCGTCTTGTCTTTGCCGAGGTAAACCTCGCCCATTCCGCCCGCACCGATTTGACTGATTATTTCGTAATGCCCGAAACGTTCTCCCGCTTTTAGTTTTCGTGTTTCCGGTTCAATCACATTTGCAACTTTTGCAATGGCGGGCGTTTCCATAAAGCTTTCGGCGCTGCCGTGCGATGACAAGAGCGATTGGACTTCAGCGAGCAGATTTTTATCGCCGCCGCAGGCTTCGAAGACATAGTTCTGACGTTCTTCGGGCGGGCGGCCCAAAGCCGAATCAAAAACTTCCCTGACTTTTTGCCAGTTCTCGGCAGCCATTCCTTAGTCCGACGTCGAAAGTCCAAGGTCCCAAAAGTCTCAACAACGCTTGCGACTCTTGACTGGTCAACTGATTGAGAGTTATCGCTGCAATTCACGATGGAGCCAGGCCTTTGCCATCTGCCAGTCGCGTTTGACAGTTGATTCGGAGATGCCCAAAACCTCCGCCGTTTCACCCACGTCTAATCCGCTGAAGAATCTGAGTTCGACGACCTTGGCCAGTTGCGCTTCCTTTGCGGAGAGCCGGTTTAAGGCTTCGTCGAGCACGAGCAAGTCGAAGTCGGTTTCGCTAGCTCTGATCGTCAAAGCATCTTCAAGCGGCAAATCGCTTTGAACACCGCCGCGTCTGACGCGATGTTTGGTTTTGGCGTAATCAATCAAAATTCGCCGCATCATCGTTGCGGCGATCGCGAAAAAGTGAGAACGACTTTCCCACGCGACCGATTTCTGTTCGACTAATTTGAGATAAGCCTCGTGAACCAGAGCGGTGGTCTGAAGAGTGTGTCCGACCCGCTCTTTTAGCAAGTAGCGATGCGCCTGCCGACGCAATTCCGCATATACAAGTTTCAGCAAAGCGTCACCCGAATGGTCGGGTCGATTATCGCTCCAATCTCGTAACTCCTCCGTTATCTCACTTGCTGGACGTCCCTTATTTGTCATTACCGAGCCTCGTTTGTTCGGGAACCGCCTCGTTTCTGATCACGAAAATATACCGCTTTTAAGCGGCGAAGGAAATTTCTTCTCTTAAATGACCTGCATTTCCAAAAACTGTCGCGCTAATAAATAGAGAGGAAAAGTCCTCTTAAAAACCAGAGAAATCTTTCTCGCAATAAAGACAAGGAGATGAATCAAATGAAGTACAAATTACTTCTTAAGTGTGTGTTAACAAGCACGGTAGTACTTTTAGCCCTGACAATCATTCAGGCGCAGAAGATAAAGCAGCCGAAATCAACTTCGTCCGGCGAAGATGTTATTTTGCAATGGCACCGCGTTTTGCAGGAAACCATCCGCACTCCAGGACAGCAGCCGCCGACCATCTTTCCGGTGAGAAGTTTTGCGATGATGCACGCTGCGATGTTCGACGCCGTAAATTCAATTGACGGCAGCTACACGCCTTATTTGACGGATGTCCCGGGAACAAAAAACGCTTCTCTCGAAGCCGCCGCCGCCCAAGCTGCCCACGACGTCTTAACAGCGTTGTATCCGACCCGTGAAGCAGTCTTCGATATGGAGTTAGCCAATTCGCTAAATGGGATTGCGGCAAATCGGATGCGTCAAGGCGTCCGAGTCGGAGAACTTGTCGCCGCGCAGCTGTTGGCGGCTCGAGCCAACGATGGTTGGAACCTGGCCCCGCCGTCTTTTGTATTGTCGCTGACGCCCGGAAACTGGCAGCCGACTCCACCTGCCTTCGCTCCCGCAGGCTTCACGCATTATCCAGTCGTCGTCCCTTTTGCCATTACCTCAAATAATCAATTTGCACCGAATCCGCCACCATCTTTGACGAGTGCTCAATATGCCGGCGATTTCAATGAGGTCAAAGAACTGGGCTCAGCAACCAGCGCAACGCGGACCGCGGAACAGACACAAGTCGCGAGGCTTTGGGCAAACGTCAACACTCCCACGACGGTTTTCTTTGTCTGGAATAATGTTGCTCGTACCGTCGCTTTAGCACGCGGAACAACGACCGTTGAAAATGCGCGACTGTTCGCACTCATGAATATCGCGTTTCACGACTCGCTCCTAACTACCTTCACCAGTAAATTTCAACACGGCTTATGGCGACCCGTGACCGCGATTAGACGCGCTGATGAGGACGACAACGCCAACACAACGCAGGATGTAAATTGGTCATCTCTCATTGGCAATCCCCCGTACCCGACTTATGCAGGAAACCACGCCGCAATAGGCACTTCACAAGCAACCACGCTCGCGCTGTTCTTCGGGCGCGACGACATCGTCTTTCAACATACTTGGGAAGGTGTGGGGGGAGCGACGCGCTCGTATCCCGGCTTTGGGGCGATGGCGAACGAAGAAGAGCGAAGCCGCGTCTATGGCGGAATTCATTTCACGTTTGACCAGACCGCCGGTCAATCAGTCGGGCGCAATGTCGCCAATTATGTCTTTCAGAATTTTATGCAACCGCACCGCGACCGCTAGGAGGCTGAGTCAGCGCCGTCTGCATCTGAGGCGGCCCTGACTTTTTGCGGAGCAGGTGTCTACACAGGGGGCGCCCACGTGGACGCCTTGCAATCAAGCAGATGGTGAAATTATTTCCGGTACTCAAATCGAGCAACGTCTGATTCACCGAGAATCACTGTGTCACCTTCGCTGAGTGCATTCTCAGTAATGCGCTCCGATTTAGGATCGTTGAGGAACGTTCCATTGCGTGACGACTGGTCTTCGACCACTACGCGCCCGCCACGAACCCCTACCCAGACATGACGTTTCGAAATTCGCGGATCCGCAATGACTATTTGCGCACTCGAGCTATCGCGACCGATGCATGCGCCTTCGGTAGTCACGTCAAACTTCTGGCCATTTAGTGCGCCAGAAATAAACGTGATGCTTCCGTAATTAATCGGCGCTGTATCGCTATGAGGAAGAATTGCCACGGTTTGGGAAAGATCAATTGTCGCCGACCTGTCGATTTCTGGTGGAGCTTGAGGCGCTGCGCCAGGAAATGCATTCGGGTTAGCGCTCGGATTAGAACTCGCTGCCGGCGCTTCTGCTGGCCGAGTTGGCGGAGTCCAGGAACTTCCAGCCGCAGGCGCGGGTCCACTTGGCGAACTGGAGCGACCGGGACCTGCTGCTTCCGTTCCCAGGCCACCAGCCGGCTTTCCTTTCTTACGCTTGCGCATGATAAGCAGCGCCACAACTGCGATCACGATGATGGCTAAGACCAAAAAGAGGACGACTAGAACAATGGCAACGATCGTCCAGGTTGAAAAAGATGATTTATCTTTACCTTCCGCGATTGCCTGCTGGCTTACCTGGATCAGCCGATTTACTTCGGAGTGTTCCGGGAAGAGACGTTTCACTTCTTCAAACTTGGGTATCGCACTCGAATAGCGATCGCTCCAGTAAAGCTCAAGACCTTCGCGGTAAGCCTTGTCTGCATGACCCATCTCGTTCGCGACGCCCGCGGCTTTGATGAATTCCATCACCGTGCTCGAGGGCACGACAAAATCGAATCCGGAAATCTCCTGCCCATTGACCCGATCGCCGCCGAAGGTCAGTAGCCCGATCACTTCCATCTTGTCCGTCATTACCGGTCCGCCTGAATTTCCGTGGGTTGCCGGAGCACTGATCTGCAGAATTGGGGCGCCGCTGGCAGATTTCTTCCGCGCAGAGACTTTTCCGTCAGTGATGGAAGCTTCAAGGACAGATTTGGAATCGAGGATGCCGCTGTTGAAAGTGTCAGCAGCACCGGGATAGCCGATTACGATCACGTGATCCTGGAGGTTCATCTTCTCCGAGTCGCCGACAATCAACACGGGAGCATTTTTCACTTCAATCTTCACAATCGCTACATCTTTTCCCTGGCCAGTCGGCGCGCCATATTGCTTCTCTTCAAACTCATAAGTGCTGCCGTCGGGAATGATGACGTGGTGATATATCTTCATCCCGGTGAGTCGGGCGTAGTTGCGTACGAACGTGACGTTCTCGCGAGTCAAGTTCTTTGGATCCATGTTGTAGTCGTGCGCCACCTGCTGCAGGAGCTGGTAGAACAGAATCTCTTGCCCAACATCTTGTCCCTTCTGATTGATATCGTGATAGGTGCTGACCACATGGGCATTAGTCACGATGTAACCACTGGAATTTATAAAGAAACCCGAACCGAGACCGACATAAGAGACATTGTAGGTTTTGCCCGCCTTCCAGTTGGGCGGTGCGTAATAGAAAGATCCGGCGACGCCATCGATGATTCGCACTACCGACGGTTTACTAAACATTGCCAGACGCTCGCCGTCAGTAACGGCAGCTGCACTTGGGTTTGAGGGAATTAAGGCGGCGACGAGAAAGAATGCAGCAATAGCGACGAAGAAAAGCCTGCGCATAGTTGACGCTCCAGGGGATTGGTTTGAGTGTTGGTTCAAAGTGCGAGTTTGCGATGAATCGTGCCGAAGATCAGGAAAATGAAAGAACAGACTCGGTGTTTAGTGCAAACCGAAATCAATATTGAGTAACGAGCTTCTAATGGAATTTCTAAGCAAAGTCAATAGAAACGTTCTTTTGCGCCTGCGGCCTTGCTGCTCGTCATGTCGTCAACTCTGTACTAATAGTGACCGCGCTTATGTCGAGACGTACCATTTTACCGCGAACCATCCACGCAGTGTGGGAATCCCTCAGCTTAGTTTAAGGGCTATCGAACATCACCCGGTGGCACGTTGGTTGCCAATTTCAGTAGCGAAACTTTGGCGGTTAATTATTGAAGGAGGGTATTGAGTGTGAGCAAGAAAGTTTTCTTAATGGCGTTGTTGGCTGTGGCAGCGCTGGCAATTGCCGGATGCGCCCGGACTGATGAGATGGCTAACGCGAATGTCGCGGGAACCACCACGACGCGTACCGCGCCCGACGGTTCAGAAATCAAAACGGTGACCGACGCGAACGGCGTCAAGACTGAGACTCGGGTATTTCGCAACAATCCCAGAGTCGCTCGCGCCGTCGTTACCACAACGCGCGATGGCAAGCGCACCGTCAGAGTCTACTCTCCTGCTGGAGAAGAGAAGGAAGTTAACGACGTCGGCGACGCGCTCGAAGTCACAGGCGACAAGCTTGCGGACGCAGCCGGCTGGATCGCTGACAAGGGCGAAGACGCCGTCGGTGAAGCTGGCGATAAGCTGGAAGACGTCGGCGACAAGACTGTTGATGGCGCGAAGAAGGTGGGAGAAAAGACCGCCTCAGGCGCGAAGACGGTTGGTAAGAAGACTGTCAGCGGAGCCAAAAAAGTTGGCGGCGCAATCAAAGATGCAGTCACTCCTTAAGTAGTTTCGATATTGAAAGACTAGAGAGGCGGCGCCGCGTAGTGCCGCCTCTTGCATGTTAGGGAAGGGAAAGGGGAAAAAACGTTTCCATTTGGAGAGTGATCTTCTTTGTCTCTCCTACGCTCCAGTGCCACGCGCAGACCGGCGGTGGTGTTATACTTGAAGAGAATTAATTTTCTCTTAGTGAGGAGAGCCATGGTTGACACGTCACGCTTCACAATCATTTGCCCGTGCTGTGAAGCCGCTCTATCGATCGATGCGCAAACGGGTGCGTTGATTTCGCATCAGGAGAAGACGAAGCCGCTCGCTTCCTTCGATGAGATGGTGAAAGGCCTCGATAAACAGAAGCAACAGCGGGAACAGATCTTTGCTCAAGAGTTGAGCTCAATGAAGGATCGCGACCGCATTCTGGAAGAGAAGTTTCAGGAGGCCATGAAGCGCGCCGAAAAAGACAAAGACAAACCCTATGTCAACCCGCTCGACCTGGATTGATCCCCATTGCCAACACCCTCCCCGAGCAACAGCAGCCTGACATCAGACATCGAATCCGCGACTCTTCCAATCGACTCTGGAGTACCAAAAACATGTTTCGTAATTTGAAATTTCTTCCGGCAGTAATAACTCTGCTTCTTAGCTCCACCGGTTTCGGCCTGGTATCGCCAGCGCAAACGGTCCCGCGACTCACCTATCGCGATCGCACATTGGCAAACGGCCTGCGCGTGCTGACTGTTGAAGATCACGCGAGTCCGACCGTGGCGATTCAGGTTTGGTACAAAGTCGGCTCGAAAGACGATCCGGAAGGCCGCAGCGGTTTTGCGCACCTGTTCGAACACATGCTCTTCAAGGGCACCAAGAACATGAAGGACGAGATGATGGATCGTCTCACGGAAGACGTCGGAGGTATCAACAACGCTTCCACCTGGGATGATTTCACGAACTACTACGAAGTGGTGCCTTCAAATTATTTGGAGACGCTTCTCTGGGCTGAAGCCGACCGCATGGGTTCGCTTAATGTTGACGAGAAGAATTTCAAGTCAGAGCGCGATGTCGTAAAAGAGGAGTTTCGCTCGCGAGTTTTGGCGCCGCCCTACGGTCGTTTCTTTTACGCTATCGAGAAGCAATCTTTTACCGCGCATCCTTACCGGCGACCGGGCATCGGGAGCATTGAAGAACTCGATGCCGCTACTCTTGATGATGTGAAGGCGTTTCACTCCACCTTTTATCGGCCAGATAACGCGACACTCGTTGTTGTCGGCGACTTTGAACCAAAACAGATTGATACGTGGATCGATAAATATTTCACGCGCGTCGCGAAACCCAACAAGCCGCTCCCACGGGTCACGACGAAGGAGCCGGAACGAACGGCGGAAAAACGTGTCAACGAATATGCGGCAAACGTGCCGTTGCCCGCAGTCGCGCTCACTTATCTGGCGCCTCCCGTCGCATCTGCAGACGCCGCGGCTTTTGATGTAGCGGAGGCTATACTTTCGAGTGGCGAATCGTCGCGGCTCTATCAATCGTTAGTTTATCAGCCGCAAGTTGCGCAGGAGGCTTTCGCTCAAGCCGATCTTCGCGAGCAGCCTGGGTTATTTGTGCTAGGCGCAATTCTGGCTAGTGAAAAGAAACCGGAGGAAGCCGAGCGCGCTTTGTTGGCGGAACTGAAAAAGATGCAAGAGACGCTTATTTCGGCTGCCGAGCTCGACAAAGCCAAGCTGCAACTCGTAACCAACGAGGTACGCGAACGCGAAACGAGCAATGGCAAAGCCTTCGCCCTCGCGCGTGCCGCCGTGTTGCTGGGCGACGCTGCACGGGTAAACACCGACATTGAAAAACTGCAGGCGGTTACTGCCGCGGATATTCAACGCGTGATGAAGAAGTATTTCACTGACTCTAATCGCGTGGTGATTATCTATCAGGCAGAGTCGATGCGGCCGAAGACAACTGCCGGTGGGGAGGGAGGCAAATGAGAACGATTTTTAGCTCTTCAAAAATGATCAGCATCGCGACAGCAGTGTTGCTTGCGACCGGAATTTTGGGCGGCACGGTGATCGCACAACAAGAGACTCCGCCAGCTCCCGCCGCGCCGCGCTCGGTAACCATACCGAAACCGACAGAACGCACCTTAAAAAACGGTTTGCGTGTCATCGTGATTGAAGATCACGATATCCCGCTCATATCAGCAGGTATTGTTGTTAAGAATGGCGGTGAAGTGGATCCCGCAAACTTGAGCGGCTTGGCGGAGCTAACAGCTTCGTTACTGACTAAGGGAACTAAGACGCGAACTGCGCCGGAAATTGCGCAACAAATTGAAGCTCTGGGCGGGACGATCCAATCGGGTGCTGGTTGGGACGCGTCGCGGGTTTTCATCAATGTGATGTCGGGCAAAGTTGATCCGGCGATGAGCATTCTTGCGGACGTAGTGCGGAATCCTGTCTTTCAGGAAGAAGAGATCGAACGCTTGCGCCAACAGTACATCGATAACCTGAGCGTCACTTTAGGAGACCCTGGATCGTTAGCTGGCTTTGTCGCGGCGCGCGTCGTGTTTGGCGACGCGGCTTACGGTCATCCGCTTGCTGGGACTCCCGAATCATTGCCGCGCATCAAACAGGCAGACATTGTAGGACTGCACGCAAAATATTACCGGCCGGACAATGCCTTACTCGTCATCGGCGGCTCAATCAAAGCTGAGGACGCTTTCAAACTGGCGGAGCGGTTGCTGGGCGATTGGGCCAAGCCGGCCGCGGCCCTTCCCGCGCGTGGACAAGTTGGCAAGCTGGCACGGCCTGATGAAAAGCAGCGCGTCGTAGTGATTGACATGCCAGATGCGGGACAGGCAGCAGTGGTGCTGGCACGCGTCGGAATCAGTCGAACCGATCCCGACTACTTCCGCGGCATTGTTACCAATTCCATCCTCTCCGGGTATTCCGGAAGATTGAATCAGGAGATCCGGATTAAGCGTGGACTTAGTTATGGTGCGCGCAGCTCGCTTGAAGCGCGTCGTGAATCGGGTCCTTTTGCGGCTTCAGCACAAACGAAGAATCCGTCCGGAGCTGAAGTTGCGGGTCTGTTGATTCATGAACTGAGTAGGTTGTCGAGTGAGCCTGTTGCTGAAGTTGAACTGACGCCGCGGAAGGCCGTCTTGATTGGCGGGTTTGGTCGCAACCTCGAAACAACTGATGGCCTGGCATTTCAGGTCGCTTCGTTAGCGTTGCACGGTCTCCGCCTCGATGAGATCAATAACTACATTCGCAATGTCCAAGCGGTTACAGCAGCGGACGTACAAAAATTCGCCGGCGCCCGACTGCCGGCGAAGGATGCGCACATCATCATCGTCGGCAATGCCAAGGACTTTCTCGAGCCGCTAAGGAAACAGTTTTCGAACGTAGAAGTGATTCCGTTGGCAGAATTAGATCTGAACAGTGCTGCTTTGCGGAAAACCGGCGCAACCGCAGGAAAGTAGTTAAGGCTTGCCTTCTGCCGTGCCGTAAGGCTTGTTTTACCGGCTCTCTTGTACCTTAAATTTCGCGAGGCTAAGCCTCGCGAAATCAAAAAGAGCGTTAACGGTAAGCCAGGAGGCTTACCGCACGGAGGACGGCAAGCCGTGACCCCACATTCAATGACACGGAAGTGAGGACAAAACAAAGAATCGTTATGAGGTATCTCCTTCTTCTATCCCTCCTATGTATCCCCTCTTTTTGTTTAGCCCAAGCATCTATTTCCGACGATGCCGCTGATCCTCGAGAGATTGGGGCGCGCTGGGCGAAGCAGCTTGGCCACTATGATCCATTAGTACGGCAAGAGGCAGCTGAGTCCTTGGCGCGACTCGCGGCGGTAGAGCAAAAGAAACTTGTCGAGGGCTATCACTTTCAAGAGAAGAACAAAAACGTACGGCTGGCGCTCGAGTGGGCCCTTTACCGTATGGGCAAATCGGACATGCTCTTTCAGATCGTGCGGGAGCTTGATTCCGGTCGTCACGATCAGGCCGTTGGTTACCTCAGTAAAGTAGACACTCCCGCTCTCCTTCACAGTTATCTCAAGGATGAAGACAAGCCGGGGCGGATCACTGGAGGCTTAATTGAAGCGCTTGCGGTGATTGGTGATCAGGACAGCCTCGCGCTCATCACTCCCTTCCGCGATTCTTTTTTGCCGGGCGTCGCGGCCGCCACCGAAGACGCGATCGACAAGATTGAAGCGCGCTTGGCACAGAGCGAACCTGCAAAACCCACCCGGCCTCGAACGGTCGGTACCACGGCCAATACAGATCCGTAAACTCAGGTCTCAGGTCTGAGACCCCGCTGGTGCGCGCCAAGTCTCTGACTTGTCGCCACTGTGCCAAAATTCAATGAGGGTCTTTGACCCACGATTGGGCAAATCGAAAGACCTGAGTAACTGCAGAGAAATAGTGGCGGCAGGCAGCGGGTCAAAGACCTGAAACCTCAGACGCGAGACCGGTTGAGTAGTTCTGAAAGACTGAACCCATGACTAACGTTAAAGCTTTGGACTTAGTGCTTTGTACTTTGTCGCCTCATTGAGAGGTACTCGCAACCGAGCCCGTTCAAGAGTGTCCATCGATAGAATTCAAAGTTCAAAGTTCCAAGTACAAAGCTCAGAATCACTAAGTCTGGATTGTTGGGTTATACTCGAAGCCCGGCATGCATCGAAATCTGCGCACATTCCTTGACCTACTCACGCGCGAAAAAGACATCATCACAATTGAAGCTGAAGTTGATCCCTATCTTGAAGCGGCGGAAATTCACCGGCGCGTTATCGAGCAGGAAGGGCCGGCGCTCCTCTTTAAAAGAATCAAAGGCAGCAACTATCCCGTCGTCACCAATCTCTTTGGTACAGCGCGACGCATTGAACTCGCCTTTGGGCCAAAACCAGAAGCGCTCGTTCGGGATCTGACGAAAATTGCCGAAGCCTTGCTGCCTCCGCGCGGTTCTGAACTTTGGAAGCATCGTACGGTCGCTCGCGATCTGCTTAAGCTCGGAACGCGCAACACCAGTCGGGCCCCCGTCACCGAAGTGATTGATCGTCCAGCCGACCTGGGCCGGCTTCCCGTCCTGACCACTTGGCAGGAAGACGGCGGACCGTTTTTTACCCTTCCACTCGTTTATACCGAAAATCCCAAGACGCACAAACACAACCTCGGAATCTACCGGCTTCAGGTTTTCGATGAGCAATCAACCGGTCTGCATTGGCAGATTCAGAAAGGCGGCGGCTTTCATTACAAGGAAGCCGAGGCACTCAATCAGAATCTTCCGGTCACTGTGTTTCTCGGGGGGCCGCCTGCGTTAATTCTCGCTGCGATTGCTCCCCTCCCGGAAGACGTTCCCGAGTTAGTGCTCGCTTCTTTGCTTGCAGGTGAGAAGCTACGGATGACTAAAAACCCGTTCGCGTCCGGGCATCGTCTCGCGGCGGAGGCGGAGTTTGCGCTTGTCGGTCATGCGCCTCCTCATGAACGGCGCATTGAAGGACCATTTGGAGATCATTACGGTTACTACTCTTTGGAACATGAGTACCCAGTTTTTCACGTCGACGCGATCTGTCACCGGCGCGACGCGATCTATCCAGCCACCGTGGTGGGCAAGCCACGTCAGGAAGACTTTTTCATTGGCGACTACCTGCAGAAACTGCTAGCGCCGCTTTTCCCACTCGTGATGCCTGGTGTGCGCGATCTTTGGACTTACGGGGAGACTGGCTTTCATTCGCTTTGTGCTGCTGTGGTGCGCGAGCGTTACGGCCGCGAAGCTCTCGTCTCCGGATTTCGCATTTTGGGAGAAGGGCAACTCTCGCTCACGAAGTTCCTCTTGTTAACCGACACTCCTCAGGAACTCCATGACTTTCCCCGACTGTTTGAACACATCCTCGCGCGCGTTCGTTGGGAAAGTGATTTGTTTATCTTTGCAAACGTTTCGATGGATACGCTTGATTACACGAGCGGTAAGGTGAACGAAGGCAGCAAGGCGATCATGTTGGGACTGGGCGAGCCGGTGCGTGATCTGCCGCGCGCGTTTCAGGGCGAGTTACCGCGCGACGTTGCGGCGGCTGAAGTTTTCTGCGGCGGTTGCCTGGTATTGCAAGGACGGCCGTACGCCGAAGATCCGGAGCAGGCGGTCCGCCTCGCTCGTGAGTCTGTGTTTTCCAACTGGCCTTTGCTTGTGCTTCATGACGACGCATCGGTCGCGCGTTCGGTGTCGGATTTTCTCTGGGCGACCTGGACCCGCTTTGAACCAGCTGCTGATATTCATGCTGCTGAAACTCGAGTTCACCGTCACCACCTGAGTTACAAAGGTCCGGTTGTCATCGATGCCCGCACTAAACCGGGGTTTCCTGCAGAGCTGAAGGTGCGCGACGATATCTCGGCGTTAGTTGATCGGCGTTGGCGAGAATATTTCCCGCGGGAGTTTTAGCACGGACGAAAGCACATTGGGACGAGCCATAAAAACGCGACATGTAATTCTGCTACTCATCCTTGTGGCGACGTTGGGCTGTCTAGGCGTC
>JBPCMI010000032.1:0-5145 GCA_051002415.1 Pyrinomonadaceae bacterium
GTACAGCCGATGACGTTGTTTTGAAAATCACAGTCTCTCCGCGAAAGACGCTGCTCGTTCAGAACCTCGATCTCGATAAAAAGAAGTACACGCGAATTCAGAATGACCATCCAGAAAATTGGGTTCATTACCTAAACTCGGTGGATGGAATAACTGTCGACGCCATTCTGAATAATGGGTGCGAGGAAGTTCTGGGCATTATTTACCAAGCTACACCAAGTGAGCGCGAATTGCGGTGTGGTCAAGAGGAAAACAAGAAGCCGTGACTTCGACTAAGACAAGAGTGAAACACAACTAAGACTTGGCACTAGGACTTCCGCAGAAAAGAGGAAGGAAGACTGGGGTCAGGCTTGCGATTTTGCGATTCTGTCGTCTGAGCAATGATCACGATTGGATCCTGCTAAGGACGATACCACCAATAGTCAATCTGCGCCTCAACCTCTTGCTGCGAAAGAACTCTTGTATCTGAAAAGTGTGGCGAGGTCGAACCTGAGCCACTGGTTGCGGCAGGTGGAAACGGTCTGTCGCATCCCGAGAGCAGACTCTTGCGGTACAAGCAGGAGCACGCTCGCCGTCAGGGCAAAGGAAATGCTAATCCTGATTGGGCTGCAACAATTTAATCTCTCTCATTTCGAGTAGATTTTTATGAGGCAATTCGTTCGCGTTGACTCACATCAGGACGCGTGCTAATGTCCGCCGCGTTCAGACGAAAATCGTTCTTTGCACTTCAAAGCGCTTAGGTGCCCCGCTGGTTGCGGGGAGAATAGGGAAGCGGGTGAGACTCCCGCGCGGTCGCGCCACTGTGATAAGAATCGTGATGCCCTCGGCAACGCGAGTTCTTTAAGCCAGGAGACCTGCCAACGCGCTTTGCAGCCTTTTGAATACCTCGCGCATGGGTGTTCAGGCCGCAACGGATTCCTTCATCAGAGGTCTCACCGCAGCCTGTTCCTTCGCGGGATAGGAGGGTGGGACCTTCTTGCTTATACACAACAGAACTTGGGCGTTTTCGCTTGCGACTGTCATGGTCGCCTGCCTGCTTTCGCTCAACTCGTGTTCGCTGCAACCAGGTGCCGGCGAGTCTGAGTATCGTCAACTTAAAGACGAAGCAAACAGGGAAGTCCGCGTCTACGGAAAGATTGAGAGAGTAATCACCCTTGCACCTAACCTCACGGAAATCATCTACGCTATTGGTGCAGGCGATGTGCTGGTGGGAAACACGACCTACTGTGATTATCCAGAGCAAGCCAAAAGCGTGCAAAAGGTTGGTGATACCTTACAACCAAACATTGAACGCATCCTCGCGCTTCGTCCAAACCTCATTTTCATCTCTACCTCGTCACAACTCGAGGCCTTCGCGCGTCAGTTGAGCGAACACGGCATTCCGGTCTACGTCAGCGACCCTCACGATCTCGAAGGTGTGATCTATTCGATTGAAAGGATTGCCCGGCTACTCAGTCGAGAGCAGCAAGCCGCGGAGCTTGTCAGCAAACTGCGCGGGCGCATTACTGCCGTCGAAGCTGCAGTTAAAGATCGCAAACCGGTCCGAGTTTTTTACCAACTTTCAGCAGAACCGCTTTACACCGCTGGCCGCGATGCCTTTGTTACGGATCTGATCAAGCGTGCTGGCGGGTTGTCGGTTACTGCGGAAGTGCCGGAAGCCTGGCCCAGGTACAGCCAGGAATCGGCGGTCGCTTCCCAACCCGAGGCGATCGTCTTGCCCACGGGCGGCTCGATGGGCGAGGCGAACTCAGATGTCGCGGCGGGCTTAAAACGAGCACCTGCTGTTTTGAATGGCAAAGTGTTCAAGATCAACGGCGACCTCCTCGTGCGTCCCGGTCCGCGTGCGATCGACGGCCTGGAGCAACTTGCTCGAGCGCTTCATCCTGAAGCTTTTAATTAGATGTCGACAACAACCGGAGAGAAACTGAAGAGGACCAGGCTGGAAGCGCGCGTCACCTTGCGCAGCACCCTAATCGCCTGCAGTTTGCTTCTGTTGCTGTTGTTGTTGGCAATAGTTGTTACGTCGCTGTTAGGAAGTGAAAGTCTTCCAGCGCAGTCGTCGTTATGCGCATTGTTTTCTTTAGGCAAAGCAAGGTGTGGATTAACAGCTGAGCAGTCGACAATACTCCTCCAAATTCGCTTTCCGCGAATCTTGCTGGCCGGCGCGGTTGGCGCTTCGTTAGCGGCTGCCGGCGCCAGTTACCAGGCACTGCTGCGTAATCCTTTAGCCGAGCCATATCTGCTGGGCATCTCCAATGGCGCTGCAGTAGGCACGATGATCGCCCTGGTTTTTTTTGGACCGTTCGATTGGAGCCGGCCGCTGCTGGCGTTTGTCGGAGCCCTCCTTGCGACACTGGTTGTTTATCGGCTCGGTCAGGGAAGAGCCGGCGCAACCCCCGAGCGACTAATTCTGGCTGGGGTGATTGTCACAACGTTCCTATCATCTGCAATTGTTTTCGTTACGACTCTAATGGACGCGACCCGCATTCGCGCGTTCACATTTTGGCTGCTTGGTGATCTGTCGGGCGCCACTACCAATCTTCTGGTGCTGGCGATTGTCATAGCGGTGGGCGCAACTCTCATCCTCGCGGCCAATGCGAGGTCGCTGAATTTGTTGATGCTCGGCGAACGAGACGCTTTCGATTTAGGCGTTGAGGTCAGGAGAGTGAGACTCGTGGTTTTTGTAGCAGCGAGTCTTTTGGTAGGAAGTTCAGTGGCCTCCGGTGGTTCCGTTGGCTATGTTGGGCTCGTTGTCCCGCATCTCGTGCGACTCTCGCTCGGCAGCGACAATCGCATCACGATTCCGGCCGCCGCTCTTTCAGGGGCTCTTTTCGTGATCCTGGCAGACACAATTGCCCGCACGATCATTGCGCCAAGAGAACTTCCCGTGGGCGCCATCACGGCTTTGATTGGAGCGCCTTTGTTTATCTACTTGTTGAAGCGGGGCTAGCCGGCTTGTTCGTTGAGGCAGAGAAGCTGTTCCCGAGCGGAAGATGTTTATGAGAGCCTTTGTATATCGCACCCATATATGGCTGGGATTGATTGTGGCCATCCCCTCATTCGCATGGGCCACAAGCGGGTTGCTGTACGCGTGGCCCAATGCCGTCGAAGGCGGCGAGATCGAAACCATTCAATCCGTTCGTGTCCAAATAACGCCGCCCGAAGCGATGCGTCGCGCCGACCATTTTACCGGCACAAAGCTACCAACAACTGCTCTGACTTTGTTAATGCGAGACGGTCGGCCCGTCTATCAAGCTGTTGGTGGCATGGGCGCTGATTCATTGCTGATCGATGCTGAAACGGGTGACGTAATCAAAACTCCACCGCCAGGTTTGCTGACCAGATATTTTCGTCAGGGGCACTTCTACTTCTTTGCCGGAAGCTGGCAGGTTCCTTTGCTCGTCACGCTATCTGCACTAACCGGTCTCTCAGCCTTGTCGGGAATCTACTTGAACGTGGTTCTGTGGCGCACAAGATTGAGAAGAAGGATTCGTCACTAAGACGGGCAAGGCTTCAGATAATGTTAGAGGCTTCAGATCTTAGTATCAACTATGGGGCGCGCCAGGCCGTCGCTGACGTCTCATTGCGGGTGACACCGGGAAATATGACTGCGATCGTTGGTGCGAACGGCGCGGGCAAGTCGTCTCTTTTGCGAGCTCTCAACGGCACTATTCAACCTACGAGAGGAGAAGTTCTGCTTGACGGCAAGCCTCTCCATTCGTACCCGCGGCGGTCGGTGGGAAAGCGCATTGCAGTGGTGGCACAGGAAGCTGTGCTGGCGTTTCCGGTCTCGGTTTTGGGATACGTTCTTGGTGGTCGATACGCCTGGTCCGCGGGCATGTGGGGTTGGGAATCAGAGCGCGACCTGGAGATCGCCGCCGCCGTATTGCGCGAGACTGAGTTGGAAGAGTTCGGTCCGCGTCTGATGAATGAATTATCCGGAGGCGAGCGCCAACGTGCCGTGTTGGCTCGCGCTCTCGCGACTGCCGCGAGCATCCTCTTGCTCGACGAGCCCACAGCGAACCTGGATCTTGCTCATCAGTCTTCGATGCTGAGGCTGGTGCGGGCACGCTGTGACGGCGATCAGACGGCGGCTGTCATTGTTACTCACGACATTAACCTCGCAGCAGAGTTTGCCGATTCAATTGTGCTGTTAAAAAGCGGTCGCATGGTTGCCGCTGGCAGCCCGCGCGAAGTTTTGACTGAAAAACTCTTAGCTAACGTTTTAGACATTGAGGTTCTCGTGGACGCCCATCCGCTCTCGGGCGCGCCACGCATTACGCCGGCGCACAAAGCGCGCCGGTAACAGGAAAGAGGGTTGTCCCGCTTTTCAACCACACGGGTGACGGTTCGAGGGAAGGCGGTCAAACGCCGCCACTGCCCGCGCAACTGTTGGCGACGAAGACGCTCAAATACGCTTTAGCCACTGTTCCAAAAGAATGGGAAGGCCGTTCGAGCTGAGTCGCAAGTCAGGAAACCTGGCCGCCGCCCCTTAGTAAAGCTCGCACTGCGACGGGCAGGAGACTCTACATATGAAAACCAGATTTAGATGCACCTTACGTCCTCCCCTAACGATTAAGACGGTCGCCATCCTGGCGCTGCTTTTTCTCCTGAGTCCACAGGCCATGGAAACGCATGCTCAGGACATTCAGGCCGGCGCGCAAATCAACGTGCGCGTTTCAGATCAGCAAGGCGCGATTGTTTCCCGGGCCGAAGTCACACTTTACACACGCGACAACAGAGTTCGAATCGCAACGCTCACGGATAGCAACGGCAGCTGTAGTTTCAAGCGCCTTGCGCCCGGCGAGTATTTGCTCAAAGCAGAAGCGGCGGGTTTCGCTCCTGCTGCGGCACAGTCTCTCCAAGTCGCTCGCGGCGCCGCAACTACAGTTGAAATCGCGCTGCCAATCGCAGGCGTTAATGAGGAAGTTGTCATCACGGCCCAAGGCACAGCGCAACCAGTCGACGAAGTTTCCAAAGCCATCACGGTTGTCGATCAAAAGGAGATAGATGACCGCGATGAGTCGACAATCGCAGAGGCACTCCGCACCGTGCCGGGGCTGCGAGTCCAGCAGCTGGGCGGACCAGGTTCCTTCACGTCGATCAAAACCCGAGGTTTGCGCAACGAGGACACGGCCGTATTGA
>JBPCMI010000033.1:0-6815 GCA_051002415.1 Pyrinomonadaceae bacterium
CAAACAAGTTTCTGAGCGCGCATCTATATGACGCCAGAATGAAAGCGACTCCGGAAGATTCAATAACTCCGCGCGATCACCTGTCGTCGAATCAGTTGACCAATGACAGACCTCTTCGAAGTGATCGACTTCATCTAAGCCGTCGAGTACCGGTGAAGCCTCAGCGCGCTTCAACCGCTGCAAACAGACGTAATTGTTACGTCCTTTCATACACGCCGCGGTAAACTTCTTCGGCAACACACTTTGGAGAAACGGAATGTCCTTCTCCATAAGCTGCTCCTGGAGATTCTTTGTTCCGGTCGAAATGATTACGCGTCCCCGTCCACCGAGGGCCGCGGCGACTGCAGGGACTAAGTAGGCGAGTGTTTTTCCCGTGCCGGTGCCGGCTTCGACAATCAGATGCTGTCGCTCTTCGAACGCGCGCATTACGGCGTTCGCCATTTGAATCTGGCCGGGCCGATACTCGTATTCGGGATGCGCCTGAGCGATGAGGCCTTCAGGGCCAAAAACAGATTGCATAGTTCTAATAGTCTGAAGTCTTAAGAGTCACGGCTATTTACCCTTACGATCTTTCCAAAAACTCGCTCCCATCGTATTTGAAAAGAATGACATCGCCTCGCTGAATTTTACCGAACGCTCTGGTTTTGCGAGTATTCGATCGCCCGGGATGATGGTGTTGGCCATCGAACTGGTGGGCACTCTTGCCAGCCGCAAGAACAGAAAGAAGTACCCGACAGTAAGAATCGCCATAAGAATTAGTACGGCGACGCCAACTTGCAGAATCCTTCGACGCATCCTAGTCGGCGCTCATCGCGTCGTGACCCTGTTTTTGTTTGAGCCGCTTGGCATAAAGCGGAAACCTCTCGGTTAATTCCGCGACGCCCTGCTTCACTTGCGTCTGCACCGCAGCCGATTCCGGTTCGTGAATAATCGCCGCGATCAGCCGCCCGATCTCCTGCATCTCCGGCTCCTTCATGCCACGTGTGGTTACTGCCGGCGTTCCGATTCGCAGCCCCGACGCTACGAAAGGTTTGTTTTGATCAAAAGGAATTGTGTTTTTGTTGACGGTGATAAGCGCCGCTTCGAGCGCTTTTTCCGCGTCCTTACCGGTAATTCCTTTTCCCTCCATCCAAACGTCGACGAGCATCAGGTGATTGTCCGTACCGCCGGAAACTAAACGCAGACCTTGTCCCTGTAATTCATTAGCCAGGGCTTTCGCGTTGGCCAGCACTTGCCGTTGATACTCTTTGAAGTCTTCCCGCAAGGCTTCGCCGAAGGCCACGGCTTTCGCGGCAATAATGTGCACTAGCGGTCCGCCCTGGACTCCGGGAAACAGTTTTCGATCAATTTCTTTCGCGTGTTCCGCTTTGCAGAGAATCAAACCACCGCGCGGTCCGCGCAACGTCTTATGCGTAGTCGTCGTCACGTAATCAGCGTGCGGCACTGGTGACGGATGCAGATCCGCGGCGACCGGCCCGGCAATGTGGGCAATGTCGGCGAACATTCGCGCGCCGATACTTCGCGCAATCTCACCAATCCGGCGAAAGTCGATGATACGCGGATAGGCCGAGGCGCCGCAGACGATCAACTTTGGTTTGTGTTCTTCAGCAATCCTTTGCAGCTCGTCGTAGTCGATCTGCTCGGTTTCACGAGAGACTCCATAGTCCGCCACTTTGTAACTGATACCGGAAAAGTTCATCGGGTGACCATGAGTGAGATGGCCGCCATGCGAGAGATTCATTCCCAGAATCTGATCGCCGTACTGGATGGCCGCCAGGTAAACGGACATGTTTGCCTGGGCGCCGCTGTGGGGCTGGACGTTAGCATGATCGGCGCCAAACAATTCTTTCGCCCGATCGATGGCCGCCTGCTCGACAACGTCGCTCCACTCGCAACCGCCGTAATAACGCTTTTTCGGATAACCCTCGGCGTACTTGTTAGTAAAAACCGAGCCCATAGCTTCGAGCACGGCCTCGCTGACAAAGTTCTCGGAAGCAATAAGCTCGAGTCCGTTCGCCTGGCGCGCGACTTCGTTGTCAATCGCATCGGCGATTAAGGGATCCACTTCGGCGAGGGGAGAATTTTTAAGGTCGGCCATTGGTTTTGGTCTTTGGTCTTTGGTGTTTGAACTTGAGCTTTTCTGAACTTCGAACTTAAAGCTTTGTGCTTTGCTTCCTTCGCAGCTTGAATGGCCTAATTCCTACTGCCATCTGCCTACTGCCTAATGCCTACTGCCTACTGCCTACTGCCTACTGTCTTTCAATCTTCCTGACGCGCTCGGCGTGTCGGCCACCTTCAAAGTTCGTACTAAACCACGCGCGCACAATTTTCGGAATCTCGTCCGGGGGAGTGGTGCGAGCGCCAATTGCCAGCACGTTTGCATCGTTGTGCTGGCGGGCAAGCCGCGCGGTCTCTTCCGACCAGGCAACCGCTGCGCGCACGCCCGGGACTTTGTTAGCGGTGATCGCCATTCCCGTTCCCGAACCGCAGACAAGCAAACCCTGATCTACACGTCCCTGGGCAACTTCCTCAGCAACTTTACGCGCGTAATCGGGGTAATCGACGGAGGCTTCCGAAGCAGTTCCCAAGTCCGCGACTTCGATTCCTAGTTCATTGAGCAACGCTTTGAGTTTTTCCTTTTCGGAAAAACCAGCGTGGTCACTGGCCAGCGCAATCTTCACGTGTTCATCCTCTGGAAAAGAATTGTCCGAAGAGGTGTCGATGTTACAACATGGGGAAAGAAGTTTCGAGTTTGATGTTCCGAGTCCGCGAAGAAGTTTCGAGTTTCGAGTTCAGCGTTCGATGGCGAACGGAGTGTCAACCCGCAAATAAGCAGGTAGGGACGAGAGTGCTCATTTCCTAAATCCCAAACTCGGAACAGGGACTCGAAACGCGAAACTTGTAACCATTAATGTTGACTAGTTTTGGGCTACAATTTGAGCATGCCTACTTATCTCGACGTCTCCAGCTGGCCGCGGCGCGACCTGTTCGAGTTTTTTCGCACCTACGAGAATCCTTATTTCAACATCTGTGCCCAGCTTGAAGTCACCAAAGTGCTCGAGTTGCTC
The DNA here is from genome assembly GCA_051002415.1 of Pyrinomonadaceae bacterium. Lineage (GTDB taxonomy): Bacteria > Acidobacteriota > Blastocatellia > Pyrinomonadales > Pyrinomonadaceae > PSRF01. The sequence continues at coordinate 3,069 of JBPCMI010000033.1, forward strand.
AAAACACGTCCTGAAGTTAGCGCGTCGCTGACCTATCATTACTTCGCACTCCGCGTCGCCAACGAGATCGAGCCCTTCAAGTACCGTCTGCGTGACGCCAAGGTGCTGATTCACGACGTCATTCACGGGGGAACGACCGTCCTGCTTCCCAATGAAAGTTTCACCTTCGCTTATTTCGACTACCAGCAGGAATTCCCCAAGTTCATGAGTGACGCCCTGGCATCGGTGAAAGCGGTTCGCACCGAAGTACATCCTTTTAAGCCGCTGGACGGCGACGATCGGATTCACTTTACTGTGCTTCCCTGGGTCTCGTTTACGAGTTTTGCTCACGCACGAAACAAGACGCGCGCTGTTTCAGTTCCCAAGATCGCTTTTGGAAAGTTCATAAAGCAAAACGAGCGAACGTTCCTGCCAACGTCTGTCGAAGTGCATCACGCGATGATGGATGGTTTGCATGTGGGGCGCTTTTTTAACCGCCTGGAAGAGATGTTCGCCAAGCCGGAAGGTTTCATAGCTAGCTGAAAAGAAGACCCTACTAACGATTGCCGATTTCCAATTGCCGATTGCCGATTAGATCCTTTGGCATAGGCCAATTCCCAATCGCTAATGGCCAATCGGCAATCGCCAATCGGCAATGTTTTAAGCCACAATTATCCCCAGTTGCGTTAACCAATTGGCTAAGCGAGAATGGTTTCACGTTCAATCAGCCCCGACATAGTTAGGATTCGTTTCGCTTATGCGCTGGTCACAATGTTTTATTCCGACACTTCGCGAAGACCCCACGGATGCGGAGGTCGTCTCCCACAAGCTCCTGCTACGCGCAGGTCTGGTACGCCAGCTCGCGGCCGGCCTTTATTCCATCCTGCCGCTGGGTCAACGCGTGACACTCAAGATCATCGACGTCCTGCGCGAAGAGATGAATGGAATCGGCGCGCAGGAATTTTACCTGCCGGCGCTAAACCCGCGTGAAATTTGGGATGAATCTGGTCGCTGGGACGTGATGGGCGACAACATGTTTCGTTTCAAAGATCGCAAGGGAGCCGACCTTTGTCTGGGAATGACGCATGAGGAAGTGTTCACTTCAATCGCGCGCAACGATCTGAATTCCTATAAGCAACTTCCCCAAGTTTGGTATCAAATCCAAGCCAAGTTTCGCGACGAAGCGCGACCTAAGTCGGGTGTACTGCGCGTGCGCCAGTTCATCATGAAAGACGCTTACTCCTTTGACGTGGACAAGGCCGGTCTCGACAAATCGTTCAACGATCAACGCGAAGCTTACAAGCGAATCTTCGATCGCTGCGGCCTGCAATACGTGATTGTCGAAGCCTCGTCGGGAGCAATGGGCGGTTCGGCGTCAAATGAGTTCATGGTAAAGACGGACGCGGGCGAAGACATGATTGCCATCTGCGCGAACTGCGGCTACGCAGCCAATCTCGAGAAGGCGTCTTCGCGTCTTGATGAAGTGCGCGACGGCGTCGGCCTCGATTTTCCCTCGGAATTTCCTACTCCGGGTGTGCGTACGATTGACGATCTCGCTAACTTTGAGGGAGGCGCGGCTGCCGAGTTGCAGATTAAGACGCTCGTTTACGTGGAAGGCAATGCTGACGCGACTTACTACCTCGCCTTACTACGCGGAGATCATCAACTTCACGAAACAAAACTGACCGACACCCTGGCGACGACCAACGCTCGCGCTGCCACCGCCGAAGAGATCCAATCATTGTTAGGCGCCAATCCCGGTAGCCTGGGAGCAGTGGGCGCAAAAAAGAAAGCGTCTGAGTTGCAGCCGAGCGCCACTATCCGCATCGTCGCTGACCTTGCCTTGCGCAGCCGGCGCAACATGACGACTGGCGCCAATATTGACGACTATCACTTGCGCGGTATCGATGTAGGCCGCGATATCAAGGTCGATCAGTGGGCTGACTTGCGCACCGTTAATTCCGGAGAGAAGTGTCCGCAGTGTGACAACGGCAAATTGGAAGTCTCAAAAGCGTTGGAGATCGGACACATATTTAAGTTGGGGACCAAGTATTCCGAGTCGATGGGCGCCAATGTCCTGACGCAGGAAGGTAAGCAAGTGCCGATTGTGATGGGAAGTTACGGAATTGGCGTTGAACGCATCATGGCTTCCGCGATCGAATTGCATCATGACGGCGACGGCATCATCTGGCCCAAGTCGATCGCACCTTTTGACGTAATCGTTACGATTACCAACATGAAGCAGGATGAAGTGCGCAACGCCGGCGAAAGTCTATACAAGGAACTTCATCGAGGGGGGCTCGACGTGTTGCTTGATGATCGTGACGAGCGCGCTGGAGTCAAATTCAAGGATGCGGACCTGATTGGCATTCCTTACCGTGTCACGGTGGGCAAAAAGATTTCGGATGGATTGGTCGAGTTGTTTGACCGGAAAGCGAAAACCACCGAAGAAGTGAAAATGGTCGATATCGTGGGACGGCTGCAAAGACTGGCGCTCGCTGGGTTATGAGTTTTAAGACTTAGAAATGAAATTTCTCTGCCTCTCGTTAGGTCTTCTAATCACTAGCGCCTTTCCCTGCCGTGCTCAGGAGCTATTACCGGAATTGGTGCGCCGCATTAAGCCCTCGGCGGTCGCAATCGAAACTTTCGACGCGCGCGGCGAGAAACTTGCGCGTGGCAGCGGCTTCTTCATCGATGCCGATCGAGTCGTAACTAACCGCCACGTCATCGAGGCTGCCCATCGCGCCGAGGTCCACTCCTACACGGGCATCGTGATGGTCGTTAAGGGCGTTCTGGCAATTGATGCGGAAGGCGATTTGGCTCTCTTGAAAGTTGAAGCGCCACCGAATCAAGTGCGGCCCCTCCTCCTCGATCGAACTTCTCCACAGGAAGGTGAAAGCGTCGTCGTAATTGGGAACCCTTTTGGATTGGAGGGCAGCGTCACGAATGGCATTGTTTCAGCCGTCCGCGACATCCCGACTTTCGGCAGGATCATTCAAATCACTGCGCCCATCTCGCCGGGCTCCAGCGGTAGCCCCGTAGTGAACATGCAGGGACAAGTAATCGGGGTGGCCACATTGCAAATCACCGGGGGCCAAAGCGTCAACTTTGCAATTCCTTCGGAGCGTATCTCGCAACTACAGATTACTTCGTTGATGTCGTTGCCGGAGCTGGTGGCTTCGACAGGCCGTAACAAGCGCGCCAAAGCCGTGCAGTTTTTTCGCGACGGTTTAAGTTTTCTTTCCCGTGATGATTGTGAGCGGGCCCTGCCATATTTTGAGAAGGCAGTTGATTCGGACAACAACTACGCTGAGGCCTGGGCCCAGAGCGGATTCTGCAAGGAGAAGTTGGGCCGCCATGCAGAGGCGATTGAGGCCTCTAAGAAGGCCGTCAACCTGCGCCCGGCTGCGGAGTCGTATTTCAATATCGGCCTCGCAAGCTACTATCTAAAACAATATCGCGAATCAGCAGAGGCCTATCGCGCGGCGATTCGGCTCGATCCGTACAACTCTGCTGACGCTTACTACGCTCTCGGACTTGTCTATCGCGATTGGGGCAAGGCTGACGATGAGATTCAGGCTTACAAACAAGCAATCAAACTGCGGCCGGATTACACCAGTGCCTATGAGCGGTTGGGCAGCAGATACTTTCGCTCGAAAAAATACGCCGAAGCTGCGGAGATCTATAAGCAGCTTGCGTCGTTGAAACCAGCAGACGCGACGGCGACTAACAGCCTGGGGGAGAATTACCTCGAGATGAGCAAGTTTA
>JBPCMI010000034.1:0-6010 GCA_051002415.1 Pyrinomonadaceae bacterium
AACTTGGAACTTGGAACTTGGAGCTTTGAGCTTTGAACTTTGAACTTGGTTCTAGGCGTTGTTGCTTGAAGGATTTCGTTATTGAGGGGATTCAAGATTGAAGAGCGAACAAAGTACAAAGCACAAAGTTCAAAGTTCAAAGCACATAACCTGGATACGTAGTAGCCGTGTAGTGAACAACGATGAATCTCAACGAACGCATTCCTAACAACGTTAACCTTTCTGAAGACAAGAAACTTCAACGGGCCCTCGAGAAATGGCTGCCTAACTATCTCGACTGGTGGCACGAGATGGGACCAGATGGGTTTCAAACTAAAGACGTTTACCTTCGTACCGCAATCAGCGTCGAGCCGGATGGCTGGGCTAACTTTGATTTCGTGAAAATGCCGGACTATCGCTGGGGAATTTTTCTAAAACCCGCAGAGCCTGGCGCGACGATCGGCTTCGGCGACAACTATGGACAGCCCGCTTATCAGGAGGTGCCCGGAGAGTTTCGCAATTCCCTGCGCCGCATCATCGTGACGCAGGGTGACACTGAGCCGGCATCCGTTGAGCAACAGCGCGAGCTCGGGAAAACTTGTCCCTCGCTTTACGACCTGCGCAATCTTTTTCAAGTGAACGTGGAAGAAGGACGCCACCTGTGGGCGATGGTTTATTTGCTGCAGCGCTATTTCGGACGCGATGGTCGTGACGAAGCGGATGCTTTACTGGAACGACGCAGCGGCAATCCCGACAAACCGCGAATTCTCGAAGCCTTCAATCAACCGTGCGACGACTGGCTGAATTTTTTCTGCTTCACGATGTTTACCGATCGCGATGGCAAGTATCAGCTTTCCGCACTTGCTGAATCGGGATTCGAGCCGCTCGCGCGCACCTGCCAGTTCATGCTCACCGAAGAAGCGCATCACATGTTCGTGGGCGATACCGGCATCAACCGCGTGGTCAAGCGCACCGCGCAATTAATGAAACAGGGTGACGTGCGCGAGCTGGGCGGAATTCCGCTCGACATAATTCAGAAGCACATCAATTTCTGGTTCAGCTACTCGCTCGATCTTTTTGGCGGCGAGATTAGCTCGAACTCTGCAGACTTCTTTGCCGCTGGTCTCAAGGGCCGCTACAAGGAGCAGGAGCAATACCAGGATCACGCCGCGGCTGATCAAACATTCACGATGACGGTAGTGGAAGGCGGTAGGCTCGACGCTCGTGAGGTGCCGTTACGTAACGCGCTCAACGAAGTATTGCGGGGCGAATATGTTCGCGACTGCGAGAAGGGTTTGGCGCGTTGGAATAAGTCCCTTGCTGATGAAGGTATCAGCGAACGTCTATCATTGCCGCACGTTCGCTTTCACCGGCACGTAGGCGAGTACGCAGGACATTCCTTCGATATCGCTGGCAACCTGAAATCAAGCGAAGAGTTTGCTAAAAGAAAAGTTGAATGGCTGCCGACGATAGAAGATCGAGAGTACGTGCGCAGCTTAATGAAGCCGGTTACAGAGCCCGGAAAGATCGCCAATTGGATCGCTCCGCCCGCAACTGGCATTAAGGGTAAGCCGTTTGAGTTTGAATATGTTCGACTTTGAAAAGCGGTCTTTGGTCTTTGGTCTTAGATAACTCTGAACTTGGTGCTTTGTACTTAGTTCTTTGTTCGCTGCTGAAACTTGAACGACCAATGTGAAGACTCAAGAGGCGTAACTCAAACAAAGTACCAAGCTCAAAGTTCAAAGATGACGCTTTATGCAAGACTTCTCGAGATACGATCAGAAGTTAGAATTCATCCTGCGAACGGCAGCACGTATCTTCGCGAAAAAGAGTTACCACTCCACGTCCATGCGCGACATTTCGCGGGCGACGGAAGTCAGCCTCGCCGGGCTTTACCATTACTGCAAATCGAAGGAAGAGCTACTCTTTCTGATTCAGGACAATTGTTTCGGCCGCGTGCTGGAACGTCTTGAAGAACGGCTGGCCGAAGTTACTGACCCGATTCAAAAGCTGCGCATCTTTATCGACAATCACCTCGCCTTTTTTGCGGCGAACATGGCCGAAATGAAGGTCCTTTCGCACGAGGCCGACTCACTTGCTGGCGATTTGCACCAGCATGTTTCCGGGAAGAAGCAAAAGTACACAAAGCTCGCGCGTGAGATACTCGAGGAGTTACAGCAGCAACAACCGCCGGCGCAGCAGATTGACCTGACCGCCGCAACTTATGCGCTCTTTGGCATGATGAACTGGATTTACAATTGGTATGACCCGCAGGGCAAGTTAACGGTCTCGGAGCTGGTTGAAAACGTCAGCCGTCTATTCCTGCACGGTTTCATTGCCGGTTTGCCGGCGGCGGAACTAAACTTTGCCGGCAACCCGCAAACCGAATCAGTAAGCGTGTGGCGTGCAGCATCACGACCACACACTTCGGATCTTTAGCGAGTGGGCACAGCGTAGAAAAAAGTCGCGGTATGAGTTGATAACTCGGATACGATCATTGCGGGCCAGAATGCCATGAACCCAAAACCCCGTAGCACGAATCGCTCGATTCAACGTGGTGTTGGGCTTAAACAGCCGCGGAGCGGCGGAAGAGTTTAGCCCCGGGTGGAGAGAGCGCAGTGAGCGGAACCCGGGGATCAGGCTGCCAAAAAGATCAGAGCCCGCTGAGCGGGCGACAGAAGAATTCATCTCGGTAACGCGCAGGTAGAGTTAATCTCTTAAAAGGAGTTCCCTTAATGGCAGAAGTCGCTGCAAAACTAGATCTCGTGCGTTACACGGTGAGCGAGCGTATCGCATTGCTCACCCTCAACGACCCGCCCGCAAACACCTACAGCTATGAAATGATGCAGTCGTTGGATCGCGCGATCCTGACGGCACGTATGGACGAAGCTGTCCAGGTGATTGTCATCACCGGTGAAGGTGAAAAGTTTTTCTGCGCGGGCGCCGACATTCAAATGCTGCAGAACGTAACACCGACGTTCAAATACTATTTCTGCCTGCACGCCAACGAAACCCTTTTACGCCTCGAACAGACACCGAAGCTGGTGATTGCGGCAATCAATGGTCACTGCGTTGGCGGCGGTTTGGAAGTGGCGCTGGCGGCGGACCTGCGGATCGCGAGGAAAGGCGCTGGTAAGACAGGGTTGCCGGAAGTTTCACTCGGGGTCCTGCCGGGCACTGGCGGCACGCAACGTCTGGTGCGGCTGGTAGGAAAATCAAAGGCTATTGAATTGATGGCAACAGCGGAACTGTTCGCGTTTGAACGCGCTCTCGAACTCGGAATCATTAGTGACATCTATGAAGCGGCTACTGCAGAGAACTTTTTGGAGCAAGTCATGGCATACGCGCGCCAGTTCACGGCGCCGGGTCGCGCGGCGCATGCCGTGGGCTTGATCAAACGCAGTGTGCAAACCGGGGCCGAGATTCCCCTTGAATCAGGCCTCGCGCTGGAGCGTGAGTTGCAACAACAGCTTTTCCAATCGAGTGACGCGAAAGAAGGACTCGACGCTTACGTGAACAAAAGGAAGCCAGAGTTTAAGGGGAAATAATTGCCGATTGGCGATTGCCAATAGCCAATTGAGAACCGTTAGAATCGAAGCAGGCGATTTACGATTCACGATTTTCGAATCGGCAATGGGCAATTGGAAATCGGCAATCTTTACATGTACGACTTCATCGACATCACCGAAGCCGACGGCATTGTGACGATCACCCTCAATCGTCCCGAAAAGTTGAACGCGTTCGTCGGACACATGCGGCGCGATTTGGCCGAAGCTTTGGAACAGGCGGGCAGCGATCGCACGGTGCGCGTGGTGATCATCACTGGAGCCGGGCGTGCCTTCTGTGCGGGTGGCGATATTACTTATATGGCAGAGCTGATCGAGCGGCGCGATACCGAAGAGTTCTCGCGTTTGCTCGGCTCGGCGCGTCGGGTCGTAACCGTGATTCGGCAAATGACTAAGCCGGTGATTGCTGCGGTTAATGGACTCGCTTCTGGCGCGGGATGCAATCTGGCGCTAGCTTGTGATTTGCGCGTAGCCTCGACCGAAGCAAGTTTCAGTCAGTCGTTTGTGAAGATCGGCTTGCATCCGGATTGGGGCGGCACTTACTTCCTGCCGCAGCTCGTCTCACCCAACAAAGCGTGCGAACTGTTTTTCCTTGGTGAAGCGATTGATGCACAGGAAGCTTTGCGTCTGGGAATCGTGAACCGCGTGGTGGCGCCCGATGCATTGAATGAAGCGACGCAAGAATTTGCGGGCCGTTTGCGCGACGCTTCGCCCATTTCCATTGCTGCCGCCAAGCAGGCCGTCTATCTTAGCCAAACAACCGACCTGGAAGAGATGCTGCGCTACGAGACGGAAGCGCAGCTGCGTTGTTTTGAATCAGAAGATGGGCGCGAAGGGATCCGGGCTTTTCTGGAGAAGCGTCCGCCGATATTTACGGGGAACTGAACTTCAGAACTTTGTTCTTTGAGCTTTGAACTTTGTTCTTTGTTCAGTTAGGCGCCTTGTTGGAAATAGCGACAAATTCCATCAGCGAACAAAGTACAAAGTACCAAGTTCAAAGATCTCATTGAAGGAGCTTTCCGATGACGAAAAAATTTTTCATGCTTCCGCTGTTGGCATTGCTTGTAGCCAGCACTTCATTCTTCGCGGCCACGACGAAGTACGAAACCGACGCAGCCCATTCCAACATTGGTTTCTCTATACCGATCGCAGGCGGTCTTTCCAATGTTCGTGGGAAGTTTACTGACTTCAACGTCGTCATAGTTTACGACGACAAAGATGTCTCCAAGTCTTCGGTAGAAGCGGTGATTAAAGCGACTAGTGTTGATACCGGAATCGAGCGCCGCGATGCGCACCTGCGCACTGCAGATTTTTTCGATGTCGAAAAGAACCCCGAGATCACATTCAAGAGCAGTCGCATCGAGAAAAAAGGTAAGGGCTTCATTGCTCACGGCACGTTCACGATGCGCGGTGTGGCTAAAGAGATCGCCCTCCCGTTCACCATTAACGGCGTGACTCGCGATGAAAAGACGGGGAAAACCACCCTCGGCGTAACTGCTCGAACGACGGTCAATCGCAAGGATTACGGCGTCAGCTTTAGCCGTCCCGATAATCCTACTTTCCTCGGCGACATGGTCGAGATTGAGTTGAACATCATCACTCGTGCCGCCAGTCCGAACTAGTTTTATGAAAGAGAAACCGCCAAGGCGCCAAGACTCGCCAAGGTCGCCAAGTAGAAATATGCCGAAAATCGATAATAATCAGCAAGAGGGTCAGTTCTGGCTCGACCGAACGTCGCCTCGTAATAACAGTACAGCATTTGTTTCTGGCTTTTCTTGGCGTACTTGGCGAACCTTCGGAGCTTGGCGGTTTACTGTTTTGGTAAATGTGGTCCTTTAATGAAACTATCTAATAGACTGGCGTTGATTACCGGTGGCGGGCGCGGCATCGGTCGTGCTATCGCCTTGGCGTTTGCGCAAGAGGGCGCCGACATTGCCGTCGCCGCCCGCACGCTCACCCAGGTTGAGAGCGTGGCGAGGGAAATTGCGGACCAGTTTCAGGTGAAGGTCCTGCCGGCAACTTGCGATGTCTCCGATTTGCGTAGCGTGGAGCAAACCTTCGCGCGGTTATCCCAGTTCTTTGGACGCGGTGCGGATATTCTGGTCAACAACGCCGGCATCGCCGAGAGTGCGCCCATTACTAAAACCTCTGATGAACTCTGGCAGAGACATCTCGCCATCAATCTTACCGGCAGCTTCTATTGCACGCGTGCGGCATTGCCCTCAATGCTGGAGCGCGGTTGGGGACGGATCATCAACGTTGCCTCAATTGCTGGAAAGACCGGAGCTCCTTACATCGCCGCCTATTCAGCTTCAAAACATGGGTTGCTGGGATTGACGCGTTCGACAGCTCTCGAAGTTGCCACTAAAGGAATTACCGCGAATGCCATTTGTCCGGGTTATGTTGATACTGAGATGACCACGCGCGGCGTTGAGAACATAACTAAGAAGACGGGACGGTCCGCC
>JBPCMI010000035.1:0-13637 GCA_051002415.1 Pyrinomonadaceae bacterium
ATTTGAAACTGTCGCACCTTCGGCGCTATAACTCGTTTGGGCTGCACTTCCCACGCCCTCACGGGCGTGGCTATTGACTGTCGGCCCTTCAGCCCTGGCGAATTCCCCAGCTCCGTTTGGTCAAACCCCAACTTTTTGTGCAAAGCCGACCGGCATTGCCGGGAACAACTGTGTGCTGTTTACGGCAAATGATGCTTACATGCGCGATTTCAAACTCTTCGTGCCGTCTGACTGCGTCGTCTCAGAAACAAAAGCGGAGAACAAGTATGCTTTGGAACAGATGGCAAAGGTTTTGAAAGCGGATACTCGGCCGGCAATGGAGTTGGACTTGGAACAGCTTAAGGCTCGTATGGGTAAGTTTCAGGTTTCAGGTTTCAGATCTCAAATCTCAAGTGGGATATTGCTCGATCCGGAAGGCGACGCGGACGATGGAAACCTAAAAACTCCTGAAACCTCAAACCTAAAACCTGAAACCTGAAACCTGATTACCTGAAACCTGATTACCTGAAACTTGAAACCTGCGCATTACCCAAACGGCTCTTCAATTGACGGACTCTGTCTAGTGAAAAATTTCGGACCCTCTGGAGTGATGTACAAGCAGTCTTCCAGCCTCATACCAAACTCGCCGTAAATCACCACCGTCGGTTCATCACTAAAACACATTCCCGGTTGGATTGGTGTCTTGTTACCACGAACGAAGTTTGTCCACTCGTGACCGTCGAGACCGATGCCGTGACCGGTGCGATGCGGCAGGCCGGGCACCTTGTAATCAGGTCCAAATCCGGCGTCAACGATCACCCTACGCGCCGCCGCGTCCACCGCTTCACACGGAGCGCCGGCGCGCGCTGCGGCGAAGCCTGCATCCTGGGAGCGCCGCTCGAGATTCCAAATCTCGCGCTGCCGCGGAGTGGGCTTCCCGAAAATAAACGTACGAGTGATGTCGGATTGGTATCCATCAACGCTACAACCACCGTCCATCAAAACCACGTCGCCCTCTTTCAGTTTTTGCGGAGTGCTGCTGCCATGGGGGAAAGCGGTGTACTTACCAAAACTGCAAAAGACTCCGCCGCTAACTCCAAGCGCGCGAAAGGCAGCGCTACAGTTGCCGGAAAATTCACCCTGCGTCATGCCCTCACTCATGCTGTCGTGTGTAGCCTTGTAAGCGACAATAGTTATGTCATTCGCACGTTGCATCAACGCCAGTTCCGTGGGCGACTTGAACATGCGGCAACCAGCGCTAATGGGATCGGCGCTGACATATTGAAAACCGGGCGCGGCTTTGCGTATGCCGTCGAACAGGAAAAACCGCACTCGCTCTTCCATCCCGATCCGCCCAGTGCGAAGTCCGCGATCGCGAAAGATTTCAGCGACACGTTTGTAGGGACTCTCGTCTTCCTCCCAGGTGCGGATGTCTTCTCCAATTTTAATTAATTCACGCGCGCGCTCTTCCTCAAACTTCGGACAAACCCACGCCACCTCGCCGCGGGCCGGAATCACCAGAGCAAACATGCGCTCACTCGTTCCCCAACGCATGCCGGTGAAGTAGAACATACTGCTCCCCGGCTCGAGATAGATGGCATCGATTCGTTGCTCGCGCATCAGGCGCTGCGCTTTCGCGATTCGTCCCCGGCGTTCGTCGAGGGTAATCGGCACCACTCCCTCAGTCATTGGCTTCAGTTTGCGAATTGCTTCAGGGACTTCGCGCTGTTGCTCGGGCTCAGCCTCATGGGCTGCGGCGTTTATTAGATCGCCGCCCAGGAGCGTCGCCCCGGCGATACCCGCCGACAAGCGTAAAAAGTTTCTTCGATCAGTACACATGTTTTGATTTGGGAAAACTGTCGAGACGTGGTTATTGCCTAGCTATCGTACGGATTCGTGTTTCCCGTTTCAAGTTTTGGATCCGCATCGGGCTTTGCCGTCCGGTCGCGGTAAGTCTTTGACTTACCGTTTCCATGCCCTGATGCAAACAAGCGTGAGGCTGAGCCTCGCGCCTAGAGGGGAATTCTGTCCAGCGGCAAGTCAAAGACTTACCTCGCACCGGACGGCATAGCCAAAGGAATGCTGGACCTTGATTCATAGACCCTATGCCTGAGAAACTACGAGTTGTCTGTGATAGATTGTCGCATCAAAGATCGCTTATAGGAGCAAGGTTATATGGAGAATGAAACTAAGGCAGTTGAGATCTCTTATGAGGTGCGTGTGAAGCCCGGGCGAGCAGGCAGCGATCCAGAGGCGCCGGATTGGGAGGTTCTCGAACTGGAAGATGGCCAGGTAAAAAATACCGCGGATATCTACGATAACTTATCGCAGGCTGAGGCACACCAGATTTGCGGGATGTGGACTAAGAAAAAAGAAGAAGCCGAGGCAGGTGAAAGTGCCACCGCAACTTGATGAGGTTTAATCAGAGAATTGCTGTAACGATCCCTTAAATGTCAGATACTGGCTGCGATATTTGTCGTACGCCGCGCGGTTTTTATACTTGAAACCAAACACCCTGCGAATATTTAAGTCAGTGTTTTCCGTGTCCTCGAAGGCCCGCGTATAACTCGCATCCTTCGCCCGGATGGTTACCCGCCCTACGTTGATCGTTCCTTTCTGTTCAGCCTGCTGCGAAACATACTCTTCTTTGCCAGGATCGATCTCGATGTCCGAGGGCTTGCCGTTCCACTGCGGCGCAAAAACATAAAACTCCGCACTACCATCGGCAGCTGTGAAGACCGCGCTGTCGTATTGGCCGTCAAACGAAATGCTTTCGAGCGATGCATGGGCTTTGAAATTCGCGGGGTACTTAATTTCAAACCACGCCCCTTTGTAAGTACGCCAGCCGCTCTTGCGCGACTGCGCGCCCAACGCGACCAAAGGCACGAGAGAGATGATCGCGGCCCAGACGACAACGAGACGGATTTTTGCAGGATGTCTCAACGAGGCTCTTCTATCGCTTAACACGAAGAGAGTCAACTGGAGGCAAAATGTTGTGATTCTCTACGGCCCAGCAGATGAGAGGAGGCTTTAACCGCCAAGAAACGCCAAGGACACCAAGGATTCACAAGCGGTAAGTTGAATTAAATTTCGATGCAATTCAACTCCTGCTTAAAAATTCTTAGCGTCCTTGGCGTTTCTTGGCGTCTTTGGCGGTAAATTGTTTGAAGAAAGCCGTCGTTAATTCAGAATGTAGCCGAGGAATTTTCCACCGCAGGATTGTACGACATCTTGCGACGTGTAGGCGCGGCAGACGCGCTTTCGCTTTGCTTCAACTACAACCACGACTCCGTGAATATCTGGCGCCAATGCCTTAACATCCGACGCCGCCGATAGCGCGGGACAATCGATAATCACATAGTCAAAATTTAAGCGTAGCGTTTTGAGATAGGCCTGTTGAATTTGCGGACTCGAATGCCAGCCTGCGAGTCGCGTAGGTGTTTCCGTCGAAAGGCGCCCGCCACGTCCAGCCGCTGACAAGATGAGAACGTTATCAATCTCCGTGTGCGCGCACTGCCGGAGCACATTTTTCGAATCTGACAGCGCCAGATCATGAAAAGCGCGAGCGTCAACAATGACCACGCGCTTCTTTGTCGTGGTGGCTACTTTCTTGGCAAATGCTTGAACGACATAGCTGACATCTTCTTCCGGCACGGCCGAAGTGAATGCCACAACGCGATTGTGCAACTTCCCTTCGCTGCTGCCGGCTTCGAACATGGTATGAATTATTTCGGGATAAGCGCCCACTCTGATCCTCCGACCTTGTCATAAATACGGCTGTGTAAGTAACTCATATTCATAATTGGACAGTACTTCCGCATTTGTTAGGGGTGAATTCAAGTTAGAAGTGCAACTCATTTAACTCTCGAATTTCCATACAGCTGCTCAAAAGATTGGACTTCAGTTGCACTTTACTTGAATCCACCAGGTCCAAAATCAGGACCTGCGCTGATTATCAAGGCGGCACGAAAACAACTGGTTCCCTGCCCTGCTGGCAAACTCTTTCACAGACGTTTATGATTCCCTGCCCTACCTCAAGCCCAGGTCGTCAAGAGGTCCCAATGTTGGAAGCTCGCGCTGAAATGCAAGTCGCATCCGTCGATCAAATTCGCGCTCAGTTCCCAGCGCTCGAGCGCATTCACAACGGCTTTCCTGTCGCGTACTTCGATGGACCCGGCGGCACCCAAGTGCCACGCCAAGTCGTGGAGGCGATGGCCGACTACCTTTATCACCACAATGCCAACACTCATTGGGCCTACCCGACCAGCGCAGAAACTGATGCCGCCATCGAAGCCGCGCGCCTTACTTGCGGCGACTTAATCAACGCTTCGCCGTTGGAAATTGCTTTCGGCGCCAACATGACTACCCTGACTTTTCATCTGGCGCGAGCTCTCGGAGCCGGATACCGTGCTGGAGATGAGTTGATCGTTACAGAGTTGGATCACCACGCCAACGTGGCGCCCTGGATGCGCCTTGCGATCGAGCGAGGATTAAAGGTTCGGACGGTGAAATTGATTCCGGAAACTGGTCAACTCGACTGGGACGAATTTGAACAAGCGGTTAACTCACGCACCCGCTTGATCGCGGTGGGCGCGGCCTCGAACGCGCTGGGCACAATCAATGATACAGAGCGCGCGATCCGAATGGGCCGTGAAGTCGGCGCGCAGATTTTTGTCGATGCCGTTCACTACGCGCCTCACGCCTTAGTTGATGTGAAGACTCTGGATTGCGACTTCCTGGCTATGTCTGCTTACAAGTTTTACGGCCCGCATATAGGTGTCATGTTTGGCAAGCGCGAACTTCTGGAGAGTATCGATTTTCCCAAACTGATCCCCGCGCCTGATGCCGCCCCTGAAAATGTGGAGACAGGTACTCAGAATCAGGAAGGAATGGTTGGCGCGGGAGCGACGGTGGATTTCCTCGCGGGCCTTGCCCCAGGTACGCACCGGCGGGAAAGCTTGTCGCGCGCGTTTGCAGAATTGCATCTTCGCAGTTCATCGCTAGTAAGAAGGTTGTGGGATGGACTCGAAAACATTCCACACGTCCGGCTCTACGGACCAACTCCTGATCAACCCCGCACACCCACGGTCGCTTTCACCGTTACCGGTGTTGCATCTACTGACGTCGCGCGCCGATTGGCCGCAAAGGGTTTGTTCCTGTCTCATGGTGATTTTTACGCAGCAACGGTTACCGAGCGATTGGGACTTGGTGAAGAGGGATTAGTGCGTGCGGGATGTGCCTGCTACACAACCGAAGATGAAATTGAAAGGCTCATTGAAGCGGTCACTGAGATCGCCGAACAATAGTGCTGGACCCGGAAATTGTGTAGTGTGAGCGCCGCTGTCTGAGATCGCCGAACAACGAGTGCTAGGCCCGGAAATTGTGTAGTGCGAGCGCCGAAGGCGCGGAATAAGGTAGCCAGGGGCAAGCGCGAAGCGAAGCGAGCGCGACGCCCCTGGATTATCAAACGACGGCCAGAGCCCTGAAAGGGCGAAAGAGATCACGGGATTAGAAGCTCTTAGCTGGATTCAGATCTCGGAAGCGATTTGAAAATGCAGTCCGGAAAGCGGGCTTGCCTCCCCCTAAGCTTAAATAGCTGTTAACCAGCGGGAGCAAGCCCACCTTCCAGACTGCAAGTAATTAACCCCGAGCTTTAAAGATCCAAAGACCACCGTCATCGCACGGAGTTAATAAAATCCGCCAGTAATCCATACGCCGTGCTTTGCAAATTCGGCCGATGCGAAGTGATTGTCAGCCCTGGCATCATGTCCAACTCGAAGTGAACGGCCAATGAGGTGCCGCGGACATTTCCGAGGGGGTCTGTAATGGCTACCTGCTCGGGTTTGACTGTAGCGCTGACAATCTTGTGATCATCGAACTTCGCGCGGGCCATTAGTTTGTAAGGCTTCCCTTCAGCTCGTGCCGCCTGCAATGCCCGCGTAGTCAGATCACGAATGCCTTCCCGCCGCACATCGGCAGGCGTCACTCGTATTCCCATCAACACATTCGCCAGGGCGCAAATCTTTACCGTGGCATCCCAACCATCGACGTCGTGCGATGGGTCGGTCTCGGCAACTCCGAGCTCCTGGGCCATCTTGACTCCCTCGGCAAATGAACGCCCTGCTTCCATCGATTCCAACACCACGTTTGATGTGGAATTAAAGACGCCCGTGAAGCCGCGCAGTTTTACCGCCGGGAGGGTTTCACGAAAGAGGGAAAAAACCGGGGCACTGTCCAGCACGGTAGCTTCAAAGAAGAAACGTTTGCCCGCAGCGTGGGCCAGGTTACTCAGCTCTTCGTAACCATAAACCACCGCGCCTTTGTTGGCGGTGATTGCGTGGGCGCCGGCCTTCAAGGCTGCGGAGAGATATTCAATGGCAGGCTGACCAGTTTCATGATTCAGCGACGTTGTTTCAAACACTACATCCGGTTGCGCCTGCCTGAGCCAATCGGTCACACCCTCCGTACGCGACGCGTTGTTCGGCAGCTGCGAAGAATCGATCGTTGCCAGCCCCTCAGAGTTAACAAGCCAACCGAGACGGCGAGAAGCGACGCCCGTGATGCGTGTTTCAATATCGTAAAGATTGCGCAAGTCATTAGCTTTAGCGGCGAGCAGCCGCGCTAAAGCTCGTCCAACATTGCCGAAGCCGATAAATCCCAGGTTGTAGGTTTTCATCCTACCGTTATGCTGAGGCCAAAGTTATACTGCGAACACTTTAGAATCGCGGGCCTCTCGCCCGCACTGAGCGCGAAGCGCGAAAAACGTTTTAGACAAGCCGCCGAAAGGCCGCACACCTGCGGGCGAGACGCCCGCGATCCAGATTAATGAAACAATATCACGATCTGCTGAAATCAATTCTGCTTCATGGCAAGGAGCATGAAGATCGAACTGGCGTAGGCACCATCTCTCATTTCGGTTACCAAGCGCGATTCGGTTTACGTGAAGGCTTCCCGATCGTCACTACCAAGAAGGTTCCATTCCGCTGGGTCGCGGAAGAGTTGTTTTGGTTCCTTTCGGGGGATACCAACGAAGCAAATCTGCGCGCCAAAGGGGTGGATATCTGGGCGGAGTGGGCTGACGAAGTTCACACGAAACGTTTTGAGAGAAGCGCCGGCGATCTGGGGCCGGTTTACGGCTATTTGTGGCGTTCGTTCGGCGGCCGTTATCCTGAACATGACGGCGTCGATCAAATTGCGCGTCTTGTCGGCGAAATCAAAAACAATCCCAACTCTCGCAGACTAATCGTTACCGGATGGGATCCACGCGAGGCTGACAATGTTGACCTGCCTCCCTGCCACACGTTGTTTCAATTCAAAGTTGAAAACGGCAGTGTTCTTCATTGCCAACTTTATCAAAGGTCGGCGGATGCGTTTCTCGGAGTGCCTTTCAACATCAGTTCCTATGCGTTGCTGACGCATATGATTGCGCACGTTACGAATCTGCAGGTAGGAGACTTCGTTTACACGCTCGGCGACTATCACATTTACAAGAACCATCTGGATCAGGTTAACGAAGTGCTGGCGCGAGAGCCATTGCCACTCCCGGAACTGGAGATCATCGATTCTACAAATCGCTTCCGAGGGCTCCAGGGGCTACTCGACATGAGGTATGAAGATTTGCAACTAAGAAACTATCAGTCGCATAGGAAAATAGCGGCGGCAGTGGCTGTCTAAACTTTGAACTTTGTACTTTGAGCTTCGTGCTTTGATCTTAGTGTAGTATTCGGAATTGTTATAACCAATGCTTGAGGGCGATGCAACCACGAAGTACAAAGTTCAAAGTACTAAGTTCAAAAATCTGAAATTTTGATTTTATGATCATTGGAATCGTTGCAGTCGACCGACTGGGTGCCATCGGGAAGGGCGGGAAGCTGCCGTGGCATTACTCTGCCGACATGAAGTTTTTTAAGCAGACGACAACAGGCCATTCCTGTGTGATGGGCTACAAAACCTGGCTAACGCTCAAGCGACCATTACCTAATCGATTGAATATTGTGCTGAGCAGAAGCGCGGACCTTGAACCGCACGATTCTGTGTTGGTGATGCGAGATCTCGACTCTGTCCTGCAAAAGGCCAACGACTTGCCGGGAGATCTTTTCGTGATCGGAGGAGCGCAAGTTTACCGCGCGTTCTTGCCCCATCTTGATAAGTGGATCGTTACCGAGGTGCCATTGACTGTAGAAGGAGCTGACACGTTTGTTCCCGAAGATTATCTGGAAGGATTCATGCCAGTCGATGAAAAAGACCTGGGCGAGCACCTAAGGGTCGTCATCTATGAACGTGGGGCCGGCTTCTAAATCTCAAAACGAGTTCTCCGGTTCTTAGTCCGTAAGTTTTATATCCAGCACATCGTGGCGCGTAATGATGCCCACGATTCGCCCATACTCTTCCACCAGCACCGCAGGACTATTCTGTAAGCGCCGCGTCACTTCAGTGGAACTCGCA
Organism: Pyrinomonadaceae bacterium; assembly: GCA_051002415.1. Taxonomy (GTDB): domain Bacteria; phylum Acidobacteriota; class Blastocatellia; order Pyrinomonadales; family Pyrinomonadaceae; genus PSRF01. The sequence continues at coordinate 8,425 of JBPCMI010000035.1, forward strand.
TCGACATCGACCGTCGGAAAACTAACTTCCATCACTTCACTAACCGGAGCTTCGAGCAGGTCGCGATTCTTCACCACCTTTGAGAGGGCGCGATTCTCACGAACAGACCCGACTGGTCGCCCATCCTCCAGCACCGGCAACTGCGTCAGCCCCAATTCATTCATCTTCGCGAGCGCGTCTGCCAACTTGTCGTTAGGAGCCACCCAGACAAGCGATTGAGGCGCCTGAGTCCCCTTCGTTCCTTTGATCAGGCCCGCCGTTATCTTTTGCGGCTCGAGCAGGCGCTTTTCTTTCATCCATTCGTCGGAGTGATGCTTGCTGAGATAGTGCTCACCCGTGTCGCACACGATGAAAACGATGACCGCATCCTCGGGAGCTTCGCGCGCCACACGCAGTGCCGCTGCGACATTCGTCCCGGTTGAGCCGCCGCAAAACAAACCTTCGAGGCGCCCCATCTGGCGCGACATCTCAAACGACTCGCGGTCGGTAACATTGATGACAGTGTCAACGTACTTGATGTGAACATTTGGCGGAACAACTTCCTGCCCAATGCCTTCGACCAGATACGGAGTCGCTTCGATTAGTTTCCCGGTTTCTTTAAAAGTCTTAAAAATCGATCCGTAAGGATCGGCGCCAATGATCTGGATATTCGGGTTCTGCTCTTTCAAATAACGTCCGGTTCCCGAGATCGTACCGCCAGTGCCGATACCAGAGACGAAATGCGTGACCTTTCCGTCGGTCTGCTCCCAGACTTCAGGACCGGTGGTGCGATAGTGTGCTTCCGGATTCGCGGGGTGGGAATACTGATCGGGATAGAACGAGTTTGGTGTTTCAGAAGCAATTCTTTTGGCAGTGGAAACGTAGTGGTCTGGCGTTCCCGGTTTAGCAGAGACTGGCGTGATCACGACGTCAGCCCCGAGTGCTTTCAGATAACGAGACTTCTCGACCGAAGACTTGTCGGTCATCACGAAGATGCACTTATAACCTTTCACTGCGGCGGCGAGAGCCAATCCAATTCCGGTGTTTCCGGAAGTAGCTTCGACAATCGTGCCACCCGGCTTCAGTATTCCTTCGCGCTCGGCGGCCTCGATCATCGCCACGCCGATCCGATCTTTCACGGAGTAACCGGGATTAAGGTTTTCCATTTTCGCGAGCACCGTGGCCCGTATGCCGCGCGCCATGCGATTGAGCTTGACGAGCGGCGTCCGCCCAACAAGGCCCAGGATATTGTCGTAATAATGCATTCGCGATCTCCGCAGCGGATTTAACTAAGTGGAGTTCTATCTTAACAGGGGAACGGGAGAAACGGGGAAAAGCTGAGGGGAAACAGGGGAAAAGGGGAAAGGGGAAAGGGGAAAGGAGAAAGGGAAAACGGTAAAAGGAAAGATGAGCACGGACCAAGCTCGAAGCTCCTAACATTCGCTCACTCTTCCCTATTCCCTCTTCCCCTTCCCCTCTTCTCGATTTCTCCTGTTTTTTCTTCTCCAAACATGTTGAGGCCCGGATGCGCTCTCCCCTTCGCATCCGGGCCTCTACCATGGCCACTTACTTCACAAAAGCTCTGTCAGTGACCAAGCTTGTAATCGCAACTACGCGTTAGAAACGACGGTTCTTGTCGCGAATCTTGTAGGTATAAATTGCTGCTCCTGCGCCACCAGTGATCGCGCCGATGATTGCGCCTTTCTTGCCGCCGATTAGGCCACCGAGCACTGCGCCACCTACCGCGCCCCCCGCGGTCGTGATTTTGTCTCGATGCTTATCCCAAATATTGCGGTCGTCTTCGTAGCGATGCTGGTCATTGCGATAACGGCCATTCTCGTAAGAATCGTCGTAACGGGTCTGAGCAGCTCTCCGGTAAGAGCGTCGGTCGCGCGTTTGCGCGCCGGCAGGCACAGCCGCGATGCTCAAAACAATCAGTGTCATCAAAGTTGCGATTAATTTCTTCATCTTGTTTCCTCCGCCGGTTCTTCCGACTGCTATCCATTTGGCAACGACCGTGCCAACGCAGGCTGCAGTCAAAAACCTCCGGATTTGCTGATCAATTGCCTACTACCAGCAATCGTAGAAAGCCAACGAGAAATTTTGGTGATCAGATCGTGCGGCTATTTAACGGTTTGGGATGCGAAAAAGGAAAAGGCTCGCATGCGCGAGCCTTGGTCTTAAGTCTATGTTTTTGGTCTTTGGCGTGAGGTTCCTTGTTTTCGTTTTGTGGCTTGAATACCTGAGACGCTCTCAAGCTTGTGGTCAAAGATCAAAGACCTAAGACCCAAAACCATTTTCCTAGTGCGAAGCAGAACGCGCATGAACGAGCCGTCTCATGCGATCAGCAAACAACACATCAATCTTTTGCGGTTCAATCAACGCGGTGACTTCGCCCTGGCCAAATGTGGGGTGCATCATTGTCTGTCCGGTGCGATAAGCCCGTGTCTGGTCGTATGGGGCGCCGGGATCGAGTTTGCGTCGTGTTCCGGTAGCGGCGCCGGTCTTGAAGCTGCCGACCGTTCCGCATTTAGGACAAGTAACTCGAGAGATCTTACCGCGCTTGGTTAGCGAAGCAATCACATGACCGCGCTCCTCACCACACTTCACACAAAGCTTCTCGACACGATCCCCAACCACAAATGCAGGTTTCTCAGCGGTTTCGTCGACGGTAACTTTTTGCTTATTCACGATGAACTCCTTTAATTGCTATTTGTAACGATAGGTTATGCGACCCCTGGTCAAATCATAGGGTGACATTTCTACGCTTACGCGATCACCCACGAGGATCCGAATCCGGTTTTTCCGCATCTTGCCGGAGATCACAGCCAATACCACGTGATCGGTATTCTCAAGCTGCACTTTAAAGAATGCGTTCGGCTGCTTGTCGATGATAGTGCCCTCAGCCGGAATCAAATCGTCTTTTGCCAATCAATTTCTCCTTAAAAGTTTCGAGTTCCGAGTAACGGGTATCGGGTAGGTTCGCTTCGTCAGCTGATACCTGATACCCGAAACCTGATACCTATCTATCTTACCGGCTCGCGCGACGCGGCCGGAATGAGCGAGTAAACACTCCTGATGAAACAGGCGCACCACGCCGGTTGCCATTCGTGGAGCGGGAGGGAGCGCTGGTTTGGTGATTCGTGCCGCCAAATCCCGGCAATAGCACCCGCTTCACACTCTCGCCAGTCAATCTCTCAATCGCGCGCATCGACAGCTCGTCGACTGGTGTCACAATCGTGATTGCACGACCCTGGTTTCCTGCTCGGCCGGTCCGGCCAATGCGGTGCACGTAGTCTTCGGGAGCTGAAGGTACGTCAAAATTGATCACGTGCGAGACGAGGTCAACGTCCAGGCCGCGTGCGGCAATGTCGGTAGCAACCAACACCCGCGTCCGTCCATCACGAAAACCCCGAAGCGCTGATTCACGCTGCGATTGGGTCCGATCGGCGTGGATGCGATTAACGCTGTGGTCACGCGCCGACAGAATGTGTGAAAGCCGTTCGGCGCCGCGTCTTGTCCGCGTAAACACAAGCACGCGCTCAAAGCGTTCCCGCTCGAGCAAATCCAGCAACAATGCCGTCTTCGACTCCTGCGCAACCGGATAAGCGGTCTGCTCAACCATCGCCGCAGGCTTGCCGCGCTGGTTGACTTCGATCAGTCTCGGGTTGTTCAGTGTCGTGCGAGCCAGACTTTCAATTTCACCGGACATAGTCGCCGAGGAAAGCAGTGTCTGTCGCTTTTCGGGAACCAGCGCCAAAACTCTGCGAATAGCCGGCAAGAAACCCATGTCCAGCATTCGATCTGCTTCGTCCAGTACCAGAACTTCGATGGCCGAAAGATTCACTGAGCCGCGTTCGACTAAATCCAATAGCCGGCCGGGCGTGGCGATAATCACCGCCGGGCTTCTCCGGAGCTCGTCAATCTGTCGCACCATGCTCGCGCCGCCGATCAACGTGACGCTGCGATTGGCCTTAGCCGCATTAAGCTCGACGTAGTTCTTTTCAATTTGCGCAGCCAGTTCGCGCGTTGGCGCCAGGACAAGCACCCGAGGCTTGCTGGACGACTTGGAAGTTGGCTTACGTCGCGAGGCCGCAGTTACCGGACCGGCCTCAGTTATCCTTTGAATAATGGGAAGTAAGAAAGCGGCAGTTTTGCCAGTGCCAGTTTCGGCACAACCGATCAAATCCTGTCCGCTAAGAACAACAGGAATCGCCTGTTGCTGAATCAATGTTGGTTCGGTGTATCCGAGAGACTCGCAGCTCCGCACTTGTGCGGGCGCAAGCCCCAGTTGAGAAAAATTCATAAACTCCTTTAGCGCAAACGCTACAGTCAAATTCTGAGGTGCGCATCATCTTTACAATCGTCAGACGCTTTCAGGGTCCAACATAAATTTGCATTCGCGCTCAGGCAGACGAGAACCGCAAAGCGGGCTTTCGAGTGCCGCTCGACTATTGTCGGGCGCGAGTGTTTGAGGTTTGCGGCAAGTCCGTAAGGCGGTTTGCCTGGTTAGCTTTTGGAAAGCAACTGAGCTGCTCGCCTTACGGAATCTTCCCGTTAGAAAGAACGATTCGGGGTTGCCGAATTACCAGCGAGGCTCGCGATTGCCGCCACCACCACCGCCGCCGCCGTAACCGCCGCCACCGCCGCGATTGCCGCCGTAGCCGCCGCCGCCACCGCGATTGCCGCCGTAACCACCACGACCACCACCACCGCCACGATTCTCGCGCGGCTTGGCTTCGTTAACCGTTAGACTGCGACCGTTGACTTCTTTGCCATGGAACTGAGCAATAGCAGCTTCGCCTTCTTCCTTGCTGGCCATTTCCACGAAGCCAAAGCCACGCGAACGACCAGTGTCGCGGTCTTCCACGACGCTCGCGGATTCGACTGTGCCGGCTGCTGCAAAAAGCTCCTGCAGATCCTGGCTTGAGGTCGAAAACGAGAGATTTCCTACGTAAAGTTTCATTGTCATTAAATGTACCTGTCCCCCAAGGGGAATAAAGAGAAGCTGCGAATCGGAGTTGCTTCGGTCGAACGGTAGGAGCGAAGGGCCGGTTTTCGAATGCTCTGGGAGCGGCTTCTGAAGTTGAAATCAGCCTGCTCTCGAACCATCCAAAAACGCCAGCGCCAATGTCATTTTACGCGCGGGGCGCATCACCGTCGATGCGCGAGAGAAGGATTAACCGTGCGTCACTATGCACTATTAAGGAGCAACAATCAAGGCGAGACGCAGA
>JBPCMI010000036.1:0-9142 GCA_051002415.1 Pyrinomonadaceae bacterium
TTTGTAACCAGTCGGGGTCGCTTCCGCCAAGCCGACCACTCCATTCTCGCTAAAGAGGTAGAGATGACCATCCGCAAACACGAGTGAACCCTTGCCGACGCTGCGATCCTTCCAGGCGATTTCGCCCGTATCAAACTTCATGGCCGTGAGAATGCTTCCGGAAAAGCCATATAGATGATCGCCAATCAACACTGAGCTACTGTGGTGGTTGCGCATGTCCTTGGTGAAGTAAAGCTCTTGCGCCGCCATGTCCTTGCCGTTGGCTTTTATCTCAACAACACCACCGCCAGTGCCGTAGTCGGATGAAATAAAGATCCGGTTGGCGCGCGCGATCGGTGTGGCTGCGTTCGCGACGCGATTCGCCGGCTTCCCATACTCCCAAAGCAGACGCCCGTCCTTCAGATCCAAACCGACTACTCTGGCTGATGTGAAGAAGACCAATTGGGAAATGCCCGCAGCTTCAAGTGTGATTGCCGATGAATATCCAGCCTGTTCACTCTGACTCTTCCAAATCAGGGCGCTGTCTTTCTTGGTGAGCGCCACGATCGAAGCGCCGGGTCCGCCCGGATTCACTAATATTTTTTCACCGACGATTAGCGGCGATTCGCTGATGCCCCAGGTGATTTGTTCGCCGCCGAATTTTTTCAGCACATTCATCGTCCAGATCACTTTTCCAGTGGCGACATCGAGAGCTGAAAGATCACCGTCACCGCCGAGAGCATAGAGGCGGTTGCCTTCGATTGTCGGTGTGCCGCGCGGGCCATCGCCACGGTCGTTGCGAAATGCGCCGCCGTGCGGTGTTGCCCAAATTTCTTTACCGGTTGCTTCGTCAAAAGCAATCACAAATTCGCGGTCACCACGCAGACCCATCGTATAAAGTCGGCCATTCACAACTGCGAATGACGAATAGCCAAAGCCCGCGCCCTTGGCCTTCCAGGCGAGGGGCGGCCCATTTTCCGGCCACTGCTTTAGCAAACCTGTTTCTGTAGAAATGCCGTCGCGATTTTTGCCACGCCATTGGGGCCAGTTGCCGCCCGCTTGCGCGGCGGCTTCGCCCAGCGAAAGCAGAATCACGAACGCAATGCTGGCGAGAGTTCGCACTTTGGGGTTTCTCATTTCCGGGATCTCCTTTGGTAAAAAAAACGGAAGCGGGGAGTGACAGAACAGCAAAAACTAGGCTGCCGGTTTGAAGTAGAGCACCATCCCGGCGCCAACCGCCGCCAATAAAAATCCGAGATAGAGCAGCGGGTTGGGCATGGTTTTCGGCGGATGCAGCCACATTGAAAACAGCACGTTTACCAGCGGCGCACCGGCGAATACTACGGGCATGACATAAGTCGGCAGGCCGCCGCTGCGAAACGCGAAGATGATACAAACTGCGCCGGCCGCTCCGAGCGTGCCGCCGAGTGTCGCCGCCAGCGAGCCTTTCATTGTGAAGCCATTCAGTTCGCCCTGATACGAAAGCATGGCGAGCGGTACTAGCACGCCGATCAGAAAATAGGCGATGCCGACGCACAAGAGCGCGCGCATCGGACTACCGAGAGCAACCTGGCCTCGATGGAGCGCGGGACCATAAAGACCCCATGAAAGTGCCGCGCCGAGTGCAAAGATGATCCATAGCATAGGGAGACCTCCGAAATGATTTGCGATTGCTGATTGGCGATTGCCGATTAAATCAGCCACAGACGACCGCGGATTAACGGACTTAGAAACCATTCAAACTCGTGTGTGATTTGTGGCCGAATTTTACAATTGGCAATCGTCAATCGAAAATCGGCAATGTCAAAAGGCTAGTCTAATGCCCAACTGAATTTGGCGCGAGCTGGTAACGGTTGAGCGGATGCGTCCAAAAGTAACCAATGCCGGTTCATTTGCAGCCGCGCCCGCAAAAGCTGTCAGTGCCGGAGGCGCAAAATTAGCGCGATTGAAAAGATTGAATGCTTCCACGCGAATTTGCAGACTCGCTGAGTCGCCTAACGCGCTCAGTTTCGTTTTCTTCACTGCGGCTAAATCAAAGGTCCGCAAGTTGGGACCAATGAACGCTCCCCTTCCCGTGTTGCCGAGCGTGCCTGCGGCCGGCACAACAAACGCGTCCGGATTGAAATATTGATCAGGTCCGCCCAGGACAGCTGTCTCATGAGTGAACCCGGGCGCCAAAGATGCGCGGTCGCGTCCGATGCCCGGTCCAAGCGATGGCTGCCACAGCGAACGCGACCGATTCGCCGCCACGAACACCGTCAACGGATTTCCGCTGCGAGCGTTGCCAATACCGCTAAGCTGCCACCCATCAAAGAGCGTCCTGCTCAGGCCCTCAGTGTTGCGCGCGAAAGGCAGATCCCAGGTAAAATTAACAACCCAGTTGTGTTTCGCGTGATAGTCCGCGAGGCCCTTGTTGTAGTTCAGACCCGGAATTTCCGGAAATGCCGTCGTGGTGCCGTTAGTGGCATCGGAAAAGAAAGTTGATGCCTGGGTCGTATCGATGTTGCGCGACCAGGTGTATGACGACTGAATGTTGAAGTCGCGATTCCAACGCTTACGCACTTCGAAGATCATGGCGTTGTACCATGAGTCGCCGTCGCTGCTCTTGAGTTCAATCGTAGAAAATGCGGGGTTGCGACGCGGTGCACCGAGTGGATAGAACGGAGTGCCATCAGCAGTAATGATCGGCACCGCAGTGTTCACATCGTTGCTGCGCAACAAATGTATCCCGCGTGAGCCTGCGTATCCGAGGGTGACGACGGTGTCCCAGGGCAGCTCGCGCTGCACGCTGAGGTTGTAAACGTTGATATAAGGATTATCCAGATCGAATTGCACTGGCCGAATAGAGTTCGCAAACGGGCAGCCGAGCGGCGCGGCCGGGAAAGATCTAGGACACGTTGAGGTCGGCGTAAACTGAACTGCAATCCGCGGTGTGGCTGGCGGATTTGTCACCGTCACGATCAGATTCTGCTGATTGTTGGTGTTGAAATAGATTCCATAGCCCCCGCGAACGCTGGTCTTACCATCGCCAAAAACGTCCCAGGCAAAACCAAAACGCGGGCTGATATTTTTCCGCGTTGGATTTTCATAAAGCGGCCCGACTGTTGGCGCGGTATCAGTTAATGACGGCAGGGCGGAATCGCGTCCATAAAGATCTTCCGGCATCGTCGTCGTTTCATAACGCAGACCGGCATTAACTGTCAGACGCGGATGTACGCGCATCGTGTCGTGCACGTAGCCGGCAAACAATGTAAAGCGCCAATAACGATCGAGCGCTCCATTTGGGCTCAATCCAAGAAAGCTCTGCGGTACATTTGTCAGGAAGTTTCTCAAATTAGCGAACGTCCAAATGCCGAGCGAGAACGTCGGATTCACCATGTTGTCCTGGTAGCGTTCGATCAGCCCGCCCGCTTTGATCAGGTGACGTCCACGCGTGTGCACCATTCCCTGTTCGAATCCGAAAAGGTTTTGCGTCAACTTAACGCTTACGGATGTTTGCGGACCGAAGCGTGGCACCCCGCCGATGTCGATGTTGCCAAGCGACTCGCGACCGGGAATGAAGGGTTGCAACGCTTGCGTGGTGTTGCTGTCGACGTCCTGGCCCACGCGAGTGCGCGCAAAACTAAATCGCGATGTGTGAATCGTTCGTTCGCTCTGAATGAAACGATGCTCGGCTGTAAAAAAGTGATTGCGTGATCTGAATGCGCGGGGAAACTGCGGAAAGTCTGTCGGCAGCGCCTGGTCGGCGTTATCAAAAGTGTAACGGGCAAACGACTGGTGGCGATCGCTCCAAATGCGGTCGACGCGACCCTGGGTAAAGTGCTGTGTGATTGTGCGATTGAAACCGAAGTTAAATTCCGCGAGTCCGCCACCCAGGTTGGTGCCGTTTGGCAAGGGGTATTCATTTAGATATGGCCGCACATTTGGATTAACAGTTACGTCATCGCCGGGGAGAATTCCGTTGCGCGCCTCCAAATCCGGAACCACTGTTGAAATCGTCTGGCCGAGGTTTTCCCGCAACGACTCATAGCCAACGAAGAAGAATGTCTTGTCCTTCTTAATCGGTCCGCCGAAGCTGCCACCAAACTGGTTGCGCTTGAACTCAGGTTTACGCAGCCGGTCGAAAAAGTTGCGTGCATCGAAGTTGTCGTTGCGATGAAACAGGTAGAGGCTGCCGTGATAGTCGTTGGTGCCTGACTTACTAACGACATTTATTTGGCCACCAGAATTACGGCCAAACTCCGCTCCATAGGAATTAGCTTCAACGCGAAACTCGCGGATCGTCTCCACTCCGAGCACGGTGCTCGCCGCGCTGCCCGCGGGCCCATTGGTGAAATCGTTTTGCGGCGTGCCATCGAGCAGGTAAACGTTCGAACGCGGATCCTGACCGTTAATGCTCATCCCCAGACCGTGAGCCACCACTGATCCACCGTCACGATGGGTATACGGCAACACGCCGGGCTGCAAGAGGGCCAGGTCGGTATAGTTCCGGCCGTTCAACGGTAAATCGCGAATCGCTTGTTCGTTAACGAGGTAGCTCAGCTCGGCTGTTTGCGTGTTGACGAGGCCTTCGCCGCTGTTAATCGTAAGATCAGCGGTAAGCGTGCTGACTTTCATCACCAGCTCGACCGTTGTGGTGTCGTTGACAGTTAAAGTGACACCGGGGAAGTCGAGTGGTTCAAAACCTGTGAACTCGGCGTGCAGTGAATAGAGACCGACCGGCAGTCCGGGAAAAACGAACCTTCCCTCATCTTCGCTCGTAGTAGTCCGGGAAAGTCCAGTCTCGGTGTGATTCGCGGTGACTTTGACGCCAACCAATACAGCGCCGTTTGTATCTTTAATGTCACCGGTGATTGTGCCGTTTGTCTGTGCCGTCGCAGTAAAAGCAAGAATACAGAAAAGGCCAACGAGGCCTGAAAGTCTTTGAATAAAGACTGGAAACCAAAATTGCGAAAGATCCATCATACGTATCGCTCCGGTTTGATGATGCGGGCCATTAGGCCTGAATACGGCGTATACAAGCAATCAGTTTCATTACACTACCCGAATCCTGATGACTTGTAACGCAAGCTGTTAGTTTGCGGACAAGCTAACAACTGCGCTACTTTTTAACTACTCGATAATAATACTCGGGCTCTTAAAAACTTTCGTCCGATATTTCGTAGTTCCCTCCGAGGAACTTTTAAGGAGATCCACCTTGAGGTCAACGGCAGTCCAAACTCTGATGCTGGCATTGCTTATCCTGTTGCCGTCATTCGCCACAGCACAAACTCACCGTGCGTCGGTCCGTGGGACGATTGGTGATCCATCGACAGCGGTCGTATCCGGCGCTGAGATCACGCTCACGAATACTGGCACAAATGAATCACGCACCACGACCAGTAACGCGAGGGGCGAATACGCCCTTACGGCGTTGCCGGCTGGTCTCTATCGAGTGCAAGTATCGTCGCAGGGTTTCGCGGCCTACGCTCAAGAGTCCCTTCCTTTGACGGTTAATCAGGAACTGCGTCTCAATATGACGCTTTTGGTCGCCGGCCCTAATCAGGACGATGTAGTCGTCGAGTCTCCGCAAACCGAACTCAAAAAAGAATCGGCATCGATGGGCACAGTCATCGAAAATCGCCAGGTGACCGGACTGCCCCTCGACGGCCGCAATTTTTACGAGCTCAGCCTCCTCGTGCCCGGGGCAGCTCCCGCTGCTCCCGGGTCCGCGGGCTCAGCTCGCGGAGACTTTGCTTTCAACGTCAACGGCGCTCGCGAAGACAGCAACAACTTCCTGCTCGACGGTGTCTACAACCTCGACCCCAAACTGAACACGTTTGGTGTTCGGCCTCCGGTCGATGCGATTCGCGAGTTTGAAATGCTCACGAGCAGTTACGACGCGTCGTTCGGACGCAATCCGGGTGCTCAGGTGAATGTGGTATTGAAATCAGGAACGAATGAGCTGCACGGTTCCCTTTTTGAGTTCCATCGCAACGGCGCGCTCGACGCCCGTAACTTTTTTGCACCAGCTTCTGAGCCCAAACCCAAATACCTGCGCAACCAGTTTGGCGGCTCAATTGGCGGGCCACTTAGGCGCGACCGCACTTTCATCTTTGGCGATTACGAAGGCACGCGCTCACGTGAAGGTATAACGAGGGTGACCAACGTGCCGACGCTGCTTGAACGCCGAGGTGATTTTTCGCAGTCTAGAGACATCCGCGGCCAGCAGGTTTTCGTAAGTAATCCTTTTCTGCCGCGGGACCCCATCACCTTCCAACTGCCACCTTGCAACGCAGTTGACCAGACAGGATGCTTCCCCGGGAACCGGGTGCCGGTCGCGTTTCAGCATCCCATCGGTCAGGCCATCGCGGCGCTTTATCCGTTACCGAATCGTAACGAGCCTTTCCGGAATTTCGTTTCCTCGCCGACCCAACGTGATGATAACGATAGTTTCGACGTGCGCCTGGATCATCGCCTAACCGACCGCGCGGATCTGACTTTCCGTTACAGTTTTGGCGATCGCAATCTTTTCGAGCCGTTCACCGGGTCGACTTTTTCTTTAGTCCCTGGCTTTGGCGACACGGTCAGGCGTCGGAGTCAAAACGCGATGGCGGCGCTAACACTCGTGGTGACGCCAAACCTGGTTAATGAAACGCGCGCCGCCTTTAGCCGGGTCGCTGCGTCTGTTACTCAGGAAGCCAGTCAACTCAATAGCGAACTGGGCTTGCCGACAATTTCGCCGAACCCTCGTGACGCTGGGTTGAGTTTCATAAGCGTTACTGGGCTTTCGCCGCTCGGCGACGAAGGTAACAATCCCCAGAAAAGCGTCACCAACGTCTATCAGATTATAAATAATTCGAGCTATTCGCACGGAAGCCACTTAATTAAGTTTGGCGGCGATATTCGCTTCTCGCAGCAGAACGCATTTAGAGATGTGGAATCGCGCGGCCGTCTGACCTTCTCGCCCTTTGCGCAAATCTCGGGTAATGCTTTGGCGGATCTGCTGCTCGGTTTCCCATTACTTACGACTGTCGCTCGCGTTGATAATCCGCAACAACTGCGAACGCGTAGCTACAACGCCTTCTTTAACGAAAGCTTCCGGATCAATCCGCGTTTGACGCTGAATGCGGGTCTGCGCTACGAGTTTAACTCTCCTCCAGTCGATGCTGACGATCGTGCCAACGTTTACGATCTTGCTACGCGCAACCTCGTTCCCGTAGGGGCCAACGGCGTACCGCGCGGCGGAATTGAGTCGGACAAGAATAACTTTGCCCCCAGGTTTGGCCTGGCGTGGACCGTTGGCGAGGATGAGAAGACAGTCATTCGTGCTGGCTACGGTATCTACTACGATCAGTCAGCACTCGCGCCAACAGAAGCGCTCTACTTCAACTCGCCTTACTTCGATAACAACATCTTCTTCTCGTTACCGGGTCTGCCGCTGACTTTGAGCGATCCGTTCCCGACTTTCTTTCCCTTTCCGCTTCCGGATTCCGCACTTGCGATCCAGCGAGATCTGCGTACGGCGTACATGCAGCATTGGAATCTGAACGTGCAGCAGGAACTTGGCAGCAAGAGCGTTCTGGAAATCGCGTATGTTGGCTCGAAAGGAACGAAGCTGTTAACGGCGCGCGATATCAATCAACCGCAACCAAGTGTATTGCCGCCCGGCTTGCCGTTTGTGCCGCGTCCCGATGCGCGCTTCGACGACATTAATCTTCTCGAATCGCGCGCCAATTCGAATTACCACAGCCTGCAGGCGCGCTTGCAACAACGCTTCTCGCGCGGATTGGCGGCCCTCGTCTCCTACACTTTCGCGAAATCGATCGACGACGCCTCAAACTTTTTCAGCAGTGCGGGGGATCCAAACTTTCCGCAGAATAGTTACGACGTGCGTGCCGAACGTGGCCGCTCAAATTTCGATGTGCGGCACCGCCTGTCCATCAGTTATTCCTACGACCTGCCTTTCGGTAAAGGCAAACGTTACTTCGCTGACAACGGCTGGGCTTCCACGCTCCTGAGCGGTTGGCAAAGTTTCGGCGTTATTACCTGGCAATCCGGCCGGCCTTTTACGGTGGCGTTGCTTTCTGAAATTGATAACAGTGGCACGGGTCGTTCGATCCTCGGATTCGGCGCGAATGATCGTCCCAATCTCGTTGGCGATCCCCACTTGGGTTCGCCGTCCACCGGGAGTTGGTTCAACACCGCCGCTTTTGCTTTCCCGGCACCTGGCACTTTTGGAAATGCGGGTCGAAACATCATCGACGGCCCAGGCTATCAAAGTGTTAATGCTTCACTCGTGAAGAACACGAACTTGACGGAAAGGGTTAATCTCCAATTCCGGGTTGAAGCTTTTAATCTCTTCAATCATCCAAACTTCAATTTGCCGGATAACTTCCTGGGTTCGCCGACGTTTGGTCAGATAACGTCCGCGCGCGATCCGCGGCATTTACAGTTTGGCCTGAAGCTTTTGTTCTGAGATGGAATTAGGCGCAGTGTCTTTGACCTCAGGTGCGCGCAAGTCGGGGACTTGCCGCGCACCTAAAGTCAGAGGCTTTGCTCGAGGCCTGCTATTTTCACGGGTCCGCTGCGCGGGCTAAATAATTTATCAGGAGACCACATATGAAGAATTTTGTGATGATCGCTGCATTAGTGCTAGCCGCAACAGGCGCAGTTCTGTTACCTGCGCGCGCGCAAAATGCCGAAGAAACGGCCGTGCGACAGGCCCTCGAACATTACTTCCGCGGCCATGCCACGGGACAAGGCGAGCATTTCCGCAAGGTGTTCCACCCGGACGCCAAACTCTTTGCCGTTCGTGATGGGAAGTACTGGCAGCTGACGAGCGAGCAGTACATTGCTAACGCTCCGGGCAAACCCCCAGCTGACGAGGCGCAAAGAAAGCGCGTCATCGAGAGCGTCGACATTTCCGGCAATGCCGCTATCGCAAAAATCGTGTTGGATTATCCGCAAACGAAGTTTACGGACTACATGTCTCTGCTGAAAATTGACGGCCAGTGGATGATCGTCAACAAAACTTTCCACGCGGAGCCGAAGGCCAAGCCGTGAAGAAGAGCCAATGCAGTGACAGCATGCGAAGCACGCGATAAGCGTAGAGCCTAGGACGTAAGCCCTAGGTTCATGTCCCCTAATAAGTCAGGAGCCCGCGAAGCGGGCGACAGAAACC
>JBPCMI010000037.1:0-24951 GCA_051002415.1 Pyrinomonadaceae bacterium
ATCCAGATGCTGCCTCTCAAAGCAGAATTCATCCGTTCAGAGACCGCAGTTTTCCCGGTGCCAGGGAGTCCGGTTAAGAACAGTGAGCGGCGTGAATTGATGACGCATCCCAACGTCTGGAGCAGCGAGTCAGGCAAAATCAGATCGGAAAAAGCCTCGCGGACACCGTCGATTGATGCGGGCTGCGAGGGCACGGCCTGGAGCCGCATCATGTGTGTGTACTCTGCCAGGGAGACCGGAGCCGGCCCGATGTAGCCGGATTGAGATTGCAGACGCGAAACTCGCTCCCATCCATGATCCAGCATCGCGTAACGCGTGGCACCAACGGCGCTTTGCAAACGCATCTCGATGAGCTTCTCGCGATAAAGATGATAGAGAAGCTCTTCGGTTAAGGACCGAGGCAGGTGGAGGCGATCCGCAACGTTGACTGTCGTGGGTTCGGCGAGAGTTGCTACGTGCTTCAGTGTGAGGTCACAAAGAAAAGCAGTCGCCACATCAGTGTCGGCTATCTCTTCCGGCGTCGGCGGTCCCAGAGCTTCAATCTCTGCTCGGGTAAGAATATTTTGATGCGCCATTTCTTAGACCCCTAGTTTTCAGCGCCGCATGTGAGCTTAAGACGCTGGTGCAGATTGAATCCTAACTACGATGGACTCCTGTCCATTTTTACCAGGCGCGTACCGTCGCGTGCGCGCGATCCGGATAGCTGTAGCCTCGTATGCTCCGAGACCTGGGCGTCGATTAGGAACCGAAGCGTACTTAACGCGTCCGTTCTCAATTTCCATCACCACTGTGATTGTTTGCGAGTCGCCATTCTTGTTTTGGTTCGCCTCGGCCTGTGCGCGAGCCGCCTCGTAGTGCTCCCGAGCTTTTTCCGATTGACCCGCAATCTCGAGACGATTGGCGACGTTCAGGCGTCCTTCGATCTCGCCGCCCGCTTTTGCGAAGTTTTTGTAAGCATCGTCGAACTTACCAAGTTGGGATTGAGTTAACGCCAGGTTATTCAGAATACGAGCATCGTTAGGCGCGAGGAGCGCGGCCTTCTTAAGCGGTTCCAGCGCTTTCTTGTATTCTGCGCGGTCGTAGAATAGGAAGCCCAGGTTGTTCAGGATCTGCGCGTTTTTCTTGTCGAGCTTCAGAGCGGCTTCCAAAGACTTTTGCGCTAAGTCGCTTAAGCCTTTGCGATGATAAGCAACACCCAGCAGGTTATGGGCTTCGGCAACTGTCTTATCCATCGACGCGGCCATTGAAAGTTCCGCGATTGCCTCATTTAATTTGTCGCTGTTAAGGAAGGCGCGTCCCAGCTCGAGGTGTTCAGCAGCACCCAATTCGGTGGAAGGTGTTGTTTGAGGCGAAGGCTGTAATGCATCTACGACTCGAGTTAGCTTCGCTGACTCAAAGCGTTCGACATCCTTTTCTGTCAGGCGCTGCATCTTGTTCTTGTTGCCGCGGCCAAAGAGTCTGCCGAGTGCTTTGAAGGGGGCCTTCAGAACGCGGACGAAGGCGTTGTCCTTCTTCTGCATGCCGTCACCGTACTGCACGGAAACCTGGGTATTTGCATTGAGCACCGCCTCCTCTGAGGCAGTGAGCAAAATGCCGTGCACAGAGCGAATCGGTTGCGCAGCTAACAGAAGCCCAATCGCCAGTGAAAGAATGATGAGCGTTCGTTTAAGCATTTCTACACCTATTTACTGAATGTGACACCGCCACCCAACATATCGGAAATATTCAACAATGCTGGACCAAGAATGACGATGAACATCGTAGGGAAGAGCAGCGCGCCGAGTGGCAGTAAGAGTTTGAATGCCGCTTTCTGGGCCGCCTGTTCCGCACGTTGCCTTCGTTTTGTTCGGAGACTGTCAGAGTAAACTCGCACGGCGCGTGCGATCGAAGTACCAAACCGGTCGGCCTGGATCAGCATGCCGACGAGGCTGTTTAGATCTTCAACGCCGGAGCGATCCGCGAGATTGCGCAAGGCCTCGCTGCGTTCTCGTCCCACGCGGATCTCCAGATTCGCGGTCTCAAATTCCTTGCTGATGTCCGGGTGAACACCTTTTAGCTCTTCGCAAACTTTGACCATCGCGGCGTTTAGACCGAGTCCGGCCTCCATGGAAATCACCATCAAATCCAACGCATCCGCAAGGCCCCAGGTTATGCGCAGCTGTCGCCCGGCAATCAAACGGTTCAACATGAAGCGTGGGAAGATCACACCTGCTACAACGGCGAAAAGCAACGGGAGAGTTGCCCCATTCAAAGGTTTGGCCAGGAACAACCAAAGCGATGCAATCAGTGCCGGGAGCAAGAGGACAAGTAGCACTTGTGTTGCGCGATAAATGGCAGGGGCGGAGTGCGAGCGATATCCTGCCTGCATTAATCGCATCTGCAATTTTTTCGCATTAGCAGCGGAGGTTGGAACAAGCTTTCCGAACGGCTCCGACAGACGCTCCGCAAAATTCGCCGTCGAATCGTTCTCGAGGCTCGACACCACGATAGTTTGTGGCTCAACAAGTTCCTGCAAGCGGTTGGCAGTGGCGCTTACGGGCCGAAACATCAGCCAGTAAATGGCCATCACTCCGAGGGCAATACAGATGAAAGTTGAAATCGTTATAATCAGCATAAGTTCGCCTCTAATCAGATTCTGATGGTCATAATCTTCTTGACCATAAGCATTCCCAGGACCTGCATGATCGAAGCCACCGCAATGAGCTTGTGACCGCGTGGATCACGCCAGAGGACCTGCATGTAATCCGGGTTCATATATGAAACATACACAGCCAGAAAGACTGGAAGTGCGCACAACAGCCAGGCCGACCAGCGCGAGCTAAGCGTCAAAGTCTTCAAGTCTTCCATGATGCGGAAACGCTCACGGATGGTGTGTGCCACCTTTTCCAGCAACTCCGACAAATTTCCGCCGGTCTCGCGCTGAATCAGAATGGCGGTGATGCACATGCGCAGGTCGAGAAGGGGCATCCGCGTCGCTAAGTTGTCGAGCGCCAGTTTTAAAGACAGGCCCAAATTCTGCTCGTCATACGTCTTGCGGAACTCGGTAGCGATTGGTTCGGGCATTTCCGTGGAGACCATCTGCAACGCTTCCGTGAAGGCGTGTCCCGCGGAAAGTCCGCGACTCATCAGGTCGAGGGCATCGGGAAGCAACTGCAAAAACTTGTTCATTCGTTTCTTACGCTTCATCGAGATATGCGCGAAAGGAACCACGGTTGCGACCACGGCACAAACAATCATCAGCAAATACGAAGTGCTGATCATCGACACGGCGAGGAAGGCCATCACGCCGGCCATCAACGAAAACAAGACCAGCTTCATCACGGTAATTTGCGAGTCGGCCTGATCTATCATTCGCTTGATGCGCGAGGTGACCTCAATTTTCAGCAGCGTGCGATGCAGCCAGGGAATCTCGCTCAGAAGTTCCTGGCGGGCAAGCTGAACATCGATGTCCGACGAGGTCGCGGAGGAGCGAATGGCGTCTGCGAGGCGTTCGTCGAGCCGCGCACGGCGCGCATCAGATTTGCGCGAGCTCAGCAGGTAAAGAGCGTACACGATGAAGAGGCACGTCAGAAAAACAACGAAAGGAATGAGTAACATTAGGCTGCCTCCTCAAAAAACGAACGTGGCAACTGCAGCCCGTAGAGCTTAAGTCTCTCGGCGAACCGCGGACGGACTCCGGTGGGACGGAACCTGCCGATGACTTTGCCATCCTTGTCCACGCCTTTTCGTTCGTAAATGAACACGTCCTGCATGGTGATCATTTCACCTTCCATGCCGGTGATTTCTGAGATCGAAATGACCCGGCGCGTACCGTCGGAGAGGCGGGCCACTTGAATGACGAGGTTTATCGCCGAGGCGATTTGTTGTCGCATCGCGCGATCAGACAGTCTCATTCCCGTCATCTGGATCATCGTTTCGAGCCGCGCGAGAGCATCTCTTGAAGTGTTAGCGTGAACCGTAGTCAAAGAGCCGTCGTGGCCCGTGTTCATAGCCTGTAACATGTCGATGGCTTCGCCACCGCGTACCTCACCGATCACGATGCGGTCGGGTCGCATACGCAAGGCATTCTTGACGAGGTCCCGCTGCGCTACTTCGCCCTTGCCTTCAATGTTGGGCGGCCGGGTTTCCAGGCGCACAACGTGAGGCTGCTGCATTTGCAGCTCCGCTGAGTCTTCAATGGTGACGATCCGTTCATCGGATGGAATGAAGGCGGAGAGCGCGTTAAGTAGCGTCGTTTTTCCGGCGCCGGTGCCTCCAGAGATCAGGATGTTAAGGCGTGCCTGAACGCACATCTCAAACATGCGCGCCATATCAGGTGTGAGTGCTTGTTTCCCGATAAGTTTGTCCATGCGCAACGGCTCAGCACCGAAGCGACGAATCGAAAGCACTGGCCCGTCAAGCGAGAGGGGCGGAATGATCGCATTGACGCGCGACCCATCTTTCAGTCGGGCATCAACCATTGGCGACGATTCGTCGATGCGCCTGCCGACTGACGAGACGATGCGTTCAATCACACGCATTAAATGTTCGTTGTCCTTGAATTCGACGTTGGTACGCTCCAACTTTCCGCCCCGTTCGATGTAGATGTTATAAGGCGAATTCACGAGGATGTCGGAGATTGTCGTATCGGCTAACAACTGTTCGAGAGGGCCGAGGCCGAACAGTTCGTGGCGAACCTCATGGATCAGTTTCTCCCGTTCAACTGTGGAAAGGGGCGTGTCTTCCTGGGAAAGCAGGCTGGCTGCGAGCCGGGCGACTTCCTCATGAAGCTGTTCCGGCTCGAGCATGCGCATCTTCGTCAAGTCCATCCGATTGATGAGCATGCGGTGGAGCCGCGCTTTCATGTCCTGAAAGCCTTGTTGATTACTTACGGCGTCGTCGCCGATGACGGGACTGAAACCGTTATCTTTAATTAATCGTTCACGCAGTGCCATATAAAATCACCAGGTTTGATTGCCACCGCTGGCTGGATATTTTAGCTGCCGACCTTTTCGAGTGCCGTCGCATTGAGGCCAAAATCCTGCATCATCACTCGTTGCCGGCGGAACAGTGAATTAAACGAACGTTTGTTTTCGGTAACTGGGAGCCCGATTTCGGTTTGCCCCTCGAAAAGCTGTGCCGCCAACTGGCGCAAGTCGGCCGCTACTTTCGACGTGGGCGCTGATTCGATCAGAGGCTGACCCAGGTTTATCGAGTTGACTGCAGCGTGGTAATCACTCTGAATGAATCCGACGACCCTCTCGCCGAGAAAATCTTCCACCTGCTTTTGATCGAGTTCGATGTTCTTACTCCAGCGATTGACTACGATACGAATTTTCTTCGCCGGGTAACCAAGCCTGTTGAAGATCTCCAGGGCGCGCCGGGTGCTGCGAATTGCATGAATCTCGAGGGTTAGCACCACCACAATTTGATCGGCATGATCGAGAGCAGAAATCGTTAGCGCGTCGAAACTGTGCGGCGTGTCGATGATGACCGTTTCGAATCGTTGCCGCAGCAGCTCCATCACCTCGTAAATGTGTTTGGGTTCGATCTCCTCCGCACTCTCAGCTTTAACTGGCGCGGCGAGGAGCGAAACGTTCTGTGAATAAGTCGTGAGGTAGTTGGTGAGTAAGGCGTCGTCTAAACGTTCGCGATTTTCGACAACATCGGCAAGAGAGAACTTCGGCCTCAACCCGAGCATCAGCTCGAGATCGCCCGATTGCAGGTTGAGGTCCACCAGGACTGTCGGTGACTTTTGTACCATCGCCAGGTTTGTGGCAATCAACGACGTTCCGCACCCGCCCTTGCTGGAGAAGACGGCAATCGCACGTCCGCGTTTCTTAGGTTCGTCATTGACGTGTTCGGCGACGAATTCGGTGGTGCGTTCGATAATCGTCGCAAATTCGTCCTCGATGATGGGGAGGCGGAGAAAGTCGCGCGCCCCGGAACGCATGCTGCGCAGGATTAGATCCGGCGAACAATCGCGTGAGGCGCAAATGACGGCTGTCGTCGGGCATTCGTGACTGATGCGCCGTATCAGGTGAAGGGCCGGTTCGCCGATGTTCGAGGTCGTAATAATTACTGCCGAAGGACGGAGACGTACTGTTTCAGTGAAGACCTGCTCGGGATCGTCAGTGAGCATCAACAAACTGGCACCGCTGTGAGCTCCGAGGGCACGGCCCATCTCTTTCGCGTCAACTGCATCCTTGCACAACACCACAAATGTTAGGTTTTGCTTCATATAATCCCTTGTTCAAAATCCCTGTTTTGGCCTGGTTCTCAGATTGGGTCAGGAGCTTCTCCAGCGCTTTCTGCCGTCAGCGTGGTGGTGTAAGTCGGCATGTTTACCCTGAACTGGAATAACGGAACACTAAGGTCGAATGTAAAATTCTCAATCTTTACTGTCGCCGTTCCCAGGTTCATGCCATAGCTTGTCTGCGGCGTTGCCGGATTATCGTCGAGGTCGGCGCCTTCATAAGTGACAGTCACGTTAGCAGCCGATAAATGGTTAATCAGTGCCGGCCCGGTAGGCGCACAAGTTCCGGCATCGACGTGGTTTTCTCCATACACGGTTACGTTTTTTACGCACGTTACCGACTCCTGGTGCAGGGCGGCGTAACGAGCGCCGCGCCGGGCCGCGTCAGTCAGGGCATTGTGCGTATAAAGCAATCGTCCGAATTCAATGATTCCAAAGATCATCATGAAAAAGACGGACGCGATTATTGCAAACTCGGCTACCGTTGCTCCCCGCTGTTCTTTACTAAAACTCCGAATCTTCATCGTTTCCTCGAATCTTTAATTGTCGAGCATGTAATACATGGTTGTGCTGGGCGCCAGGGGTAAATTCAACGAGAAAGTCGGCGCGTGAAGCAGTACAGCCAAGTCGAAAATTGGCTGATACGTGTAGGGAGAACCACAGCCGGCGCCAGTTCTGGGAATGCTCACCGTAACGGAAACCGGGTTGGGATTGCCCGTAGACTCGATGCAAATATTGTTGGCAGACAGACCGGTAAGCAGTGGTTGGTCGTTAACGCCGCAAGTTAACTGGCCGCAGGCCGCGAGGTTTTTTGCCTTGGTTTGATTCGCGGCATCGAAAGGATGATTAGATAGGTAGCGTGCGGCCGTGCGTGTGGACTTTGCCAAGGTCGTATAAGATTGGAAGAGACGTCCAAACTCTGTCACCCCCGCCAGCATCACTGCGAGAAAAGGCACAATGATCGCCAGCTCAGCGACCGTTCCGCCCTCTTCGCGCTTGAAAAAGCCGCGCCTGATTTTTCCATTCTGTTTTTGCTGCTTCATGGCTGCCCTTAGCGATACAAGACTGGTGTCACGATATTGGTGACGTTGTCGTCATTGGGATCGAAGCCAATCACACTCGTGATGTCGTCGCCAATGTATTCAACTTTGATATCGCCGTTGTTACCGTTGCCGACCTGGCTCTTCATGAAGAAGCCACCCAAGCCCCCGATGTGGACGGAGTCGCGTCCGTTCTGAAATTCGCTGAGTGCGATCGTGGGAATAATCAGTACGCGGCGATTCGCGACGCCCGGATGAGAGCTTGATGGACCGCTGAAAGGCGAGCCCGCACCATATTGCCCCCAGCTAATTCCGCTCCAGGTTTGGCTATTTCCATTGCCCGAGCTGGTACCCTGGGCAACGTTGGTGTCCGGCGGGATATCAGCACTGTAATTGAGACCGCCAGCTCCATAGACATCGAAGCGTACGTTTAGTCCCTGCCTTACTGCGCCGGCATCAACGCCTGGCTGGGTCGAAACCTCGACCTCGTCGCCGACGCTCTTCAAACCACACTGGCAATTGTTATAGCGCGCGAGCGCTTGTCTCACGTTGCTCGCGCCGTTCCCCGCACAGGCAAGAATTTGATAGTTGCCACCAGATGGTCCGCCCGCTGGTTCAGCGCGGATTGTGTAGGTGCAGCGCTTACAGAATTCTCTTTTCGGATTACAGGTGCCGTTGCCATCCGGGTCGGGGCCACTGGGCGGAACTGGTTGCGGATCATTGGGCCCTCGGCCGCCTTCAATCGGGCAGGTTCCCCAGCGCTCTGCGGGCATATCGGCGTTAGGATTGTAGACTGCCGAAAGCGGAGCGATGCAAACGCTGACGTTACCGGGAATCGAAAGTCCCGAAACAGCCCGCGCCGTCATCTCGCGCGTTGCTCCCAAAATCGGAATAGAAAAGAAGATGTTTACCGGAACGTTGGGCGTGATCACCCGAACGAAACGGATATTCGTGGGATTGGCCGTAGCATCCGCTTCACTTCTGCCATTGCCATTGTTGTCAAATTCAGAAAGATTTATCGCGAAGCGAACGCGATCGCGCTGAGCTACGAGCGACATCACATCCACGAAATCTTTGTTATTGAAGTTGTACTTGTTTTGGTTCAATACGCTGACGGCGCGATCGACGGCCGTGGTGATGCGGGTATCGTCCGGAAGTGATAATGCAGAAGCGCCGGCGAGGGCGGCGGCGTCGGCACCGTTTTGCAACTCCGCCTTAACCAGGTAAAGGTGACTGAGATCGACACCAAGGCCCACAGCGAAAAAGAGAAAGAGGACGGACAGCACGGTATACGTGAGGACGCTGCCACGCTCTTTCTCTCGTTTTGATCTCTTATCTCTAAGCATCATGACTCCCAAACTGCCCGAAGGTTTCCCCTTGATCCTTCCCACTTGGCTTCGCCGGGTGGTAGCCCCGCGAGGTGACTACCACCGACGAATGCCGCGCGCTTACCTGGGCATCTCCTTCGCTGCGGCAGGCAGGGTTTCCGCAGTTGCGATTGCATTAGTGCCTGGAGTTGCGACAGCAGGGGCCGCTTGCGGCTTGGCCGGGTCGTTCATACTGGTTGTGCCCGTTTTCGGGGCTGCAGTTTTAGGTGCAGCTGCGTCGGCAGGCGGAGTGTTCGAAACTGGCGTTTCGCCGGTCGAGAACCCGCTCTTACCACTAATGCCTGCACCCTGTGGCTCGATGCCGAGGGGCGATCCGGTCTTCAGCCCATCAACATTCTTGAGCTTCGGCAGGTCGTCACGGTTGACCGGTTTGACCAGATCAGCCGTAACGATGAAGATCAACTCAGTTTCGTTTTTCTGGAACGACTTCGAGCGGAACAAGTTGCCGAGAATCGGAATGTCACCAAGAACCGGTATCTTTGAGAGCGACTTGATTTCGTTGTTATCCATGAGTCCAGCCAGGGCGAAGCTCTGCCCATCGCGTAACTCAACTCCTGTTCGCGCGCGGCGCGTACGGAGCGCTGGAATCACAAAGCCGTCGAAACGCACGCCGTTGGCAAAGTCGATCGTCGATACCTCGGGCTCGAGCTCAAGACGGATGTGGTCTTCGTCGATGATCGTGGGCTTGAAGTTCAGACGAATCCCATATTCCTTGAACATGATCGAGACCGAACTACCGCCACCGCCCCCCGATTGAACAATTGGAACAGGGAACTCACCACCAGCGAGGAAGCTTGCTTGTTGTCCGTCCATCGCGATCAAGTTGGGCTCGGCGAGTGCCCGCAACTTGCCCTGGGTCTGCATCGCGCGCAGGAAGTTGTAAGTATTGCCGCCCATGACGAAGACGTTCAGTGCGCTGCTGGCGACGGTACCGAAGATGTTGCCGCCGTTGACCGAACCAACCGAGTAGGGACTGCCGCCGCTGCTGATGAATCCGCCGTTGCCGGGACTCGACTGGTAGGCATTGCCCAGGCCAAAGTCCTTGACGTTGTTACGGCTCACTTCGGCGACGCGGATGGAAAGCTGAACCTGAGTGGCGTCCTTGACCGGCGAAGCAAGCATGTTCACCGTTTTGAACCCCGCCGCCTGCACTACGCTGTCCGCATGAGACACGACCAGGGGATCGCTAACGGTGCCTGAGAGGACCACGGAACCGTTTGCCTGGCTCAGGCGGATGTCATCCTTGGGAAACAGCGCGCGGATCTGCGAATCGATCAGCGAGAGGTTAGCGCGCACGAATACGTCGAAGACGATGAACTTATCGTCCGACTTTTCCCACGCGATGAAGTTCACCTGGCCAAAGCCCTTGCCGTTTACCAAAACCTGGTTTGGTCTGACCATGACTGCTTCGGCGATCTCCGGGTTCGAAATAGAGAAACGGCCAATCGCGCGATCAAAATTGATCACGCGGGACTGCCCCACCAGCACATTGATCGGTGTCGCTTCTTTGTTAGCGCTTTCAAAAGACGCTTCATACGTCGTCTCTTGTGCACGTAATGCCACAGCGAGGCTGAGGGTCATTAACCCTGCGAGCAGCAGCTGTATCAGAAAGTTCTTACGGGTAAATTGTCTAATCATGTTTGTGGCTCCTTAAATTACGAACACTGGAGTTGATGTCTGACGTCGCTATTTGTGGCGACACGGGACCGACCTGGTTTCTTGGAAGCGGCTTACGGAAAATCTACGTTGCGCTTCTTCGCACCCTCGATTACCTCGACGCTGGGTCGCGGCGGGGCGATCGGAGGGTTCGCAATTTTCAAACTTGCATTTGCGACCGTTGGACGCGATTTGATCCGGCGAATCGTCGGCACAGTCTTGGTTTCTTTCGAACCCAAGCCTGGTTCGGGAACCGGCAGGGCGCGTTCGCCGGCGAGCAACGAAGCCTTATTAGCGCCGGGCGTTACCTCGTCGTTCTGATCCACCGAGTTCCGCATGACCAGTTGTAATTCGCCTTCGTTGGAAGCGAGGGCAAGCTTCTCTGCTTGTTCCGGCGTCACCTGCAGAGTGACAGCCTTAACTCGCTCGGCTTCACGATCGTTTTTGGGCTTATCGATGTTTTGACCGTTGGCCAGGACCTTGATGTTCTGTAGAACGATTTTTGAAACCTTCGACTGGTTTCCATCTTTGTTCGGAGGATCGATGACCACCACAACGTCGACGAGGGTGCCCGGCATAATGAATCCCGAGATGCCGACGACGTCGTCTACTTTTACTGTCATGGCCCGATAGCCATCAGGAATTAGGGAAGTCAAACCACCGGCTGCGCCGACTGGCGCGAGACGCGATTCGGTAATCGGTTCGCGGGCATTTATGGGAATGGTTGCGACTCGGCCAATCACCTTATCGTCGATGGCGGCAAAGGCGCCGTGCGGCGTAACATTTTGGGGAAATTGCGCCACCGTAAGTTGCTCGGGAAGAATCTTTGATCCCAACGGTATATCCACCTTCGCAACCACGATGTTGTTAAGGTTCCTGGTGTAGGCCTGAGCGCTGGACAGGTAGCGACTCACTGACAGCGCAGCAATTAAGCCAAAACCAATGGCGGCCAGCAGCGCAATGACCAATCTTTTATTCCTCATGATTTATCTCCATTACTGTGATGGGCGAGAAAGCCCGCGTTACGTTCGAAACCAGATTGCCGTCACCAGGCTGCCGAACATGATCGCGACGCCGTAAGGAATCGTGTGTCGTCGATCAGGTGCAATTGCAAAACGGGGCATCTCCCAGCCTGGTAAGACGCCCACAAAGATCCGCGCGACTCCGTGAAGAGTCGTAAAGACGGTGCCGGAGCGCAGCATCGAATAAACTGCCAGCACGCCTCCAATCATCACTACCAACACGAACGTGGCGGGGATGAGCTTGATGCCGAGGACTGCACCGACTGCTGCGAAGAGCTTCACATCTCCCGCTCCCATCGCTCCCACTATGTGAATGAGAAACATGGGCAGGAAAGCGACGGCCGCCCCTGCGAGGCTCGAGGCTGCGCCCTCAAAACCAGCAAAGCTGATGTGGATAGCAAGGCCTGCCACAAATGCCGCGAGGACCAGCAGATTTGGAATGCGGCGGTAGCGAACGTCGTAATAGACGATCGGTATCGCCAGGGGGATGAGAAGCAGTATCTTCATCAGAGCAGGGGAAACTGGCATCGTGTTTTTCCAAGAGTCGTTAAGGTCAGTGCGCTAATAGATATGCATGGCTCTTCCAACGCACGTTAATTAGCGTTGAATGATGGCCACGCAGGAAAGCGAATGTTGACTAGCCATTTAGGGGGCCGGCGGAGGCGCATCGACCTCGGTCGCCACGCTGTTCATCTTGTTGTAGACGGCATCCGCCAGAATTTGGTAGACGATGATGGCGACGGCCACCAGAATCGCCGTGCCGACGGCATACTCCGCGAGCTCTGCGCCATCTTCGTCGCGTACAAACTGCAAGAGTCTTTTCACTTGAGTTTCGCTCCCTGAAAGAAGTTCACCCACCCGGGCTCGTTCCCAACCTTGATTAGTAAAACTACGGTGCCGTCCAGGTAGCGCCAGACACAGCGGCTGCGGTGCCATTGTTTTCGTCAACGATTGCATCGCCGAGCACTTGGTAAACAACTACGGCGACTGCCACCAAGAGAGCGACGCCCACTGCGTACTCAGCCAATTCCGCCCCCCGCTCGCTTCGCAAGAAGGCCAGTAGATTCTTTTTCATGCTCATGATTAAAAACCTCGAATAGGGGTTCAATTTTAGAAAGGGAGAGTCTTATGGTTGAGACTCTCCCTCTACCATCTCCTGTGAGAGCCAATTACGGAGCGCTGTAAGACGCACCCTCAATGACCCCTCCCGTAGAGGTGTTGGAGGCGAAGATCGCGTCGCCAAGTACCTGGTAAACTACAACGCCGATCGCGACGAGCAGGGCCACGCCGACTGCGTATTCTGCCAACTCAGCACCAGTCTCATCCTTAAGAAAGTTCTTAAACATTTTATTTAGCTCCTTTGAAGGGTTGTTAGAGTTTGAGGCCTACATGATTCCGCACGTCACACAGGCCGAACGAACCACTGTAAGTGCAGGCGTCATCCCAGGAATCCTGAGCTGATCGCTTCCTGCCAATCACGGCAACACTCCAGTGGTGGTTCGAGTGAGGAGCAATGGTCGTGCCGAATCCGTGTTCGATCGGACCGCGCGCATGCGCGTTGGCGCCATTCCAAGCAAACGCCTCGGAATTCAAAGGCAATGGCAGCGGAGAAAAAGATGCGGAGCGCGAAGACGAAGCGGTGAGTACCCGTGGCCCGACACGCGGCGCTGCTCGCTCACGAGCAGTTGCGCTAAAACGTCGCAGAAAAACGAGCAGAACCGCAGGGAATCCGGCGCGAAGCGTGGTCCTTTAGGTAGTTCCTGTTGGCATGTTCATTGCCTAAGTAAGTTCTGACTTTTGTCCCAATTTACCCTGCGTCGAGATTAAGAGGCCGGGCCTCGTGAACTCGAAAGGAAATTTGCCGTGAAGATACATTTTTTGTTTGTTGGTTTTGCGCTCATTCTGATGCTAGCGCCAGTCCCGGCCTTCGCCCAACAAGCCTCTCTGAACGACGTGGCCTGGGATGTCAGCACCCCGTTGAGCAATAAAGACATCCTGGGCATGGTCGAGAAGCACCTCTCGGAATCCGAGATCCTGGTAGCTATCAACTCCTCGCCTTGTGTCTTCGATACCTTCCCCCCAGTCCTGGAAGATCTGAAGCGCCGGGGAGTACCCGAGCCCGTTCTAAAAGCAATGCTTAAGGCCCCCTATGGCCCGTCGGCAAAAGCGCAGCGCGAAGAGTTGGACGAGCAGGCGATCTACCACTTCGCCGATCAGTTGCGGCTACGAAATATTCTCAGTTCCGCGCCCGGCGTCCGCGGGTCTGCAAGTGCTAGCCGGGCAGTGCGGACACGCGCTCCGAGAACTGCAAGGCGCAGGGCTTAGAATCGAAGTTGACGACTGGGTTGACTTCGGTTGTGACAATCGATTAGCAGGAGAAGTATATGAAGCGGTGCCCTCAATGTTTGGAAGCCTACGCCGACGAAGAAAAGTTCTGTGAGATTGACGGGAAGAAACTGTTGGGCGATCCCTTTCATGTCGTCGGGGCAAGTCCGGTAGCAGCGCCGGCGCGCAAACACAGCGAGCAGTCCTTAATGGTGCTCGTTGGTGTGTTAGGTGGAGTTGTGATCAGTGCCGCGCTCTTTGTTGTTTATAGTGTCGCCCGCAACGAGCCCCAGTCTTCCCAACTGTCAGCTCGGGTCCCACAAACGGTTACGACCACCGGGCCTTCACGGCCGAATTATTTAGAACCAGCGCCTCGCGCCACGGCCACTCCTCTCGAAGAGTCGGAGTCGGTGGATGCAGCACCAGAAGCCGAAACGCAGGAAGAAGCCCAGAGCACCCCGGTTTCCACTAGGGTCAATCAGGGACCGATCACTACCAGCAGTAACAAAGATGAGTCAAAAATGAGGACCATCATTGAGCTGAATGACGGGACAAGCCTGGATGTCGATGCGGCCTGGAAAGAAGGGCAGGGAATCTGGTATCGGAGAGGTGGTTTAGTTTCCTTTCTGGACAGCAAAGACGTTAAGTCGATCTCGACGGTAGCGGATGCCAAAAAGGCCGATGGCGCAGCTAAAGCAGATAGTCATTGAAACAAGATAATGGGCGGAAAGAAACTGTCATTTTTATTAATTCTCCTT
The DNA here is from genome assembly GCA_051002415.1 of Pyrinomonadaceae bacterium. Lineage (GTDB taxonomy): Bacteria > Acidobacteriota > Blastocatellia > Pyrinomonadales > Pyrinomonadaceae > PSRF01. The sequence continues at coordinate 14,425 of JBPCMI010000037.1, forward strand.
GGTGCGGCGCTCGGTCTGGTGATCTTTGCTTCGGACCGAAGCATTTCGCGGTTAATTGAAGATTGTGGAGACTACATCAGCCAAGGCCTCGGGCTCTAAACTCACCTCCCACACTTAATACAATCCTTTATGGCTCAGGTACTCACGTTAAATGCACAGGATAGCGGTTGGCTCCGCAGCGTGCCTTTCGATCTAACCTATCTCATAGGAATCAGCGCCGTAGCATTAGTAGCCGGGTTCACTGTTGTTGCCAATCCTCGACTATTCCCGGCCGCCTTCTTTCTAAATGCCTGGTTGCTTGGGTATCACCACGTCATCTCCACCTTTACCCGACTGACATTCGATCGCGACAGCTTGCATGAGCACAAATTCCTTGTCGCCTGGCTCCCGATGATCGTGCTGGGCGGTGTTTTTCTAGCCTGCTTGCTATTCGGCGGTTGGATCCTAACCACCGTTTACCTCTATTGGCAGTGGTGGCATTACACTCGTCAATCTTACGGAATTTCCCGGATCTATCAGCGCAAAGCCGGTCTCGCTGACGCTCAGTTGAATAAGCTGGTTATATACGCTCTGCCATTTTGGGGAATCCTCTATCGCTCTTATCAAAATCCCCAGCAGTTTCTTTTCAACGATGTGCAAACCATTCCGGTGCCGTTTTGGATGGTTGCAGCGGCAGGGTTTGCGGCCGTGTTAATTACGGCCTGGTGGATGACTCAAACATTGAAATTCCTAATTGAGGGAAAGTATTCATTCGCACACACGCTTTATATAAGCACGCATTTGACTATTTTTGCCGTCGGTTATCTGGCGACGAAAGACATAAATCATGGCTGGTTGGTTTTGACCGTCTGGCATAACTGCCAGTACATCCTGACTGTTTGGATGTTTAATACCAATCGCTTCAAGAACGGAATCGACGTCAAACATAAGCTACTTTCTTTCATCAGCCAGCCTGGGCGGCGGGTAACGTACGTGGGGCTGTGCTTGTTCATTTCCACCGCAGTTTATGGCGCGCTTCACTTCTCGCTTAACTGGCTGACTGTTGCTACGGCAACTGCATTGCCACTCTTCGCGATCGCTTTTCAAGCAATCAATTTTCATCATTACCTCGTCGATGCCGTGATTTGGAAAGTCCGTCGCAAGCCGGTGAGACAGAACCTCGGAATCGCCACCTAATTAGATAATGGAGCCCTGATAGATATGGAAACTGAAGTTGCAAGGTTGCAGGCACCCTACGCTTTCTTCGACGGTAACGTCTTGTGGGACGCATTCTGCCGGCTTGTAGCGGTCGGATTCTTTGGCTACTTGCTGATCGAAAACCTCATGAGCGTGATCACATTTGTGAATCGCTATCAGCAGACGCACGGCTTCCATTTCTGGGCATCAGTGTGCGCCAAGTCGTTAGTTGTAGTTTTTGTAGGATTGCACTGCGTACTCTTCGTTGCTCGTCGTCGTCCGGTTAAGAAAACTCACGGTGCTCGTCCTCGGGCGATGGCGCTGCTGGGAAGTTTCTTCTTCTACCTGCTTGCGATTCCCACCGGTCAACCCTCTTTGGGGCAAGCCGTTGCCGGTTCCCTCCTGCTTTGCGCCGGCACGATGATGGCAGTTATCTCCCTTAGTAGATTGGGCCGCTCGTACAGCATGATGCCGGAAGCCCGGAAGTTAATCACCACCGGACCTTATGCAATCGTTCGTCATCCAATGTATCTAAGTGAGCAGATCGCGATCGCTGGAATTGTGGTGGCAAACTTTTCCGTTTACGCGTTGGCGCTGTTCACGATCCATTTTTGGATCCAGGTGCAACGGATGAAAAACGAAGAGAACGTGCTGCGAAATACATTTAGTGAGTACGACGAAGTCATGGGAACTCGCCCTCGCTTAATTCCACACGTTTACTAAGTCTCAATGAAATTTGTCCAGATCTTCTAACCCAGCCTCGGAAGCCAAGCCTCATGAGGCAATCTTGTAAGCCGTCAGCACCTCCGTGCTTAAGCTTCTTCCGCTTTAGGTAGAGGACATAGTCAGGTCCCTGTCGTAAGCTCCCCTTGCTAGTCATCCTGTAGCATCAAGCCCTCTTGAATTTTCATAGCATTGTGACTGTCGGCGGGGATTACAATCAGGAGTATAGATATAAAGTGGGCGCAGTAAGATCTCTCAGGCCTGCTTAGTAGAATAGGTGATGACTAAATGACGCAACGACTAAAATTCGCCTGGCTTCTAGTTCCCGCAGTCGCAGTGTTCTGGCGGTTGGGTACCTCGCCGCTGTATTTCGATGAAGCAATTTATGGAGAGGTGGCGAAGCAGGCAGCAAACGGCCATTGGCTGACTTTGTACTGGAATGGATCGCCCTGGTTAGAAAAGCCGCCACTCTTCATTTGGCTCACGGCACTCGCTTTTAAAGGATGCGGAGTTTCCGAACTTGCTGCGCGTTGTGCGTCCGCTCTTTCAGGACTCGGTGTTGTTGTCGTTTCATACATTACAGCGAAGCGTTTGTATGGTGAGGCCGCCGGACTTTTCGCTGGCACGATCTTACTAACAAGCCAATTGTTCGTTTTTTTCTCACGTTTTGGAACGACGGATATTTTACTAACTTTCTTTACCATTCTCGGAATCTATTTCTTCGTAAGGTGTGCTGAGGATTCGCGGTACTGGTACGGAGCGGGTTTGGCAATTGCTTGCGCCGTGCTTACTAAAGGAGCAGCGGCTTATATAGGTCCTTTGTCAATTGGAGTAGGCCTGATCGCTGAACAAAGAACACACACCACGATTCGCGACAAGCATTTTTGGATAGCCTTAGTCTTGGCGCTTGGTTTGGCCTCGTCGTGGCACGTTGCTCAGTATGTTCTTCATGGTCGGAACTTCGTCAACATTTACCTCGGGCTACATCTGTTGCAAAGATCAGCATCCGGTGAGGTGTTTGGTGGCGCGCATGGTTGGTCGTTCTACCTGATCGTTCTCTGGCGGGGTCTAATGCCATGGTTATTGCTTTTTCCATTCGCGTTGCCCCTTGAACGCGATCGACGTGCGATTGTACTCATCGCGTGCGCAGTTATTACTGTCGCGTTGTTTTCCATTTCAAGCACGAAATTCCCTTGGTATGTCCTGCCTGCTATTCCGGCAATCGCAATTCTCATCGGCGGAATGCTCGCGAGGCTTATACCAAAGCATCGAAACCTGTCGATTTCGGCTGTGGTGGTGTTTGCTGCTGTAGGGTTCCTAAAAACATTTCCTGCAATCTTCAGGGGGCCCATCGACGTGCCTCCGGTGGCGCGACTTGCCAGACTAGCATCAAGAGATGCGGGTGTCCTTGTTACAGCACCGGAGCAAATTCAGGATACTGTCATTTACTACAGCGATCGAAAAGTGTGCACGGACGCAACTCTTAACCCTTTGAGTTATGGCTACATTCAGCCCTGTCCGTTGGATGAAGCGCGCCATGTTATTTTCACCGAACCAATGCGCGACAAGGTTGGGTTGCAGTACAAAATCCGAGTTTTGAGCGAAGACAGTGGGGTCTCTTACGCGGAGATAGTCCGTTAGCTAGATTGAAGCAAATGCGAACAATGACAGCAGTGCGCTTAGGATTAGACCAGTACTTTAAAGCGTTATTATCTGCGATCGGCAAGATGGAGGTTAGAGATAACGACTGCCGATCTGTGAGGAACTGCCGGATGGCCCACGTGATAATGGTGATGACACTTAGCGGCCGCGGCGTTCCCCAAATGCATAGGATCACTTTTCGGAGATGGCGCCATAAATGAAACTACCGTCATTGTCGATGGGTTGTAGATCGTAGATGACTTGGATTTTTGACAACTCAGACTCACGGAACAGTGTGTTGGTAGGCTCGTTCGTTGCGCACTGAGTAAGCATTGAAATCGTGTTGCCGCGGTCATCACGAGCGCACACGCGACGATCAGAATAGAAACGAATCTCCGGCGCACAGTAAAGTCCGGGCGCCGTGAACAACGGTCCAGAATCGTGGGAAGCCTTTAACCCCAAACGTTTCACCGAAACAAAATCGATATGGGGCGTTCTCACCTTAATAACCTTGGGGACCGCGATCAATGCCAAAAGTCCGAGCGCGGGAATAGCAAACGCCGGTCTGATCAACGCAAAGAGGCGCGCGATTAGAATCGCGAGCGCTGGAATTAAAGGAAGAATGTAAGACGACAGTTTAGTCCCGGCGAAACTGAACAGCCCAAACACCAGCACGACGCTCACCAGCAAGAGGTAAGATCGTTCACGTTTCCAGATTACGAACGCAAGGGCAAAGGGAGCCAGATAGCACCAGGGATGAAAGTATTGGACGAGCACCCGAAAATAGTAGCCGTAGCCACTCGCCATCCCTTCTATAACTCCTAAAGCGCGAGCGAACCCCTGATGCAAGTAATATTCATTGAAGAAAGCCCGGCCATGAGTGATCAGCATGTAACCATGCCAGGCTAAAACGGGGGGACCAAACACCACTAGCCCTTTGAAGGCCTTTGAATAATCTACGCGGCGACGGTCCAGGAGAATTGAAACAGCTATCACCAGCGTCGGAACGGCAGCAGCCAGCCCTTTAGTCATCGCGGCCATCGCGAGCGCGGCAACGACGTCAAACCACCAGCGCCGATTTTCTTCCGCTTTGAGGTATGAGTAAAACGCGAGAAGCGAAAAGAACAGTAACAGTGAATCGGTTCTACCGTAAGTGGACTCAGCGATGAACAGCCCTGAAGTCAGAAGTATCAAGCATGCCGCAACAGCGACAAAGGGGCTATACAGCCTCACGCCGATCTTGTAGGTCAGCAGCGCAGAGCCAATACCCGCAAGTGATGAAGTAAGCCGGGCACTAAACTCCGAAATACCAAGCAGCTTGTAACAAATCGCGGTCAGCCATAACAGAAGCGGTGGCTTGTGAAAAAAAAACTCACCATTCCAGCGCGGCGTCAGAAAGTTGCCGGACTGGACCATCTCTTTTGCTGCTTGGGCATAAAGAGCTTCATCGAAATTAAAGAGCGGCCGACCCCCAATCCCGCCTAAAAGAACAATGGAAGCAATTGCAATGATCGCCCCTTCAGTTTTTGTCAGGCGCGGAACCATTTGAAAAGAATGCGCGCATCTGCGCTCCGATTGCAAACTTTAAAACAGAGGCATCCTCATCATGTCTCGCCAGCGCAACCATTGCCTGATTGTTTGATACGACCCGGGAAGCACGCACCTGTTTTGTCGGAACTTCTTCACGGTAGACGCGTTCGACGAGTTCCAGATAGAAAGCCTGTAGACAATGACTTGCTCTCACATCCCTGCCCGATTCGAGAATCACATCTATTGTTAGATCGAACTCGGCTCTTGTTTGGATCGGCCGCATCTCGTATGGTGTTTACCTTGGCATTATCCAATTTTTAAGTAGGTGAATATCTTAACGCTCCATGGCCCGCGAAACTCGTTGTTGCGTTGCTCACAACCGTCCTGTTCGCCTCACTCTCTTTCCATCTTTTGGAGAATCCGCTCCTTCGCCTAAAGAAACGCTTTGCTTGACCGCCTGTTTCGGTCGCCTTTCAAAAGTTTCAGTTGGAGACTACCCTACGAAATACAGCCGAGCAGGGGTGGGGCACTACCTTTAGCTAATGAAAGAATCCCTAAACAAGGTCTTTGACGTTTATATTTTCGCGTTAAGTTTTTTCTTTGCTTCGCGGCCACTCAATGATCCTGACTTTTGGTTTCATCTGAAGACGGGGGAATATATCTTTCAATATGGCGCAATTCCCAGGACAGACCTTTTTTCATTTACCCACTACGGTAGACCCTGGGTTGCTCACGGGTGGCTGTCGGGAGCAGCGTTTTACGCTTTCTACTCTCGGCTTGGATTTAATTTCCTCATTTTTTTGTTTGCTCTCCTGGCAGCTTTAGCCTTCTGGATAGTTTACAAGCGTTGTAATAGTCCCCCCATCATTGCAGGTGGAGCGACACTGTTGGGAGCATGGTCAGTCACGACGACACTTGGAGTTCGTCCTCGCATTTTTAGTTTGCTAATTGCGAGCATCTATCTGGCGGTACTTAACCAATATGCGAAGCGTGGGACCGGTCGACGGGTCTGGCTCTTGATCCCATTGATGACCTTATGGGTGAACCTCCACGGGGGATTTTTTATAGGGTTTGCTCTTATTGCCTTAACGCTTCTGGGCATTCCGTTAGATGCCTGGACGGCCGGCGATAAGTTGAGATCAGTCTGGCCACAGATACGAGTGTTGGCACTGATCTTTCTTGGGTGCCTCGGGGCAGGCCTGCTGAATCCTTACGGCGTGAGAATGTACACCTTCCCGATCTCTGTTCTGCAATCACCTATCTTTCAGGACCTGATTAATGATTGGCTTTCCCCAAACTTTCATCAGCCAGAACTCCGAGCCCTGTTACTCCTAATTTTGCTTACTATTTCAGTTCTGTTACTTGCACCGCGACGAATCAAACCAAGTGAGCTCTTGCTCTTTGTCGCCGTCTTTTACGCAACGTTGAAGGCCCAACGTAACATGCTCATTTTTCCTTTGGTCGCCGTGCCGCTTTTGGCAGTTGGCTTCCAAGAACTGCTCTCAAAGTACTTTGGGCGAACTACGCTTGGACGGGCATCAGTAACCATGTCAAGTGCGCGTGAGTTCACATTAATGGTCGTTCTCATACTGCCACTCGGAATCCTTGCTGTTAGGGCGCGATCAGCGCTTTACGTGCCGTTGACACAACAAAAGAGTCATGTACCGATTAAGGCGGTCAACTACCTAAAAGAGAATCAGATAACAGGAAATACTTTTGCTGCTCCAAATGTATGGGGAGGCTATCTTTTATGGGCGCTTCCTTCGAACCCGGTTTACATAGACGGGCGTGATGTATATCCGGACCAGTTCGTGAAGGAGTTTGTTGAGATTGGCAGTGGGACTGTTGACTGGAAGAAACCCTTTGAACGCCATTCAGTTCAAATTGCAGTGATTCAACCAAACACGAATCTAGCGCTCCGATTGGAAGAATCAACTACATGGGAGCGCATATATCAAGATGAGATGAGCGTTGTTTTTAGGAAGCGGCACTAGTCGTTAAGGTTGACTGTCGGAAAGCGACTTTTATACCCCCGAAACAATCAGACCGACGACAAAAGTGGAGTCGAAAGGAATTTTTTTCTGAGATTAGTCCAGCCTGTTCGAGAGGGCGGGTGTTAGGTACGGCCGCGGCGTTTCATGACGAAATAAAGTACGCCCACAACCACCACGACGAGAGCCACCACTGTCATCCAATTGAGATTCATATACCCTCCTTAGCTGCTCCGCGCCTGACATTTGCCGGGCGCCTTTTGCAATCAGTCAATCCTAAACTGCGATGCCCTGGTTCTTGCCAGTGCGCATCTGCAGTCCATCCTGATCCTCATCCTGCAGGAACTTCACTGCTCTGACGCCATACTGTTTCAATCGGCGATAGAGTTTGCTGCGGTCAATTCCCAGCGCGGCTGCGGTACGCACCTGATTCCCGCCGAACTGCTGCAGAACCGAGAGTATGTAACGCTTCTCAATCTCCGCAAGCGGAATGCTGTCGGCATAAGCTTGAAGTAATTGCTTCAAATTTCCTGGGTCCGTTTCCTGATGGAATTGTGAAAGTTCGTGCGGTAAGTCTTCCATCCCCAACTGCTCAGCGGTCCCAATCGCCAACGAATACTCCACTGCGTTCTCTAACTCGCGTACGTTGCCGGGCCATGGATACTCTGTTAGTGACCTCATGGCTTCGGCCGTAAAAGTCTTGGAAAGTTGTCCGGCACGTTCAGCCTTGACACGTAGGAAGTGTTCGACAAGTAATTTCACATCACCAGCACGTGAACAAAGCTCCGGCAAGTGAAGGGGTAAAACCCTCAATCGGTAATAAAGATCAGCCCTAAATCGTCCAGCGGCTACAGCCTGAGCGAGGTCACAGTTCGTGGCAGAAATAACGCGCACGTCGATCGCAATGTTTGCTCGCGCGCCAATCCGGCGGACTGTGCGTTCTTGCAACACGCGCAATAGTTTCGCCTGAGCTGAGAGGTTTAGTGCGTCAACCTCGTCAAGGAAAAGTGTGCCTCCCGAGGCCTGCTCAAATAGACCGCAGCGGCTTTCGTGCGCTCCGGTGAATGTTCCACGTTGGTGGCCAAACAACTCAGCTTCGATAAGTGTTTCCGGGATTGCTGAGCAGTTGATATCCACAAACGCCTTCTCACGTCGTGGGCTCCGATCGTGGATGGCCTGCGCCACTAGTTCCTTACCGGTACCAGTAGCTCCAGTTAGCAAGACTGAAGAATCAGTAGGCGCGATCCGGTCGATGACGGCGAAGAGCTTCTTCATCGCCGGCGACTCACCAATTAACGTCGGATGGCTCGAAGCTTCCGCAAGACCGGCCTCGTCATGGTAGGTCTTCTTTTCCCTACCCGAAGCGCGGTCTAATTGCCAACGCTTAGCGGCAGTTGAGGGGGACTGGGACATCGAATTCGTCGTCAAAACTCGCTGGACCTAAGATGGTTTAGGGTTTGGGATCCAACTGAGTTAGCGAAACTCTTAATGGGCGGCTTCTACCGATTTACGCCGCTAGGACCATTCTTAAATTGATCTTGGATTTAAAGCTGAACCGGCGAAGCGTTGATCTTTGATCAAAAGACGAGGACGGTTGACCTAATGCTGCAAGAGGGTCGCGCGTGGGAGAGAGACCCCTCTGCTATTAAGCCGCCACGTTCTAGCTGGTCTGGATGCCCCTGAGAATAGATACCAGGAGCTTGGGATTGCTTCGTTGGCGTTCTAACAGCAATCCGTGGGCCGAGTGCTAGGGAATGGTAAAAGAACAAAAACGTTAGATTCCTCCACTTTGGCGTGACAAAATTCGGCACAAAAATCCCAGATTGGGACTGAGTTCTAGAATCGGGACGACGTTTTGTGGTGTTAATCACAATTTAGAAAACGTGTCCCAAACCGACCCGAAAAAGAAATGGCCAAAGTCAGCCAACACTTTGAGGTTCTCGGCGGGCGAGGATGTGTTGGTAGCTCGAATGGTTGGTATCAACTCGATCAGTTGCTGCTTGCCAATGTAGATCACGCCCGCCGCAATCACAGGACCAGTCGCATCTGTTCCGTCGTGTATGCGGGTGTAGTTGGTTGTTATGTCGGCCCACCAATCGAATCCCGGATCGTCGCGAACATCCTTTTTGCCCGCGAGGTAGTAAGGCTTTCCCGCATGTTCAAAGGAGAGCTCATACACCATATGTTTAAGTTTGGGATCGCCGCTCGGAGAGAAGAGGTTAAAGAGACCGCGAGGTGCGGGAATCTTCATGCCGAAAGGAGGGAAGTCCACTTGGCCGCTGATCGGAGCATAGTGTTGCGGATCGTTAATGAAGGCGTAGACGTCCAAAATATTAATGTCGCAATGGATTGATAGTTTGATTCCAGCGGCGTCTCCTTTCTTTTCCCCCGTGCGCGGATCAGTCTCACCAAGCATAAAGCCGCCAGTCATCGTCTCCCGAAAACTCACTCCAGGTTTTGTTTGCATCGACATGATTTGCCCTCAAAAGACTTCAAGAAGAAGTTAAGTAAGGTTTGCGCCGTAGTCATCCACGATGCGACCGGCGAAAAATCGTCCAAACTTAAGCATAGCCGCCCAACGTTGCGCGATGCCATTCGCATTGGTCACTTGCAGGGAACTCAACTGGCGCAGCAGCGAAGCTGGTGAATTTTGTAGTAGACCTTTACACAGCACTCGACCCTGGTTGCTTTCTCCGTCGTAGATAGTCAGGGCCAGGGTTGTCGCATCGGCAAGGCGATCCGCACCGTCATGGTCACGAATCGTTTTGAACCCTTCAAAAAAGTATTTCTTATCTTCGGTTGAAGTCAGAAGCATTCGGTATTGAAGCCGTCGCGTCTGGCCGCCAGCTTTTCGGCCGAACCCGAGGAAACTAAGAATTCTGGAGATCAAACCCGTAGGCTTGCCGGAATCAAGTACGGCGTAGTCAAACTCCCCTTTGCTCGCAGCCATTGGTCGCGCGGAAAGGGCCTTTGCGGTAACTGTGCCGATAAGTTTGGTCGGCGCCGCCGGATCTGAGCAGGTGCGGTCGAGATTGTCGGAAACGATTGTGACGTTGAATTCGATCGGTGAGCCTTCCGCGCGCCCTTGTTGTGACCCCCGCTCGTAAGCATCCGCAGCCTGATCGGTTACCGCGGTCGAGCAATAGCCTTTCATGGTTTCGGTAAACCGAATGCCAATTTCGGATGACTCGGCTTCGACCTTTGGTCGTGGGGTAAAGGTGTAGTCAATTGTCCAGTTACGTTCTTCCAAAAGGATTGCGCAACAGCGTTCCGCTACGGCCGAAATCGTCAGCAACGGGTTTACGCCTACTGGCCTGGGAATAACTGAGCCATCGTTAACATAAAGGTTCTTGTAGACATCAGTTCCCACAGTGCCGGAAAAAACCTGACCCTTGTGATTGACTACTCCGTCGCCCGCGTGGTTTGCCATAACGCACCCACCGAGAGGATGCACCGTGATCAGGTC
>JBPCMI010000038.1:0-6746 GCA_051002415.1 Pyrinomonadaceae bacterium
CGTTCAGGCTTTTACCTCGTTTACCCTGGCCCAAGTTCTCGGGGTGGCAGCGCAGCGCGCCATCACCGAAATGCGCAAACGAGTCCAGGAACACGTGGCGCGTTTACCAATCAGATATTTCGATTCGACCCAAACAGGGGTGTTGATTTCGCGCATCATGAATGATGCGGAGGGTATCAGGAACCTGGTGGGGACAGGGCTGGTGCAGCTAATTGGAGGATTGATGACTGCGGCGATAGCTTTAGTCGTCCTCTTTTATTTGAACTGGCGGTTGACCTCAATCACCCTGCTCGCCCTCGCAGCTTTCGGCGGCGTGATGGCCGTGGCCTTCAAAAAACTTCGACCGCTGTTTCGCGAGCGGGGAAAAATCCACGCGGAAGTAACAGGGCGGTTAACAGAATCGCTTGGCGGCATTCGCATCGTTAAAGCCTACGCGGCCGAGAAGCGTGAAGAGCTGGTGTTTGCGCGCGGCGCACATCGCCTGTTTCGCAATGTCGCTCGCTCGATGACCGCCGTCTCCGGAGTTACCGCCTTCTCAACAGTCATCGTCGGCGTCGTCGGCGTGATTCTGATCCTGGTGGGCGGAAATGCTGTGCTTGAAGGTCAGATGACGCTCGGCGATCTTTTCATGTACATGATCTTCACCGGACTGGTGGCCGCGCCCCTCGTAGAAATTGCTTCTATCGGCACGCAGATCACCGAAGCCTTTGCCGGCCTTGATCGAATTCGCGAGATCCAACAGATGTCGACGGAGGATGAAGACGAAGCGCAACGGTCAGCGCTGGAAACTATTGTTGGCGAGATTGCTTTTCACGACGTCAGTTTCGAATACAACGACGACTCGCCCGTACTCCGTAACGTATCTTTTGTTGCACCCGCGGGATCCACCACCGCGCTAGTGGGCTCGAGCGGCTCAGGTAAGTCGACCCTCATCAGCCTCGTGATGGCTTTCAATCGGCCGCTTTCGGGAGAAATCACTTTGGATGGATTTCATCTCGCTTCAATTCGTCTCAAAGACTACCGAAATCAACTTGGTGTAGTACTGCAGGATAATTTTCTTTTCGATGGCACGATTGCGGAGAACATCGGCTTTTCCCATCCGCACGCGACGCGCGAGGAGATCATTGCCGCTAGCCGCATTGCCCACTGTGAAGAGTTTATCGATGGCTTCGCGGATGGTTACGACACCATTGTAGGAGAGCGCGGCGTGAAACTGTCAGGCGGACAGCGCCAGCGGGTGGCCATCGCGCGCGCGATTTTGGCGAGACCAAAAATTCTGATTCTTGACGAAGCGACATCCAGTCTCGACAGTGAAAGTGAAGCATTGATTCAGGACGGCCTGCAGACGCTGCGGCGCGGTCGCACCACCTTCGTCATCGCTCATCGACTCTCAACGATCCGCAGCGCGGATCAAATCCTCGTATTGGAAGGCGGAGAGATTGTCGAGCGTGGCACTCATGATGAGTTACTGGCCGCCGCGGGCCGCTATAAGCAGCTATATGACAAGCAGTATCTCTTTGAGCGCAACCAGTTCATCAACCCTGGCGAAGACTTCACTCCGGAATTGCCAAAAGCTGCACCAACCTCCGCCGATTCTTCCGCGCTGCCGACGAACCTCTAGTCACGGCAGAAGCGCGGCAAGCCCCAAGACATTTTCCATTTCTAATTAGTTGCGAAGTCGTTCTCACTGAGCGCGGAGAGGCGATGGCGCAGAGCAGCAGAGAAACGATTCGAATGCGTTTCGTGTTTCGTCAATCGTTCGCCGCAGCGACAAATACGCTCCACGAAACCAACACTAACCCCAACAGAGACAAATCATTAATTGCTACAGTCGTTCTAAACAAGCGCGGAGACGCGAAGCCGCAGAGACGCAAGAACGATTCAAGGCGTTTCGTTATTGTTGGTGTCGCGTCGTCGATCGTTGCCTTCGCGAAAAACACAATTCACAAAATAACAGTCCCTAACAGAGACTAATTATTTCTGAGAATCTCTTTGCGTCTCTGCGCCTTGGCGTCGCTGCGCTTACTCAGAACGACTATCGCAATCAATGACAAATGAGAAATGGAAAATGACACATGGAAAATGTTTTTGAAAGTTCGTTAGCAATAACGCTCTTTCACCCCTTTTCGCTTTCCCGCCTCGTTGGTTTACTGTTAGAGCATGTCGTTGGAATTTGCTGTCGAATATCCCTGCGTACTGCGCGCGCGTCATTCCGAAAAACAATTACGCGATTGGGGCCGGTTAAGTAATCTGCATACGCAATTGACCACCGGGGATACCAGTGCGCCTTCAGAAGACAAGCTGCGCTGGGTGGAAAACGCGAGTACCGAAGTCGAGATAATGCAAATTGAGACCGAGGTTTGTCCGCACTGTCCTTCGTTCCTGCCCATCGATGCCGCCGGTGAAGGTGAGTCAGTCGGCTGCCTGGGACGCATCACCTACCCGATCGAAGCGCAGTTTGAGAAGTTCATTGCTGACCGCGTCCAACTCTGTCTCGACACGCTCGATAACGAGGATCAGCCGCGCCTGCTGCGCATTCTGGTGGATTCCGAATCGCCTTTCGACGGCGAGGCCACAAAAGAGTTGCGCCGCGTGACTACTACCGAGGGTCTGCGTTTTTACGAGCTCAGGCTGCCGATCCGCCTGACGCGTGAAGCGGTCGCCCTTTCTACGGACAACATCTTCGATCTGCTCGCTTGTTTTCGTTCTGATGATTACGAACAGACCAGCTACACGCGGGAGTTGCCAACGGCGGCAACCGCCGACTATTACGACTTTCTTGACTTGATCTTACGCAACGACCTCAATCAATCCGAAGTAGCGCGTCTCACCACGCGTAGCAAAAACTACTCACAGTTCCTGCGATTGCTTGCTGCTATTGAACGGGCCGAAGCCTTGAATGCACGATTGCTGATCGATTGAGATTCAGACTCAGTCGGAGGGCTCGCGAGGGCTGCCGACGTCGGTGTTTGTTCCCTCTACTAGCCGATCGTTTCGCCCAGACCGAAATGTTTCCGCCTGCGAAATCATACCGGTTGGGTCCTGAACTGCTCTGAGCGGTAATTGCCATTAAATTGCTGACAGCCATGTTCAGGCGATTCTTCGCCCACCTCGCAGGGGGTTTTGACAGGGAATATTTAGCTTCCGGCTGAATTTCTCACGAGCTGCTACTTGTTAGCACACTCGCCGAATCAGCCTGACTCAGGCGCCGATTGTCTGGCTTCTCCTGACTGTTCGCTTGCGCCACCAAAAATTACTAAGCACTGTCCAGTCAGTGCCCAGCTTTGCCAGCCACGCACCAAGGAGTGACTATGAAAAAGGCCCTCAAGATAATCATGCTGACATTACTTCTGACCGCGCCGGCTTACGCCGGGCAGATTTACGGAAGTCTGAAAGAAGCTGGCCGCCCGGTTGCCAACGCCACCTTTGAAGTTTTCTGTCCGCAGGGATCCTTTCGCGGAGTCACTGATGGCTACGGCGCTTACAGCATTAACGTGGGTCGCGGTAAGTGCACCTTTCGGCTTTACTACCGCAACCAGCAGCCGAGTTTCGATCTCTATTCGTACGACAGTCCATTGCGCTACGACTTTGACGTAGTCAACGGCAACGGTGGTTTGAGCCTGGTGAGGAGGTAGCCATGGAAGAGACATTTCCGGGTGCGCCCCCGCAGGTCGCGAATAAAGGATCTCAGCCCGCGCCAGCGAAGCCCGGGCGGGACAGTTGGGATAAGATCGACATTATTTTTAAGTTTGTTGGCGCCCTCGGCACCGCCGTCGTCGTGGGGTTAGTCGGAATCTTTGGCTCGAGTTTTCTTGCGCGGCAACAGGAAGCGGAAACTAATCTCCGTCTCTACACCGAGTTGATGAGCAAGCGCGAAGAGGCAGACACGTCGTTGCGTAAAGAGATGTTCAATTCGATCATCACAAACTTTCTTAAACCATCCGCCAATCAGCCTCCTGAGAAGAGAGTGCTGAACATCGAGATGCTTGCCTACAATTTTCACGACTCGCTTGATCTCGGGCCCCTTTTTAAGGACGTCTACAACGAGCTCGAGGCAAATCGAGCCCGCAACCAGCCTTACATTGACCGCTTAACGCGCGTAACTCGGGATGTGGTTGATAAGCAGGTCGCGATGCTTGCAGAAGCGGGAGGCAAGCGAGACGGCAACATCATTTTTGAGAAACTCAAAGATCAGCCTGGGGGCGTTACGGTGATGGATAACTACATCACAGTGAAATCCGACCAGGATCAATCGCTCGTGCAAAAGCAGGTTCGCATCGAGGTGCTACAGGTAAATCCCGAGAAGCAGGAGTTGAGCGTTCGCTTGATCGTCCGAAGCTCACCCGATACCTACGAAGCTGACGCAGTTTTTACGGTGGGGTTTTTCGACTTCCCGATGCTGGACAACATTCGACTCCCTGGTGGCTCTCGTTGCGCGGTAGTGCTCAACACATTCGATCCGGAGTTTGCCGACTTCACCTTTGTCTACTTCCCCGGGACACGCGCCAGCCTGAAAGAGAAACCTTACTATGACGAAATCCTGCTCAATCTGAAGCGGCCACTAATGCAGTAAGGCAAAGCATGACCATATGGCCCGTGACCAATTACTAATGGTTCTTAAGAGGATGGCCCCAATGTCTAAACACAACTTTCACAGATTGCTGTTCCTGATCATCACCGTTCTTTTCTTTGGCGTCGCCGAGCTTGGCGCGCAAGAAATCGCCGGCGGGGCGCCGGCACGACCCACGCCGCGGCGAACCTTTCGCTTGCAGCTGGAAGTAACAGCTGGCGGCGACAAAGTCGAGGGCGCGAGGGTGCTACTCGTGTCTGAAGAAGCAGGAGTCAGATTTAGCAAGGAAACCAGGACGAACCAAAACGGTATCGCGACCGCCTCCTCAGTGCCTGAAGGAAGAATCAAAGTCCAGGTGATTGCCAAGCAGTGCGAAACCTACGGATCGCTGATCACTGTTTCTCAGGACCAGATGGTACAAGTGGCCCTCATAAAACAAGCGCCTACACCGTCGCCTGTTCCTTAAACCTTGGTTGCCTCGTCGAGTTGTTGGAGAGTATCGAGAATCAGGTTGGTGTTACTTACGGCCTGTAGCGCGATCGGAAATAGCTGTGGAGATTTTTGAAACTCAAAACTGCCGTTCGTGATTTCCACGATATAGCGAAAAGCCAACGTGCCCTTGGCACCTGCGGCTTCCGCATCGACGATCCGGCCCTCGTTGAAAAGTACGCGGCCCGCCTGCGCCTCACTCGAAAGAATCAAGGCCCCAGTCAGCCTCGCGTTTTCCACCACCTGAATCGCGTCGAATAGACTTATTGAAGCGAGATCCCCGGCGAGGGTGACGTATTCGCGCTTTAACTGCCGCTCTGTTATGGAAGCAGCAGTCGGTTGTAAATCCGGCCGGCGCGCCCTGCGAATCGCTTCCAAACCTTTTGCCACATTAATGCGCGGATCGAGTTGCTTCGCTTCCAGCAGGCGATCGTAAGCGCTGTCAAAATCGTCGCGCTCGATGTAGAGACTGGCGAGGGCCAGGCCTTGCCGCGCTGCTTCGTCGGGATGTTTGTGTGAGGCAGCGATCTCGCGCAGCCTCTCACGCAAAGCTATCGAGCGCGGGTTTCGTTCCAGCGCGGTTTTCAGACGCTTGATAGCTCGTTCGGGAGCTTTGTATTTGACGAACAGCTCGGCGTCAAGCAACGCCGAATCGGCCTCAGCAGCTGTGCCTGTCTTGGCTTGTGCGTCTGTGTTGGAAAGGGTCTCAACCATCCTGATTCCCTGTGCGCCCGCTAGGAAGTGGGCGTGCTCAGCTCGAGCTTACTCTCTCAACTTGCGACTGAAAGAGACAAGCCGAGTTTAACATAGGCACCGAGGGGCCTTCACAGGACGTGAGTCCCGGGATGTTGCTATAAAGGTCCGATATTTCATGTTCGCTAAGCTTCAACTGGCGCTCTGCTGCGACCAAGATCTTGGACGCGTAGCGTCCTATGAATTTAGCCCGGCCTTTAAGGCCGGGTAAAGGTCAACGAAAACCTCCGCGTCGCGTAACGACGCCTGAACCTCGCACTCGTTTCCGTCTTCCCTCCGCGACGAGGACCGGTTGGCGACTTGATCCCGGCGTTGAAACGGCGGGCTAAATTCACGTCGACGCTACGCGTAACGGGTTGCTCGGACCGAGGTGCGCCTTCACGGGAAAGAGCGGGGGCAGGCCCCTTCCTAACTTAAGAGTTAGGAAAACTCGATCTCCGTCACAAACCTCTCGCTAGGGTTACAAGACACATGACGCGAGGGTCAGAAATCAAACCGCAACCCCAGTCGGATTTGCCTGTGTCGCAACGTCCGCGTCGTTAAAAGAAACGAATGCAGGAACGCTTGTCGTTGCGCAGCAGTCGCGGTTGGGGCGAGGGCGTTGAAGTTGATGAACTCCGCGCCGAAACTAAACACCGTCTTGTTCAGCACATTATCGAACTCAATCACCGGCCGGAGCCGCATCCTTTCGTTAATCCGATACTCACGCGTAACGCTAAGATCGAACAATATGAAACCCGGCCCCTGCCCGGCGTTACGTGGCAGGTTTCCGGACTGCCCGACGGTAGGCAAGGAAAAGTGATCGAGAATTGAAGAGTCTAACGGCGTGCCCGGCCCGCGCCACCGCAAGTCTGCAGTATTGCCGGAAAAGTTGGGCCGGTCGTTGCTGACATCATCCAAATTGCGATCGACACCGCCGCTGGAAATGTTGAAG
>JBPCMI010000039.1:0-9736 GCA_051002415.1 Pyrinomonadaceae bacterium
GCTCCCAGCACGACGCCGGTTTTGGCCCACAGTCGACGCGCCTTCAGTGCTGGAGCCGGTGTCGACTTGAGTGCCAGCCAGCCGAAGATCACAGCCAACAAAGCCTTCTCCAACCCCGCCAGATTTATAAAGCAGGCAAGTCCCAGAATTAGCGAAATGGTGGCATATGCGTACTTCTGGCCCAGCACGATGTGGGACTGACTCTCATGATTACTCACACTCATTTTATGACTCTCCTTCGAGACTGAGTTCGGAATTGATTTTAAACGGGTTCTCCCTGAGATAACCGAAAGCAGCAATCACAAGGAGCACCGGTACAAATTTGAATAAGAAGCTGAAGTCGCGGTCTGGAATCAGTTCTACTAGGCGGTAGCCCAGCAGCAGGGCGCCCAGGAAGATGAACGACGGCAAAGCCGTAGAGGTACGCGTACTGCGAGCGCCAACCAATCTGCGTTCGATCCTCCCCCAAAGATTTTCAGTCCGCAGCCGTCGCTCCTGGGTGTCAAGCAGGCTCGAGAGTTCCTGCAATTGTTCAATCTCCCGACGGCAAACGGCGCAGCTCGCTAAATGAGTTCCGATCTGTTTAGACGACAACTCCGATTGATAGCCATCTGTGATCGCCATCGCTGCCATGGATACGCTTTCGCAATTCAAATCACTCATAGGTCAACCCTCAATCCCGTAAACGAAAGACGTGCCAGTCTGTCGCGCAATTTTTTTCGCGCGTGGTAGAGCCGGCTCATGATTGTTCCCTGAGGAACTTCCAACCTTTCGGCCAACTCTTGATATGAGAGTCCGTCCAGATGGCGTAACGTAATTAATTCTCGGTCCTCAATTGGTAATTCAAGCATGGCCTGTTCTAGTAGCATCGATTCCTCGGGTAGAATGCTTGCTGCCGGTGCCAATATCTCCATTTCATCCGAACCGCTCATCTCTTTTTTCTTCCGACCGTGGGCCAGCTTGTAACAACGATTTCGAAGAACTACATAAAACCAGGGGTAGAAGCGCCGACTGAGATCGATCTGGTCAAGCGCCTGAAAAGCATCGATGAATGCCTCTTGAACGGCGTCCCGTGCGTCTTCGTGGTTGCCGAGAATGGCTGTGGCATGACCAATGGCTTGGGATTGGTAGCGCTCGACAATGTGACGAAACGCCTCATTGTCTCCCGCTCTGCATCTCTCAATCGCCGCCTGATCATCCATCGCTCATCTCTCACCTAACGTATCTCAACAGTCGCCGAATTATTCAAAATAATTTTGGGAGACGGAAATCCCGCTGGGGACCTTCCAAAATCAAGCCCCGGTACTGAATCGAGTGTGGGTTGCCGCTTGAAAAATGCGACCCTCGGTTATGTCGTAGTATTGTCTACCAATGTTCCCTAAAGAGAGTCTCGCCAGGACGGCCCATCGGCCGCGTGGAATCACGGCGCTTAGTATTTTCTTTGCGGCTAGCGCTGCTATAAGCCTCACGGCGAGCTTATCTCTACTCCGCCCCAATAGCTTTCTCGAATCGATGTGGCGTCTCAATCCTCGTGCTCACGAGAATCTTTCAAGCCTGGGCCTATGGGCAGTTTTATTGATGGCTACTGTTTCAGTGTTTTGCGCGGCCGCAGCAATCGGACTCTGGTGTGGTGCAAGGTGGGGACATTGGCTGGCCATCGGCTTGATCGCGACGAATCTAATTGGAAGCATAACCAACGTTTTGCTAGGAACCGAACCAAGAGCAATAGTAGGAATTCCGCTAGCCGCTGCCATACTTCTATACCTGCTTAGTAGAAAAGTACGAAAGTCCTTCAAACGAACGAGTGATGTCGAATAAGACGTTTGCTTTCCCGTGTGAGTGCAACACTAGGCAGTTGGTCTTACTAACCAAAAAGAAGCTTATGAGTTAAGACGTTTTCGGAGCGGCGAAGAGTAGAGAGTTCAATGACTAAAACCATACAACCGAACATTGTAAGCGCGGAGTTCAAAGCTAATCCGTTCCCATTCCTGGCCGACCTGCGAGTTTCTCAACCCGTTTACCAAACTACTCTTCCTGACAAAACTCCCGTCTGGTTAATCACTCGCTACGCAGACGTCGCGGCGTTGCTGAAGGATGAACGCTTCGTGAAAAACCGGCGCACTGCAATGACTCCGGAACAGCTTCGGAAGATGCCTTGGGTGCCATCGATGTTCCGGCCGCTGGAGCGCAATATGCTTGATCTGGATGCTCCCGATCACACGCGACTGCGGGCGTTGGTCCACAAGGCGTTTACGCCCAGCCTTATCGCCCGAATGCGCGACCGTGTTCAAACGTTGGCGGAAGAATTGCTAGACCGCGTGATGTACGGCGGCGAAATGGATTTAATCAAGGGTTATGCCCTGCCGCTTCCGATGACAATCATTACTGAAATCCTTGGTATACCTGCTCCGGACCACCATAAATTTCATAAGTGGTCAAAAGCCGTCGTTGCTCTTACATCGCCGAGAGCCACGCTGCGGGTGATCCCGAGTGTTTGGATGTTTATTCGTTACCTGCGTCAATTTTTCAAACTGCGACGC
This sequence comes from Pyrinomonadaceae bacterium, assembly GCA_051002415.1. Taxonomy (GTDB): domain Bacteria; phylum Acidobacteriota; class Blastocatellia; order Pyrinomonadales; family Pyrinomonadaceae; genus PSRF01. Next base: position 2,541 of record JBPCMI010000039.1, read on the forward strand.
CGAGATCCGCGAGATGATTTGGCCACTGCACTAATCCAGGCGGAAGACGCCGGTGATAAGTTGAGCGAGGACGAGCTGCTGGCGATGGTCTTTCTTCTGCTCATTGCGGGACATGAAACGACAGTTAACCTGATTGGTAATGGAATGCTCGCTCTCTTGGAAAATCCGGATGCGATGAACAGGCTGCGGCGAGATCCGGCATTGATCAAAACAGCGGTCGAGGAATTGCTTCGTTACACGTCTCCTGTGCTTATGTCGACAGAACGGTATGCGCGCGAAGATCTGAACCTTCACGGAGTAACCATCCCACAAGGTGGAATGACGCTAGGAGCGATCGGTTCCGCCAATCGGGACAAAGACGTTTTCGAAAACCCGGATGAGTTGGACATTACACGAGAGCCAAACAAGCATCTGGCTTTTGGGCAAGGCATTCACTTTTGCCTGGGAGCGCCACTCGCCAGGTTGGAAGGAGAGATCGCAATCAACACGCTCTTACGGCGAATGCCGGATCTGCATCTGAGCGTTGCGACCGAATCTCTACGCTGGCGTCCGAGCATGGTTTTGCGCGGACTCGAGTCGTTGCCCGTATGGTTCGGCGTCGCGGCACGTTAAGTGTTGGCTCTGCGGTTCAGAGGCGTTAGACTTTCCAAGTGAGTCCGTCCGATTTTTGTGCTGTAGCGGATAATGAAGACAGCAGCAACAAGGTCAGCAGGAGCATTATTAGCAGACAACTTTCAACAAACTTTCTTTGGATCTTAAACATGATTCCACCTCCGAATGTGCACGCTTAAGTAGATCTTAGAAGGTCGCTCAATTAATAGCGCGCGGCTTCATCGCTCCTTGCTTCCAAAAATAACTGCTGCTATGACGAATGCGCCGAAAACGAACGAAGAACCGGCGACCAGCCACAAGTTCCGAGTTGCGTAGGGAACACCCCACTGCGCAAAGCGCCGATGCCACTGCCAGGGAACTGCGAAAAGAACGACGGTGGTCACCACGAGAATCCAGCCAAAAACAACAAAGAAGTTGGAGAACAACATCTGCGGTGCGTATAGCAAGATTGCCAAACCCGTGATAAGACGGAGTCCGAGCTCCAGGTAGTGAGTAAAAGCAGAGTTGGCAAGGCCGCCTAGAAACCGTTTGGCTCGGTCCGGTGCCAGCAACATAACTAAGGCAAAGCTAATGAGATAGAGTGCCGTAAGCCAAACTAGTATTGTAGCGAGCAGGTTTATCATCGGTGCCTTTTATCCCGGGTGTCTTATCCAATCTTGCAAAGATCTTCTGAGGCCACGATCCCGCCGGCGTCGGGCGGGCCGATCTCTTCCCGCGCTGCCACTTCGCTAGCATAGAGCAACTTGAGGAACGGCGGCGCGATTACCGTGGTCGCTACAGCCATGAACAAGACCACACCGTAAAGTTCCGCCCCAATCACTGCGAGGCTTAAACCAATCTGGGCAACGATGATTCCGACTTCGCCGCGTGGCACCATTCCCATGCCGACTTGTCCTGCGCGCCTGATTCCGAGGTTGCTTGCCCCCAAACCGCAACCCAACAACTTGGTCACAATCGCGACCAAAGTAACTAGAACGCAAAGCACGATCACGGAAGAAGACTGAAAGACACCAAGACTAAGCTGCATACCGATATTGACGAGAAAGAAAGGCACGAGGAATTCTGTCACCCCGCTCATCTGCCGATGCATTTTTGGATTGTCTTCGGCTGCTTCCGCAAGCACCATCCCCGCGAGAAAGGCACCGATGATGGCGGCAACTCCGATGTAGGATGCCGCTACGGATAAGCCCAGGCACAGGACCAGCCCGAAGATAAAGATGCCCTGACCACTGCGCATGCGTTCAACGCTTGGGGCCACGCGAGTAACCACAGGCGCTCCAACCAAAGTGACAAAGGCGATAAAGCCGATCGCCAGACCTGCAGTTGTAAGGATCTCGAGGTAATTAACTGTACCCGCTGCCATACTGGACACAATCGAAAGAACCAGGAGGCCAAGGATGTCGTCAATGACCGCCGCTCCTAGAATGATTCGAGCGGTGGGGGCATCGAGCAATCCCATCCCCGACAGGACTCGCGCGGTAATGCCGACAGATGTCGCGACCATTGCCGTCCCGACGAAGAGCGCTTCAATGCTGGTGCTGCCCCAAGCCCGCATGAGGAGCCAACCACCAAGCAGTGGAGCAACGACGCCCAGTACTGCCACGACTGCTGCTTGTTTGCCGACCTTGAAGATGGCCGCAGGTTTGGTTTCGAGCCCGACAGTAAACAGGAGGAAGATGACGCCAATCTCAGCTAACAGACTGGTGATTTCTGACGGAGCTGCCCAACCGAGAAGACTTGGCCCGATAATGACTCCAGCCAGTATTTCACCGGCGACTGCCGGCTGCCGCAGTCGTTCGAACAACTCAGCCATCAGCTTGGCCGCGACAAGCATTATGAAGAGAGTCAAAAGAACCCTCGTATCATCTCCGGTCGCAGTCGCCAGAAAATAATTCATCGTTCACTCGTGGTAAACCGACGTTTAGTCAAAAGTCGCCATGTGTACTTTTTGTTTTCCGGATGTTTTTATCACCCATCTTTCTTTAGCTAAAGGCATGTAAGAATGCCGCCTTGCAACAACCCAATACTCGCCACAGCTCATTGGCCTGACTGCGGATAGCAGGGTTGCCCAAAATTCCTCCGATAACCACTATGGCTATTAGTATGAAGATTGCAGTATTACTCATTGAATTCCTCCCAGTTCGCCTGAGAATCAGGCGCGCTAAGTCCTTGGATTGGACGTATGGCTCCGCACCGCACAATGCGAGTGGTGCGGAGATCCGAGACCATTCTGATCGAGCGTGTTTTTAGGCTAAACGAGGCGGCGCGCGGCCAGGAGGCTGCGATGCCGATGGAGACGTAACGAACGAAACTGAGAAACAAGGTTCAGCAGGAACGCGCGAATCCTTTGGAAGTACAAAGCCAGCCTTTGTCGTCGTAGCAAAAGGTTGAGTCTGAGGTTCCGTGGCCGCCCGATTCTGCTTTTGGCCCATCATCGGCACGCGAAAGCTGTCAGATTCAGCAGGAGATGGGACTCGTGATGCTGTATCGCGTTGATTCTTTTGCGGGGTTTCTGCTATTCGGTCGGATATCAGAGGAAGTGGAAGAAAACTGGGTCCCACATTGTTTGAGACGCACAAAGAAATGAGGGCCGCCAAAACCAAAAAGGCGCGAGCCTTGGAGAAACTCGATATGATCAATTGAAGGGCCATCTTTAACGATTATGAAAATCTTACCAGAATAGGTGTGTTCGTTGAAGTCAATTTAGCTACTCAGCTTCAGACCTAAACCAACTCACGTATGTGAAGTCGTTGCCGAGGAGGGCCGTCTCGTGGCCTCCGCATCGCGGGAGCGATGGCATACCTGAGGAAGTGAGTCCGTCCAGGATCAAGGCTCCCATCTATAGCTCATCAGTGATGCGAAATCGGGCGTCAACCTTCTAAGCGTAAATCGTTCGCTTAGATGGTCGAGGCGAGAGCATTAGAGCCTCCGACCATTCGGTTATAGACCGAGTGACCGGTCGCGACGCAAATTTTCTGGTTTCAATAATTGCGGCGGCCAGGAAACATTCGAGATTTCAATTCCGTCACCTGCGCTACAGTTCTCTACACGTTCCGTGGCTGGCATCTCTGGTCACAAATTGACCACACAGAAAAACCGGGCCGTTAGGCCGTATATCTCTAAGTTACTGAAGGATTGAGGTTGTTGGTCGGGGCGAGAGGATTCGAACCTCCGACTTCTCGGTCCCAAACCAAAGTTCGGCAAAAACGTAAGTATTTGCCTTTTCTAAGGTTGCAGCCACCACAGATTTATTAGGGTTTTTACATTCCGTCCCATCCGCTACGGTCCAGTATACGTTGCATGCTGGAGATTCTGGTTACAAATCTCCCACGCGGAATCGATCAGGCCAATACTCAAAATACGGTAAGAATCACTCCACTATTTAAGAGGCTAAGTAGAGGGACCATCTATGGTACAACTACTTTCTTGTAATCTTTCCCTGATCTGCTGATAGTACAGTTAACGCCCGGACCAAGATTTATCATAATCGAGCAAATGAGAAATTTGGCTATATGCTTCTTGGCAATCTTCGCGATCTTACTGGTCTCCTCACCCGGGCGCCCGGCCAACGATCCCTTATACGGTGGCAGCGTAGTTGTAGCAATTTCCTCAGATCCAGGTGGGCTGAATCCATCCATCACAACCCAGGGCGGTGTACATCTGATTTGTGGCTCAATCTTTAGTGGCCTCGTTGCTCACGATTTTGACCTCAATCCGGTTCCCGATTTGGCCGAACGCTGGGAGGTCTCACCCGATGGTCGGACTTATACGTTCTTCCTCGCACGGGAAGCTGTGTTCCACGACGGTGTGCCGGTGACTGCTGAAGATGTGCGATTTACGTTCGAGCAATTGTTACTGAAGTACCACTCTCGCACCCGCACGTCCATAGCTGACAACTTACGTCGGATAGATACTCCCGACCAGCACACAGTCGTCTTTAACTTCGACAAACCATATGCTGCCTTCTTAAGACTCGTCGATGTCACCAACGCGCCCGTGATGCCGAAGCATTTGTATGAAGGGACAGATCCGCTAACGAATTCTCGCAACATAAATCCCGTGGGCAGCGGACCCTTTAAGCTTCAGGAGTGGTTGAAGGGCGATCATCTGACCCTCGTGAAAAACGGGCGGTACTTCAAAGCAGGCAAACCCTATTTAGATCGCATCGTGTACAAGGTAATGCCCACCGGGGCGCTAGCAACGATCGCGTTCGAACGCGAAGAGATTGATTACTTGCTGGGTGCGTCTCCGCTCGATATTGCGCGGTTGAAGGCTATGCCGGGCGTTATTGTAACCACCAAAGGCCGGGAAGGTTTTGCAGGCGTGGAAACGTTTATCCCAAATGTTACCCGAGCGCCTCTTTCGGACTTGCGAGTCAGGCGAGCGATAGCACACGCGATCGATAAACAATTCCTGGTTGATAAGCTGCTATTCGGACAAGGTATCGCGGCGACAGGGCCTGTCTCACACATGCTCGCCTGGGCTTACAATCCCAATGTGGAAAAGTATGAACACAATACAGCCCTCGCCAATCAAATGCTTGACGAAGCCGGACAGCGGCGGGGATCCGATGGCATACGCTTCCACCTGAAGTTCGTTCACGCTGCCGGTTACGCCAAGGTTGCCGAGGCGTTGCGCGATCAGTTGCGCGAGGTCGGTATCGCCGTTGATTTACAACTCATGGAGTTTGCCGCAGCAGTCGACGCGGTCTATATCAAAAAGGACTTCGATCTGGGCTTCGCTTCATTCGAAAACGGTCCCGACCCGGACATCGGAGTGAAACGCACGGTCGTCTCCTCAAACATTGGGCCGATTCCTTTTTCCAACGGCGCGGGCTATCGCAATCCGCGCGTCGATGAGTTGTTTGCTTCAGCTGCTTCTGAGTTGGACCAGCAAAAGCGTGCGGCATATTACTTCGAGGCCCAGGACATTCTGGTTAAGGACTTACCTTATTTCTGGCTCTACGAACCCAATTCCAGCGCCGCATACCGCGCTGGGTTGCAGGGGATGTACGAGTGGAGCGCGAAATCAAGTGCTTATTTTGCGCAGGACGCCTGGTGGGCTGACGGCGGTCGCTCGGCGCATCCATCCGCAAACACTTTTCCGCGTCCGCAGCTCTACTTGCTCATTGCGCTGCTCGCGCTGGCTGCCGTTGCTGGCGCAATTCTGCTGAAGAGAAGAAGGCGCAGAATCTGAGCGTCACGCTGGGTTGTCGAGATTTGCGCTGCGAGCCTTGGGGTCGAGCGCTCGGTTGAGTGCGTCGCCGACCGTGTTAAGTGCCAGGACAAGCAGCGAGACCGCCAGCGCCGGAAAGAACATGATCCACCAGGCATCGCGAATAAAGTGTTCGCCGTTATGTAGCATGTAACCCCAGCTCATGTAGTTGCTGTCTCCCACGCCGATAAACTCCAACGCTGCTTCAACCAGAATCACTCCACCCACCATCAACACAACGTTCGTAATTATTATCGGGAGCGCGTTAGGTAAAATGGTGCGAAACAATATACGTGCGGGACTAGCGCCCATGGCGTGTGCGGCTTCAACAAAACTTCTTTCCTTAAGTGACATTACTTCCGCCCTGACGAGGCGCGCGGTAGTCGGCCAATAGGTGACGCTCAGTACGAGGATCAGAGTGGAAAGGGTTGACCCGAAGAGCGCGGCGATGACGAGCGCCAGAAAGAACCTTGGCGGAATGAGGAAAAGTTCAGTGAGCCGCATTAATAGATCGTCTACAAGTCCGCCGGCATAGCCCGCTGTTAGTCCAATCAGTACCCCTATCAGTCCGCTCAAAACGGCGACCGTGACGCCAATCGTGATGGAAACCCTGGCGCCGTGAACCACGCCGCTAAAAATGTCTCGTCCGAGATCGTCAGTGCCAAATAAATACTCTGCGGATGGAGCGCGCAAACTGTCGTCAGAAGTCATATGTGGGTTATGCGGCGCAATCTGATCGGCGAAAACCGCCGCGAAGATATAGAGCGCTAACAAAGCGACTGCCGCGAGCGGGGTGCGCCTGCCTTTGAAGCTGCGCCAGCCGAAGACGTTTCCCAGTGCGCGTTTCTCAGTGGTCTCAGGAATCATTTGCTTGTTCGTCCGCAACGAATGCGTGGATCTAGCGCGGAATACGTCATGTCAACAATGAAATTCACTAAAATGACGCTGACCGAAATCATAAGGAATAGTCCCATCAGGACCGGGTAGTCGCGCATGGCGAGAGCGTCAAGCATCAGCCTGCCGAGGCCGGGCCATGCGAACACTGTCTCCACAAGCACAGCACCGCTCAACAACATCCCAAAGTCATGGCCCACAACCGTGACAATCGGGAGGAGGGCATTACGCAGTGCGTGTCCATAAACCACCCTGCCTTCTGACAATCCCTTAGCGCGTGCCGCAATCACAAAGTTTTCGCCGAGCACGTTCAGCATCGAGGTGCGAGTCAGACGCATGATCTGTGCGACATAGACCACGGCAAGCGTTGTGACCGGCAATACCATGTGACTCAGCACGTCGAGCCCGTACCTAATGCCGGTCAACTCCTGGGTGGACGACGACAAATTCTGCGCAGGGAATAAGCCGAGGCGCAG
>JBPCMI010000040.1:0-19095 GCA_051002415.1 Pyrinomonadaceae bacterium
CCGCCACGCATGCCTTCGCGATTGCTGCGGCGATGTCTTCACGCACCTGGGCTGCGTTAGTATTCAGGTTGAGCAGTTCGTCGACGGCTTTGGTGTCGATGAACTCGATTTCCACCAGGCATGCACGCACACCGTTTCCCAGTGCAGTGTCTTTCAACACTCCCAGGACTTGATCCTTGACCCCACGATCCTTTGTCGTCGAGTCGTGAGCTCTCAGCGCGGCGAGTACACCGGCCTGGATCTTCTTTGCGAAAGAAACGTCGTCGGCATGGTTGACGTTGCCAGCAGCCTTCGGTCGCACGAGAGTCTCGAGGCCGCGCGCGTTATGCGCGATGGAAGCGTTGTGGTGAATACTTAGGAACAGATCCGCATCGTTGGTTTTGGCCACGTTGGCTCGGGCAGACAGACCGAGATTCTTATCCGTGTCCCGAGTCATAACTACCTTGATGGTGTGGCCTCCGGCAGTGGCTGCGGCCTTGATGGCATCGCGGACCAGTAAACCGAACTTCAGTGTCATATTCTTTTCCAGAATGCCGCTGGGAGTGGTTGCGTTATTTGCCGATGACCCACCGGTTTCCAGCGAGCCACCATGTCCGGGATCGATTACTACTGTGCCTTTAGCCATTTTCTTTCTCCTATCAATTCAGTTATCGAAACAGCTCAATGGTTAGCGTCACGCATTGCTCGTTCGCTTAATCCTTCGACTTCTCCTCGGGACTCTTCTCAGTTGGCTTGACGGCCGCGCGAATCACGATGAACTTGTTAAGCAGGTCGAACCAGAACGGCGCGCCGAGCGAGATTGCTAATGCGGTAAGCAACCACCCGAGCCCGTGCCAATAAAACTGCTGAACCCACCCTCCCGTTTGGAAGAAATTCTTACCCGGCCATTTCCGCTTGGGGTCATCCGGCGTATCCCAGCCGATCGGCAAGCCAAGCGATCGCAGCTGTTGTTCGCTGCTTAGATACTTACAGTTTGGAGAGTTCGGGCCTTTCGCACATGCTTTGTCGAGGGCCTTTGCACGTTGGCACTCAACCGAGTTTGGGTCCGTGCATGCCTTTGCCAGTTGGCACTGAGGGGAATCTGGATCTTCACAGGCCTGATACAGTTTTTTTGCGATCTTACATTCGTCTGAATTCAACGAAGCCGCACATGCTTCATGTAGCGCCGTTTCACGTTGACACTTGACAGTGTCAGAACCCGAACAAGCCACATAAACTTTTCTTGCGCTTGTACAGGCAGGTGAATTCTCGGTGGCACATGCTTCTTGTAGAGCTTTTTCACGGTCGCCCGCTTTGGAGCTTTGCCCACTGGCTTTCTGTAGCCTCAACTCTTTGCACTTAGCTGGGTCTGAATCGGTACAAGGCTCCTCGAGAGCCTTGGCATTCTGACACTCGGTTGAGTCTGGATCTTTACAAGCCTCTTCCAGAACCTTGGCGCTCTGACAAGCGGCGGAATTTGGATCTGTACAAGCCTGCTGCACATCCTTCGCTCGCTGACACTGATCTGAAGCTGGGTCTTGGCAAGCTTCCTCAAGACTCTTTGCGCTCATACACTTCTTAGACTTCGGATCTTTACAAGCTTCCTGAACAGCCTTCGCGCGCAAACACTCGGCAGAATTCTCATCTTCCTCACATGCAGGTATGGGAATTGGCACTGCGGCAGCAGGAGCCGGTTTCCCGGATCGCGCAGCGTTGCCGGCAGTAGGCGCTGTACCCGGCGAAGCGTTGCCGGCAGCCGCCGCTGTCTCGGATGGCGAAGCATTGCCAGCAGGAGCCGCCGCTGTCTCAGAAGGCGAGGCGGCAGCGGCTGGCGAAGCGTTAGCCTTCGCGTAGGCATCAGCTGCGTTCACCAGCGACTCGCGGAGGGCCTTATCGGTAGACAGCATCTTGGCAACCGTAATGGTATCGACATTGACGGCGATCGCCACAAAGAGTCCGATCACCAGGATGGTCAGTTGAGCCCGGCGCTTATACCAACCGGAAACCCGGTCCATCGAACTGTCGTACCACTTCTCGATGTTTTCCCTGGCTTTGGCGACATCGCCCCCCGCGGCATCCAGTAACGTTATTAAAGCTCGCTTAGAAGTTGGGTGAAGCGGTTCGTAGTCAATGATCGCTTGGCGCAACTTAGTGAAAGGATCGTCAACCGGAAGAGGCCCGGATGGAGGACTCTGAATTGGGGGTCCCGAGGGCGGCGAGGTTACTTCGCCGCCGACCGCCGCAGCGATTGCGAATTGCGCAGCCATTTTGGCAGCGAGAGATGGCGCGGTGGCGAAGCTCGCGCCTGATGTTGGTTTGCTGGGGAGTGGCTCAGGCGTTGGGGCAGCGCTGCCGCCGCCAAGTGAATTCCTGAGCCGAGCCAGCAGTCGCCAACCAGTGCTGGCCGGGGGTGAAGCTTGAGCTGGGGGTGAGGTGATTGCACTCGACGGCAATCCCACAAGATCCATCAATGCGAGCGCGAAGCTGCGAGCCGGAATGTAGGAAGGCAATTGCGTTCGCTTCCACCTTAACCATGGAATACGACTCTTTATCTTCGACTCGCCGTATTCGCCGCCGAACAGATTGTTAATCAGGGCGTGATCATAGAGTTTCTGGACGATGTCCGGCTTCCCTGAGAGGCTACCCGGGGCCAAAAGCTCACGGATCCCACGCTCAAGATCAATAGCGCGTTTCTTGAGCATCAGCTCAATGATCTCGTTCGCTGCTGTGCACATCAGACTCAGCAGCAAGTAGACGAAAATCATTCCAATGGCTACGTCGAGAATGTTCGAGTTAAACATGTGGGGCGACTCCTATTGTCAGCAAGTGAAGATGTCCAGGGAGACTAAGACTCCGAAGTACGTTGGGCATACATTCAGATTCTTGAAACTTACTTAGCAACCCTTCAAGCACTGAAGGGTCAATCGCAGACGATCAAGAAATGAGAGGTTAAAAGAGAGCTAACGAAAATCAGGTCGCGTTTTTCTTTTGGGTGTTTGCGAGGACACGCGCCTTATACTCCTGTGAAAAACCTCTGTCAATTGAAAATTCCAGCATTGAAAATTCCAGCGGTCTTCTTAACAGTGGCAATTCCCGGTGAAACTAAACAATTGAGCTTCGCCGATCGTTCTGACGCTGCTATCACTGACTAACCACTTACATATGAGACTTGATTACAAAACATTTCAGTACATATAGGTCGTACCTCCGTGGGCGCCCTGGCAATGCAAACTAAAGGGGCCACAGAGTTGTTCATCATCATCATGTCCTTCTACAGATTGGTCGACAAAGTCAGAACCGCGAGCGATAGCGACCGGCGTCTAATTGGAGATTGCCAATTGCCAATTGACGATTTGTGATGCCTTCCTTACAGGCCAATCGCCAATCGCCAATCGGAAATCGACAATCGGCAATCGAGCGGACGCGGTCGCTAACCCACAACTGAAATAATCCCCACCAGCGCTGTCTTGACCAATCAGAACTTCCGCATGATGATTGCCGTCTATGACCTCCTATCGTTTTGTCCAATTGGACGTTTTCACGGATACCGCTTTCGCCGGGAATCCCCTGGCAGTTTTTCCGGATGGCGCCGGTGTACCCGGCGACCAAATGTTGAAGATTGCGCGGGAAATGAACCTTTCGGAAACAGTGTTCGTGCTGCCAGCTGAGCCTGCTAAAGATCAAGAACCGGAAGCACTCCGTCGCCTGAGGATTTTCACGCCAACTCAGGAGCTTCCCTTTGCCGGCCATCCCGTCGTCGGCACCTGGGACTTGCTCGCGCTCGAAGGCGTGGTTCCAAAACCGGAATCGGGCAGCGGCTGGACTCGCATTCATCAGCAAATCGGTATTGGCACACTACCGGTCGATATTGAGTTCAAGGATGGCGAGCCGCTTCAGGTCGTAATGACGCAGAGCAAACCAGAGATTGGCGACGTTCTCGAAGATGCACACGAGCGAGCGGATCTAACCCGCGCTTTAGGCCTCGCCCCTGAACACCTTGACGAGAATCTGCCCATCCAAATCGCTTCCACTGGTTTGCCGTTTCTTCTTGTACCGATTCGCTCGCTCGCTGACCTCCGTAGTTGTCGCGTGAACGCGGCGCTGCTGGTGGAAGTTTACCGGCGGGTGGGTGCAATGGGTTGTTATGCCTTCTCGCAGGAGACGATCGAGGTAGGCGCGTCGCGCGCCAATGCGCGGATGTTCGCTCCTGACGATAACATTCCCGAAGATCCAGCCACGGGCAGCGCGGCCGGCGCGTTAGGCGCTTATCTCGTCTACCATGATGCGCTGCCAGATGAAGCGGTGAACGGCACTTCCAAATTTGTCATCGAGCAGGGCGACTTTATTAATCGACCCAGCCGTCTCAATATCGAGGTAAAGGGCAAGCGTGGCGCGATTCAGGAAGTGCGAGTCGGCGGGACGTCGGTGGTTGTGGCGCGGGGCGAGATGGAATTCTGATCAAGTGGTCAGTAGTCACTTGTCAGTAGATGGTTGTTAATTGTCATTAGTAAGGCCCTAGTGTCTACTCGCTTCGCTCCCGCTCCTGCTCCTGACTACTGACCCGGCAACTAACTACTACAACTAACTACTGACAACTGACTACTGACTACTTGCTGCTGACCACCGCCGCGTCACGCAAGCTCTGCGCGATTAGTGGAACAATGCGAAGCGGAACGGCTATCGCTTCCTTGATATGACGCGCGTATGTGAAGTGTCCCACAACATAAACTCCGTGAACATTGGTTTCAAAAGTATCCGGAGCGTAGACGGGCATTTCGGTTAACTTTCCCGCAGCCGTCGTCACACCTAACTTCTTCAGCAAACCCAATTCGGCGTCACTGCCAATGAGCACAAACACCACATCATTCGCCAAGGTGATTGTCTGTCCTTCGTCGTTAACCAGCCGCACTTCCTCTTTAGTTATCTCGCTAATCTCTTTGTAAAGAATCACGCGCAGGCGCCCTGCTGCGATCTCCTGTTCGAGAGGCTTGCGCACCCAGTGCTTCATCGCTCCAGCTTTGGGATCGCGGTTTTCCCAATCTTCACGCCAAAGGGCCATGGTGGTGCGGGCTCCTTCCTCCGACAAGAAGAGCGCAGCTTCAGCAGCACTGTTGCCGCCGCCAATAACGAGTACGTGACGGCGCACGTAGGGATACGGTTCAACAAAAAGATGATGGACCTTGGGCAGATCTTCACCGGGAATATTCAGGCGGCGCGGATGGGCCATCGCGCCTATTGCAAATAGAATCTTACGGGAGCGATAAGTCACCGCAGTGCGTTCCCTGTTCTCGTCTGTGCTGGTGGTGCGAATCAGGAAATCGCTGTCGCCGGTTCGCTCAACGTCCGTTACTTCTTCGCCAGTATTGATATTCAAATTCTGCTCGAGGACGAAATGGATGTAATGAGATAACAACTCTTCGCGGGTCGGCTTTTCGCGCACCGGTTTCAATGTGCCTTCACGCATCTCCAACTCATTCACCGTAGAGAAGAGTGTTCTGCCAACCGGATAACGGCGGATGGTGTCGGCGATCGTCCCTTTTTCGATGACCAGATACCTAAGACCCTCGCGCGCAGCTGCATCCGCCGCGGAAAGTCCCGCAGGGCCGGCGCCGATGATGATCAGATCAAACATTTCGGACATATGCTTTCAAGTTCCAAAGTCAACGCCAACGGGCCGGGTCTTTGGATATAGGACATTGGACCTTGCACTTTTGTGACCTTAAACTCCAAACGCTTATTCCCCTTCCTGCGCCAATCGCTCGCGGCGTGCTACGCCCGTCTGATAGGCAGCTTCCTCCACCTCACGCGCCACTGCTTCGGCGACACGTTTGTCGAAGACCGAGGGGACGATGTACTCCGGATGAAGTTCACTCTCGGTAATAATTCCAGCAATAGCATTTGCCGCAGCCAATTTCATTTCTTCGTTGATTGTCGAAGCACGGCAGGCGAGGGCGCCGCGGAAGATTCCCGGAAAGCAGAGAACGTTATTGATCTGATTTGGATAGTCCGAACGTCCGGTAGCCATCACCGCAACGTACGGCGCCGCTTCCTCGGGCATAATTTCCGGCGTTGGATTCGCCATGGCAAAAACAATCGGCTTGTCCGCCATTCTCTTAATATCGTCCGCGTCAATCACGCCTGACACCGAGAGTCCCATGAAAACATCAGCACCTTTGATCACGTCCTTCACACTTCCCTGCTCCTGATTAGGGTTGGTGTTTCGTGCATACCAATCTTTGACCCAATTCATTCGCTCGACACGACCCGGGTAAAGAGCTCCCGACTGGTCACAACCGACAACATTCTTAACTCCGGCAGCCATAATTATCTTTGTGCAGGCCACGCCAGCCGCGCCGACACCATTAACGATGACCTTAATGTCGGTCATCTTCTTGCCCACGATTTTTAAAGCATTTAGTAGTGCGGCCAGGACTACCACAGCCGTTCCGTGCTGGTCATCATGGAAAACCGGAATATCGAGTTCTTCTTTCAGTCGCTCTTCAATTTGGAAACATCGCGGCGCTGAGATGTCTTCCAGGTTGATACCGCCGAACGCCGTTGAGATTGCTTTCACAGTCCGAACAATCTCGTCCGGGTCTTTGGTATTGAGACAGATGGGAAAGGCGTTTACGCCGGCAAATTCTTTGAACAGCATTGCCTTGCCTTCCATCACGGGCATCGCAGCAGCCGGGCCGATGTCACCAAGGCCGAGCACAGCCGTACCGTCGGTAACGATGGCGACCGTGTTCTTTTTGATGGTAAGTGTGAATGCCTTTTCGGGATCCTGGGCGATTGCTTCGCAGACGCGCGCCACCCCCGGTGTATAAGCCATTGATAGGTCAGAACGATTCTTGAGCGGCATCTTCGATACGACTTCAATCTTGCCGCCGAGATGCATGAGGAAGGTGCGGTCAGAAACGTTCACGACCTCAACACCGTTGATGTCTTTTACGGCTTCAACGATCTTCTGTCCGTGCTCGCTGGAAATAGCGCTGACGGTGATATCGCGCGTGATGAAGTCGTTGGCGACGCTGACGATGTCGATTGCACCGATGTCGCCGCCGGCGCGTCCGATAGCGCTGGCTACTTCGCCCAACGTTCCCGCCCGACTCGACAACTTTACGCGTAAAGTCAGACTGTAACTGGCGCTGGGAGTACTCTGCATATCTAGGAAGACTCTTCCTTCGTTCGCTACTAATTTCTTTCTTGTGTTCTTAGACTCTAGCGCTCGTAAGTTTCGCGCGCAAGCATGACCGCGGAAAGTAGAAGCGTCGTTTTATTGGCGATTGCCGATTGCTAATTGCCGATTTGTGATGGTTCTTTGGTTACAAGCCAATCAACAATCGGAAATCACCAATTGGCAATCGGCATCGGCAATCGTCAATCGAGGTTAGGTCACCCTGCTACTTCAACTCGCGCAAGATTTGTTTGCGAGTTTCCGCATCAATCCGTTGCTCGGCGAGCTCTAATGAGCGCCGGCCAAGGAGCTTGTATGCAGCAAGTGCTTCGGTTAGAGCCTTGTTTGAGAGTGCCTGCAAATGTCTTCTCACGGTGACTAAATCGCCACGAGCGAAAGTTCCCGTCAAAGCTGTAGCCGGCGCGGAGATTGAAAGATTTGCTACCGTGCTTTCGAGCAACGGCAAGAGGACTCGACGCGCAGTTTTCTCATCCAGGCCGCACTGAACCAGCATCTCCATCGCGAGGGCCACCAGGGCCGTGACATGCCCCGATGCCATTACCGCCGCAGCGTGGTAAAGCGGCTTGGAGTTCGAATCGATGTGAAAGCTGTGGCCCTGTAAGTCTTTTACTATCGATCGCGCGACGCGGCTCGCTGCGGCGTCGCCTTCCACACAATAGAAGGCTCCTCGTAGTTTCTCGGCTCCCGTTCGCGGTTCGCTGATGGAGACAAGGGGATGAAGCGAGCCCGTAGCAAAGCCTGCGGCAGCGAGCGGAGCAAGCACCTCGGAAGCTGCCAGCGCTCCACTCGTGTGAAATACAGTGCGGCCTTGCGCCGATGGTTTAAGTGACGCAATTCTGTCTGCAGTTTTTTGGATTTCCCCGTCGGGAGTAGTTATCAAGATGATTTTGCTCGCGGGGATTGCTGCCATCTCTTTTTCTGACAGCGCAGTCGTCGCCGATCCCACCAATGCTGCAGCTCGCCGGGCGTGCGCGATTTTGCGCGATACAAGAGCTTCGATCACGTAGTGCGAGGCGGTGAGCGCCATGGCCAAAGCCGTTCCCAAGCGACCTGAGCCGACAATTGAGACCGTCGGTTTTTCACTTTTCCTTTGGCTGGCGATGGGCATTTCAGCGGTAGGTCGGCAAAACCGCGAATTTCGTGGGGCTTTTTACGGGCACTGCACTATAATGCCGGCAGTCTCCATTCGTCAGTAAGAACATTTGAAACGGCGTCCGGTCCGACGAAGTAAGATACTGAACCGCGCAACCTTGTGGCTAAACGGGTGCATCATAGACTGCGCGTCAGCAAATTGCGAAAACAGCTTCAACAACCTCGTTTTTGATCCCCCTGTTTGAACAATTCGCGTTGCAAAAAGAATTCAGCGGCCCTTCCGAACGACAGTCCAAACGGGCTACATTACTTCGGCCGGTTCCGAAATATCTGGAGGTTTTCGAAATGAACCGTTTCTCCCGCATCGCCACGGCACTAGCGTTGGTAGCCTCGCTTTTCTCGGGCTCGTTTGCCGTGTTTGCTCAGTCAACCCAGACCACTGATGCGTCCGCAAAGGCTAAGACTGAAGCGAAATCGGAGTCTCAGGATTCCAAGAAGGAACCAGCGAAGACAGCTAAGTCCACCACCAGCAAACCACTTTCAGCCAGCGAAGACCCGAACATGATCGGGAAACGCAACATCAATAAAGGCATCATTGCCGGCATGAGCGGCTCAACCGAGAAGGAAGTCCGTCTCGGCCGCGAGCTTGCGGCACAAGTCGATCGTGAGGCGAAGTTCATCGACGACCCAGTGGTGACTGAGTACATCAACCGCGTCGGCCAAAACATCGTGCTTCATTCTGACGCCAAGGTTCCTTTTACGATCAAAGTGATTGATTCAGACGAAGTGAACGCCTTTGCTTTGCCGGGTGGTTTCTTTTATGTCAACAAGGGACTGATGCTGGCGGCCGACAATGAAGCTGAACTTGCTGGAGTGATGGCTCACGAGATTGCTCACGTCGCGGCGCGTCACGCAGTTGAAAACAGCAAGAAGGCCGAGCTGGCTCAGTATGCGGTCTTAATTCCTTCCATAATCCTGGGCGGTGGCCTGGGACAGTTGATTTATCAGGGCGGCGGCTTTGCCAGCATGCTCGGATTTATGAAGTTCACGCGTGGCGCGGAAGAGGAAGCGGACAAGCTTGGCGTGCAATACATGTACGCGGCTGGTTACGACCCCACCGCCATGGCCACGATGTTTGAAAAGCTCGAGGCCAAGAATAAGAAGAAACCAGGGTTCATCTCGAAGCTTTTCGCTACGCATCCGGCGCCTCCTGAACGCCGCGCCGCTTCGCTCGCTCTTGCTGCTCGCTTCCCCGAACGCGAGGAATACGTGATCAGCTCGTCAGAATTTCAAAGAGTTAAGTCGCGGTTACTGCGCCTTTCAAATGCGCGCGCAACTACGTCGGGAGCTTTGCCGGGAGCTGAAGAAGGCGCACCCGGACGTCCGACCTTGAAACGACGTCAGCCGACTCCGGAAGAACCGGCGACGACTCCAGACAGTGAACAGAAACCTGTCGAAACGAAAGAAGCTCCCAAGCTGAAACGAAATGACGGAGCTAAGCCGACGCAACCGTAAGGTCGTCACTTAAATGGTAAAGGCAAAAGGCTCTTCGGCACATGTCGGAGAGCCTTTTGATTTGTCCAAGTCGCTAACCGCAAAGACGCAAAACCGCAGAGACGCAAAGGATTGAAGTCACTCAGAGTAGGAAAACAACGCTCGGTCAGAAGTAGAATTCTGTTTGGAAGGGACTGCCTCGCATGAACTGAGCCTGGCCTCTAGACTGAGCTTAATCACTTTGCGTCTCAGCGCCTTAGCGTCTTCGCGTTGAAAGAGACGGTAGGAACACCTTGAAACTGCTCAACTTGACAACTTTTGGAGCCGTTTGTATTCTAGCCGTTCGCGTTTTACTCGCTGAAAATAGAGATAGTTAACTATGTCAACATACTTTCCCAGCGGTAAGGATCTTGCCGCCAAACGAAAATGGCACGTGGTGGATGCAGCCGGGCAAACGGTTGGTCATCTGGCATCGGAAGTGGCTTCAATCCTGACCGGCAAACGGAATCCGCAATGGACCCCATTTATGGACATGGGTGACCACGTGATTGTGATCAATGCTCGTAAGGCTGTCTTGAAGGGTTCGAAGATTGATCAGAAGCTCTACCGCCATCACACGCTGTATCCTGGGGGTTTGCGCGAGGTGTCTGCGAGAGACATGTTAGCGAAGAACCCTGAGCGTGTAATCGAATTGGCAATTAGGGGAATGCTGCCGAAGACTAAGTTGGGCAAGGCGATGGGAAAGAAACTTAAAGTCTATCCCGATGCCGAGCACCCACACTCGGCACAGCGTCCGCAACCCCGCCAGATCAAGTCCCGTTCAAATCAACAATAAAAGCCGAACACGAGTAAAAGGAAAAAATAGCTGTGGCTGACATTCAATACTACGGAACAGGACGACGAAAGACTTCCACCGCGCGAGTCTATCTGCGGCCCGGCGCTGGCGATGTAATCGTCAACCGGAAGCCTTTCGATCGGTACTTTCCCAATGAGACGCTGCGCATGATCATTCGACAGCCGCTGCAATTGACAGAAACAACTGCAAAGTTTGACGTGCTGGTGAACGTCGCCGGCGGTGGACCTACCGGTCAGGCCGGAGCAATTCGTCACGGCATCACGCGCGCATTACTCGAATTCAACGCCGACCTGCGACCGACACTAAAGCAGGCGGGACTAATCACGCGCGATCCTCGCATTAAGGAACGCAAGAAATACGGCCAAAAGGGCGCGCGTAAACGTTTCCAATTCTCGAAACGATAAAGAAAGGATTTCCGATCTCGATCGGAAATCGGCAAGCGCCAATCGGCACTTGCTTAAATCCATTGTCACGGCTGGGATTGGTTGCTCCAGGAGAGTGCTATCAGCCGCGGCGACTACACTAAACCAGTTCACACAAAGGAGACTTAGCTTGGTTTCGGTCACGATGAAAGAATTACTGGAGGCCGGCGTGCATTTCGGCCACCAGGTAAGGCGCTGGAATCCGAAGATGAAGGAATACATCTTCGGCGAGCGCAATGGCATTTACATTATCGACCTTCAGAAAACTCAACGGATGTTTCGAGAGGCGATTACCTTCGTCACCAACGCGATTGCTGAAGATCGCGGCAAGACCGTTCTCTTCGTCGGCACCAAACGACAAGCGCAGGACGCTATCCGCGAAGAAGCTGAACGCTGTGGTCAGTATTACGTTAATCAACGCTGGCTGGGCGGACTGCTGACGAATTTCCAGACGGTGCAGAAGTCGATCAAGCGCCTGCGCGATCTCGAGGCCATGCAGACTGACGGCCGCTACGAGAAGCTGACTAAGAAAGAACGCATCAAACTCGACCGCGAACGCGAGGGTCTGAACAAAAACCTTTCCGGAATTAAAGCGATGGGACGTCTACCCGACGTCGTTTTCATTATCGACGTACGCAAGGAAGAGATTGCGGTCGCAGAGGCTAATCGCTTAGGCATTCCCATCGTCGCCGTGGTCGATACGAATTGCTCGCCGGAGGGAATCGATTACGTCATTCCCGGAAACGACGACGCGCTGCGGGCAGTGCGCTTATTCGCTTCGCGCATTGCAGACTCTATTCTTGATGGTCAACAAATCGCTACCGAGGGTGCTGTCGCAATCAGCCCGGAGGATGAAGGTGAGGTTGCTGCGGCGGGCGAGACCGAAGCGACGGAACCAGCTTCTGAACCTGCGGCATCCGTTTCCCCGACGGCGAGCGAACTGGCTAGTCAGCCGGCTAGCAAAACCGACAACGGCGTAATCAACAATCCGGTAATTCCTGCTCCTGAAGCGACCAATGAAACGGATGCAGTCAAGGATGAAAGCACCGAGTCAGTCGTGGCAGCAAGCTGAACACTAGTCTTAGACTTTTACTCATCGGCGAGCGCAGCCTTTAGCGGACTTCCGCCGGGCTGCGCTTTTCGTTAACGGTTCCAACAGACTCAGTTTTGTAAGGACCCAAAGTGGAACATTAAATCGGGAGAGATTTGTAATCATGGCAGAAGTAACAGCGGCAGCAGTAAAACAGCTTCGCGACAAAACCGGGGCGGGAATGATGGAGTGCAAAAACGCCCTTGTCGAAGCACAAGGTAATGACGAAGTAGCGGTAGACATCCTGCGTAAGCGCGGGCTTGCGTCCGCCAAGAAACGCGAAGGGCGCATCGCGGCGGAAGGCATTGTTGGCCAGTACATTCATATGGGCGGCAAAGTCGGCGTCCTCGTCGAGGTCAATTGTGAGACCGACTTCGTCGCGCGCGGTGATGAATTTCAACAACTCGTGAAAGACGTGGCGATGCATGTGGCCGCAGCGGAACCGAAGTATGTTTCGCGGCAAGATGTGCCGGCAGAGGAATTGAACAAGGAACGGGAAATCGCGCGAGCAGTCGCGCAAAACGATCCGAAGAACGCCAACAAACCAGAACAGGTGCTCGACAAGATTGTCGAAGGCCGTTTGCACAAATTCTACGAGGAGAATGTCCTCCTGGATCAGCCTTTCGTCAAAGATTCCGCAAAGACTGTAGGCGAGCTGGTCACCGAGAAGGTTGCCAAGACTGGCGAGAAGATCACCATCCGCCGCTTCACGCGTTACAAGATGGGCGAAGGCCTCGAGCGTAAGGAAGAGGACTTTGGCAATGAGGTCGCTTCCCTGATTGGGTAGCGCACGACTTCTTCGATTCGCAAACCTTAGATACGTCGTCCTCAGGAGAACTTGATGGTTGCAGAGAAGCCAATATCAGATGCGGCAGGGCTAGCTTACAAGCGAGTCCTGCTGAAGATTTCTGGCGAAGCTCTGATGGGGGAGCAGAACTACGGGATCGACGTCGAAGTGGCGCGGGCCGTTGCTGAAGAATTGAAAGCCGTCCACGAACGTGGCGTTCAGGTGGCAGTGGTTGTTGGTGGCGGTAATATCTTCCGTGGTGTGTCCAAAAGTGCCGGCAAGATGGATCGGTCCGCAGCCGACTACATCGGCATGCTGGCCACGGTGATGAATGCGGTAGTACTGCAGGACGCGCTGGAAAAGGTCGGGGTTAACACGAGAGTGATGTCGGCGATCGATATCCCGCAGCTTGCTGAACCTTTTATCAGGCGGCGCGCGGTAAGGCATCTCGAAAAGAGTCGTGTCGTAATCTTCGCTGCCGGTACCGGCAATCCATACTTCACTACCGACTCAGCTGCGGCTTTGCGCGCATTGGAGATCAGAGCAGATATCATTCTCAAAGCTACGAAGGTTGAGGGCGTTTATTCCGCAGACCCGATGCTGGACAAAAACGCTACCCGCTACGATTGCATTACCTATCAGGAAGTTTTGGAACGTCAGCTCAAAGTGATGGACGCTTCGGCAATTTCTTTGTGCATGGACAACAACCTGCCCATCATTGTTTTTAACATGCGCCAGGCAGGAAACATTGGTCGTGTGGTGGCGGGCGAACCGGTGGGCACTAAAGTCTGCCTGACCAAATAGTTTCAGGTTTCAGGTTCAAGTTTCAGGTTTCAAGTTCCCTGGGCCTGGGCCCGGTTACTTTCGGTGAGAAAAACTTTACGTTACATCGCGAAACTCGAAACCTGACACCTGAAACCTAAAACCTAACGGGGAGAGAGCCGATGAGCGAGAAGGATGTAGTCAAAGAAACTAAGCCGCGGATGGACACGGTTATCGACGACTTTCGCCGAAAGCTTACGACCGTGCGCACTGGCAGGGCTGCCGTGAGCCTGCTCGACAACATTATGGTCGATTATTACGGCACGATGACACTGCTTAATCAGATGGCTTCCGTGCATTCACCTGAGCCACAAATGCTCACCGTGCAACCCTGGGATCAAACGCAACTGGGCGCCGTCGAGAAGGCGATTCGTGCTTCCGACCTCGGTCTAAATCCTTCCAATGATGGGAAGCTGGTGCGCATTCCGATCCCGGCGCTCACTGAAGAACGGCGCAAGCAGCTCGCCAGGCAGGTCCATGAAATCGCCGAAGATCACCGCACCGCTGTGCGCAACATCCGTCGGGATGCCAACGAACGTCTGAAGAAAATGCTGAAGGACAAGACGATCTCTGAGGACGCGGAACGCGACGGGCTCGATGAAGTGCAGAAACTCACCAACAGCTACATCACGAAGATCGACGAGTTCAGCAAATCAAAAGAACACGAGATCACGAGCGTCTAAGTTAAGGACCAAGGTGGTTTTGCACAGAAACTATTCGCGCGCCGCGTAATCGATCAATAGCAGGTGTGCAAGCACTCTCCTTTAGTGGGTCCGCACATACAGAACCGGGGGCGATAGCGGCCGGGTCGGGGACTTAACTCAGTTTGATTTCGTAAGCCCTTGTTGCTTGCCAGTAAATTGAGTGACTGAACCGGTCGCTATCGCTCCCGGTTCCGTGTTCGTGGGACCCCCAATGCAAATAAACAGGGTCCCTTTATTCTTACCTCGCTCCCACTCGTTATGGCATTGCGAACACGTCATCGCCCAGTGGGTTATTTAACTTGATGTCCTTAACGTTGTAGTCAGCAAAGAATGCGCCCTGGGTCATCTCCAACCTTTGCGAGAAGTTTGAGGGAATCAGCACTCCCTCCACGTCCTTAAACTTCTTATGCTCCGTGCCAAACACATAGCCGTTGTAGTTGATCAGAAAACTCATCACGCGACCATTAGCGGGATCGATATAGAAGTCTGTCGCGTAGCCGTCGGCATCGGCGATGCGGAATCCGCGATGTTTCTTCTTGTCAGGAATCGCCGTGACAGTGAACCCAGGCTGGTCAATCTTTCCGAGTACGTTCATTCCGAATCTGCTGAGCGGCGGAAGCTGCACATTGGGAAGTGAGCTATACGATCGCTCGCCGTCATCGATTTGCTTAAACGCGATGATGGGGCTCGCATCAACTTCCACTCGCGCTTTGTCACCCGCAGTGACGATGATGAAGTTACCCGGCCGGGGCTGAGTAGAGTTGGGCGCGTACAAATCAACCGAGCCGCGCAGGATAATGCTCTTCACCGTTTTGAATTTGTCGCCGCCATGCGCCGCAAGCGCCGCCCGCGCCAGGTCGAGGGGCGCAGTGGTCGCTGTAATGGATGCGGCGGTCGCGCCGGCGCCTCCGTTGGTGCCAGCTTTGGTAGCCTCTTGAGCATTGGCTGCGAGAGAACTGAAAATCAAAACAAGCGGGAGGGTCAGCAGGGATAAAAGCCTCAGTTTCATAGTGATCCTTCCAAGATTGCAGTCGAGTGAGCGCTAAAAGCACTAACGCAAAAACAGCGACTAAAGTTCTAGAGGGTCAAGCGCCAGAAGATTTCGGGGCGGCGCCCACGGAGGACGCCCCTACAGTCAAACCAAATTCAACGCTTGTTTCGGTTTAGAAGTTAAACCTGAGCTGTGCCGTGACGCGCCGGTTTCCCGCACCACTGCCGCCACCAAAGCCGCCGCCGCCGGGACCACCAAAGCCGCCGAAGCCGCCGCCCAGTCCAAGGCTTTGCCCAAACGAAGGTGATGACAAACTCCCCACTGGCGTGGAGAGATTGACGTGATTGAACAGGTTCGAGAAGTTCAGCGACAGTTGCATGCTATACCGCTTGCCCTCCGCGGTGCCGCCACCCAATCCGGGAATGCCGCCGCCCGGACCGCGTTGTCCGCCACCCATCGAGGGTCCGCCGCCACCGCCGGGGACGCGAACCTGATTTCCACCGCCAGCCGCGCCGCCGCCACGACCGCCGCGTCCGGCACCTTCTCGTTGACCTTGCTGTTGATTCTGATTGTTACGGTTAGCAGCGCTCGCGGCAGTGCTGCCAAAACTCCAGGTCTTGCTGATGCGCATGTTGACGGAGAAGAATCCCGGGCCCTGACCGTAGTTACGCGGGATCAATTTCTCACCACCCGCCGGATTGCGATTGAAATTGCCAAACGCCGTGCAAGCAATGTTTGGATCGCTGCAATCAGCATCTGCGGGTGCGAACGACGGTCGCTCCGTGAATAGACGATCCAGATTGGTGTCCTGCCCGGTCGTGATGTTGAACGGTCGTCCGGAGGTCACCATGATGAATGGATTCAGCGAAATCTGCCACGGCAAGGTGACAGTCCCTGCGAAAGTGAACCGGTGTCGCACATCGAAAGCCGCGCGACCATACTCATCGCTTAAATCATAAGAGTTTGCCGGGAACAATCCACCGCCCTGACCGTCGGTATCGTTCTGTGTCTTGCTCAGCGAATAGCTGGAGAAGAACGAAATCGTTCGGCTAAAGCGATTATTGAAGGCGATGAAAAACTGGTTCTGATCGAATTTCCCAGTAGACTCATACTGGTAAATGTCGCCGATATTTCCCAGGGGCCGCGTACCTAGTGGGTTCAACGAGGTGATTGACCCTGGTAATGGCGCATTGATGTCGCGGGCGCGAACCACGTGACGAATGTGGATCGAGTAGAACCCGACAGTCGCGGTGAAACGATAAGGCAGTTGCCGCTCTACTTGAACGCCGCCGAGGTAAACGGTTGGAGTTTGTAGATCATCGGAGACGCGCCAAGTGATCTGACGGCCCGCAGTCAGACTTGAAAGGGGCGGCAGATTGTTTGGCCCCGGATTGTAAAAGGAATCCAGCGTCGTCGATTGCGAGCCGACAAATGTCAGTATCCCGTTTACGTTCTCGTAGATTGGTCGCTCACTGATAGAGAACTGCTGCTGATTAAGTCCATTAAAGCGGTTCGCCTGCAAGGTGTTGTTTTCGCTGAAGCGGTTGTAGAACACGCCGCCGCCGGCGCGGATCACCATATTCGGTGGACGCGTTGCATTCGCGGCACCCGGCGACCAGGCTACGGCGAGGCGCGGGGCAAAGTTGAGCAGGCTGCTGATATTGCTTTGGTTTTCATAGCGCAAGCCAAAGCTGAAAGTTAGGTTCGGCCGCACGCGCCAGTCGTCCTGGGCATAAAGGCCGGCGTCGATCTGTTTCACGCTGGCGAGCGGATCGCCGGCTGAAATGCTGAACTGCGAGGCGCCACCGCCTCGTGCCCGAATTTCTTCAGGAGTCAGGTTAAAGCCTGCGCCACTAAATAAGAGTGAGCGGCGATAACGTTCGAGACTGTCGACGAAGATCGGCTGCCCGAAAATCGGTTGGTTGTTCGCGTCGAGGGTGGGAACGAAACCACCGGTAAAGGTATAAGTGCCGCCAAAGTTGTTCGGGTTGCTGTCGCTAATGCTGACTCCACGTAACCGGCCGCCAAACTTGAGCGCGTGATTTCCTCTTTGCCAAGCGAGGAAGTTGCCCAACTCCCAACTTGTGTTGTTGGTCAAAACTTCGCCCACTTGTGAGCCGCCACTAAGGAAAGCGCCACTCACGTTCAAGGTCGGAACCGTATTGTTGCCAAAGAGCTCGTTGCGATTGCGAGTGACCTGGAACCGAGTCTCGTTAATCATTGAAGCATTCAACACAGCCGTCTCAGTTATTTGAAAGTTGTGTTGCGTTGAGGCGGTGTCGTAGGCGCGTTCGGGAAGCGAAAAGCCTGAGACACCACTGTTCTGATTGCGAGTGCGGTTAAAGCTGTAACGCGCCACCAGGGTGTTATTGCTGTTGAGCTGGTAATCGATGCGCGGACTGAACGTCAGATTGCGTCTGGGCGTCACCACGCCGAAACCAAAGCCAAGGGGGTTCAAGTTGTCGTCGAGCATCGTTCCTTTGACAAGCTCGTTATCGTCAGTTTCGCGTCGCTGAAAATCTATAAAGAACGAAGCTTTCTTGGCAACGATTGGGCCGCCAAGATTTCCGCCATACTGGCGCACCTGATACGCCGTGCGGCTCGAAGCAAACGGATTACGTGAATTCAAGCTCTCGTCTTCGAAGTTGAAGAACATACTGCCACGCATCTTGTCGGTGCCAGGTCGCGTCAGGATGTCGATTCGGCCCGAAGGCTGATCGTTTTCAGCAGCGAAAGGATTCTGGTTGATGCGAATCTCGCGAATCGAATCTTTGGGTGGGAGGCGTCCGCCGGAAAATCCGTCGATGAAGATCTGCCCACCATTCGGGCCGACAGAAGGTCCTGCCAGGGCCTGGAGCGCCGCAGCCAACTCATCCGGATCATCGGGGAGGGCATCAAGGTCTTTGCCGGTTATCAGCGTCTGATTCGCGTTATTGGTCGACTCCGTACTCAGCGGAGTCTCCGCAGCCACGGTCACGTTCTGGTCTTCAATAGTCACTTTCAGCGTGACGTCGAGGGTTTGTCGCTGACCGCCCGCAAGATCCACCTCGCTTTCATCAGAAGCAGCAAAGCCCTGGGCTGACACCATGACGATGTACTTTCCGGGAACGAGTCCCGAAACTGTATAGACACCTTCACCGTTCGTTTCCGTCGTCTTGGCAGTGCCGGTGGGATCGATGATAGTGACGGTAGCGCCTACAATTGCTGCGCCCAGCTCGTCTTTGATCGTGCCTCGCAAGCTGCCTCGAGCCTGTTGAGCTAGAACGAAAGCCGCCGCCAAGACAACGATTACTCCGATGCCCACACTCTGTCGCAAAAGTTGATTTAATTTATTCATAACCAAGTTTAGTTTTCCTGTTTCTCTAGTACTCGCTCTCAGCAAGATCTGCTAAGCCGGCAAACCTTGCCGCAATCACTTATGGCAAACCGATGCCAAACTGAATTCCGCTGTTTCCCAAACCTGCCGACGGATTCGGCGCTGATCCACCCGTTGTTTGTGGTTGACGTGAAGCAATCATGGTGAGAAAAGGTTCCGCTCCCGACAGCAAACTAATCGCCGTCAAACGCGTCGGGTCAGCACCCTTCGTGCTTGAAACGATGATCATTTCTCCCGGCTTCACGTCCGCAAGCGTAACGGTGGGTAACCGCTCGAGCATCTCC
>JBPCMI010000041.1:0-16621 GCA_051002415.1 Pyrinomonadaceae bacterium
GGCGCGCTTCGCGCTTGCCCCTGGCTATCCTATGTCGCGCCTTCGGCGCTTCGACTTGAGAGAACTCTGCGACTTGAGATTTCAGATCCGACTTGAAACCTGAAACCTAAAACCTAGAACTTGAAACTTTCTTTACAGCCTCTTCATTCTGATACCGCTCGACAAGCTCTCTCAGAATAGTCGCGCCGTCGAACGCCGGCTGAGTGTTACTTTTGAGCATGCGGCTCACCACTAACTGATAAGCAAGAATGGTTGGCTTCGTTTCGTAGTTCTCAGCGTCAGTGTCCGGCTTGACTCCCGCCTTACAAAGTCGCCAATACACTGCTCGCACGAGGGCAGCGTCGCCGCTTAAGACGCCACGGTCTTTCAAGACTGCGGCGCGGTCATCCCAGACCCCCTCACACATCTCACCAAATTGCTCTGAGCTTATTGTTTTCAACGATTCGTCTTACCAGATGTCAGTCGTGTCTCGCCTGCGACCATTTTTTGAACCTTGCCTGATGACTGCTGCGCGCAAACGATCGTTGTTCCGCAGGTGTTCTACCACTTGCACTTACCGCTCCGTTCACCGGCAAACGGTCGTCGGGATGCCCTTCGACCAGCCAGGGATTGTTACGTGCCCACTTTACCGGATCAAATCGTGGCGGCGCTGGCACGGTGCCCGCTTTATGATCACTGATCGGCGCAAGTGAAGGCGGTAGCGAATTTATACTTGCCTTGATCCGCCCGTTACTCTTATGCCGTTTGAGAAAACTTAAAATCATGTGGCCACCAACGACGCCATCTGTGCCAGCTCTACCAAACTACCCCGGTTAAGGTTAGCAATCGGATCGCTCACCATACGAAAGTCGACATCGCCACCACCTTGGGGCACAAGTTGCTTAAGCGAGCCAGCATCAAGCGCGACCGGTTTGAAGAGCAACATTTCTGTGTTACGAGAGCGGGCGATCATCGCATCACCGCTGCTGTGAAAAATCGGAACCAGAAAGCGGCCATGGTCGTCGGAAGCAAACCAATCGCCGTTTGCGCGGCGCATAGCATAAATATGACTCATAACCCCAATCCATTATTAGGGTGCGCCGGAAAGCCGTCTGTGCGCTAGAGCGCTTATGCTATTAAACCCTTTGGCTTCAACGCTGGCAGACCGGTCCTCGCCGAAAGTCTGCGTATGTGTGTTGTCGCACGGACAACATTCATGTGCCGGCTCATAGTGAACTTGCGACAGACTCAAGTTAAACCTAAGGGGAAATGATTTGGCTTACGGCTACTTAAGCAGAATGGACGACACCAACGATCCGCGATCGCTGATCCTGGTGGTCGAGGATGTTCACGAAACACGCGATGGCATTGAAAAGTTGCTTCAGGCGGACGGTTATAGCGTGGCAGTCGCGCGCGACGAACGAGATGGAATTGAGAGTGCTCAGCGAAAGTGCCCTGACCTAATTCTCGTAAGTCTGGCCGGTTCGCCAGGCGAAGTCATTGCCACTGCGCGCCGCATCCGCGATAGCGCTGGGGTCGGAGAACATGTTCCGGTTGTAGCTTTCTGCATTGAGGAAATCAAAGAGGGTGATGAAGTTGCGCTCGGTCAAAATGTACACGTGACGCGGCCAGATAATTTTAATCAACTGAGAAGCCTGCTCATGCGCCTGTTGAGCAGGATTCCCATTGCGGTGTGAGATGTCGACAATTCATTTGCCTATCTGGAGAACGGAACCCATGAGCTCTTTTAACAATACCGAAAAACCCTTTGTCTTCCGTTTCATCGAGGCGCCATCCGCCGTGCATTTGGAGTTAACGAATGTTACTGAGGTGAATCTGAAATCTATCGAGATCCTAACAGTCTTCCTGAAAGATCAGGAGACTCCGAATGGCCCCTCGCAGGCTCACATCCGGTTCGATGGCATCAAGGCCATGCAGCCAAAGGAGCGAGTTGTGCTAACGCACCGAACTTGGATCAACGGCAAGCCCGCTGCAGCAGAGGCCGATCAACTTGCCAGACTAAAAATCGTCTCCGGAGAAGTCAGTCCTTACGTCCTGAATATTTCCTGGGAAGATCCGGCTGGCAAGACGCGCTATCAACGGGTGCCGGTGGGGCATTAATCAAACGACAAAAGGACTATGACAGTGAACGAAGAAATGAACGCTGAAGAACTCGCTAAACGTAATGCTCAAGAACGAGTCACCAAGCCGCTTCACCCGGAAGACGTCCCGCTCTTCATCCGCGAGAGCGTCGAGGTTGGGGAAGCAGCCGCTCAGGACAAGGATGATGCGAATCGCGAATAGCTCGTTTCGCAGCGTTCTCCAACTCAATTAGGTGCTTCGTCGAGGTCGACCTCGCAACGAAGGCGGCACGCCGTTTGAAAAACTTAGCTAAACTCATCACCTGACAGCCGGCCTCCGCACCACACCGCGTTAATCCTTTGTGATCATATGTGTGCCAACGCACAGATGACTGGTCGTCACTAGTCTAAATTCCACCTCTAAATCAAGAAGCAGGCGGTGTCTCGATGTCTCTCAACAGGGAGTGGACTAGCACGTCCCACAACATAACTTCTTCTGTGTCTGCCGGCGCAGGTAAACACGTCGTCCTTATAGTAGAAGATCATCAGGATGCGCGACCGGAGTTAAAGCAAGTGCTGACACGGAACGGTTACCGCGTTATCGATGCCGATAACGGGCAGGATGCTGCTCAACATGCTCGCGAAGTCCCTCCTGACTTACTGGTGGTAGACATGGACGTGCCGCTACTCTACGAGTTGGTTGCCGCCCGTCAGATCATAAAGCTTGCCCAGGTTGGACCGCTGCCGGTGGTAATAGTCACTCACGAGGAAAGTGTAGATGCGGCGCCCCTGATGGAGCTTGGCGCTAGTCGGGATGAGTATGTTACCCGACTTTCGGACTATGCTGAGTTGCAGCCACTGCTCGACTACTTGTTGCCGATATTGCCGAGCGCAGATGAATCCAAGTTGAAAATTGAAAGCAGTCCACCCATTCCGCTACCCGCGATCATGTTTGATTGAAGTGAGGTTGGTACCACCAGGCGGTAGCCGCTGGGTCTGCACGCCGGCATTCAAGTCTTGCGCTATACCTCTCAAAGTCTTAGGGATTACATCAATGTTCTGCTGCAAATGGCGACGACCCGATTGGCAGCCCGCGAGGCTGCGTCTATGCCGTTTTCTCTAACGCCCGGAGAATGTCCTCAGCCCGCTCGGCATCGGCACTATTCAAAACCAACCGAACACCATTTGTACGCTGAAGATGCGGCTCCGTTCCGCCACCATCGTCTTTGAATATGAAGGTCGCCACACCTGCATCCTGAAGCCATTGTTGAGCCATTTGGGCTTCGAGCTCATTATCAAAAACTCTTAGGACAACAATCTCTTCCGAAATGGTGTTCTCGCTAGGCTGCAACACTGGCTCCATGATGAACAAACTTGCTGATGCTTCCCATTAAACCATCTAAGTCAGGCTTACAGACGTAGGCACTTGCGCCAGCTTCAATTCCGCGTTTCTGGTCATCGTCAAAGAAGGCGCCCGAGAAGAAAACAATCGGTGTTTTGGGGTGAACCTCGCGGATCATCCGGCACAAGTCAAAACCATCAGTAACGGGCAGCCACGACTCAAGCAAATACAAGTCAAACTGGTCTGATTGCATAAGCGACACAGCTGTAGTTGCTGTGGCGACGGCTGTAACATCAATCTGCGAAATTGCGAGTAGTGTCGTCAACATCTCGCGGGAGTCGTCGTGGTCATCGACATAAAGAACACGGGTTTGAGTGTGGGATGGCATGACTGCCTCCTCATTCAACGGGTTTTAGTGGTTGTCGTGACTGTATGTCGAGTAAAGGAAAACGTCTGTGCGTTAACACACATTAGCAACCAGGTTATTGCATCATCGGGTCATTGAACCATTGAAACTGAATCATTGAATAACAAGCCATGTGAGACTTAGGGTTTACCGCCAACCCCTAATGATTCAATGACTCGATGATTCAATGACTCGATCACTCGATGACTCAATACCCTCTGTGTGCTGACGCACAGACGACCCGTCTACAGACTCGTATGCTGCGGTCTCGGGACAACAAATCACTGTCAATCACAACAGCGGGGTATTCCTGCTTCTTTAGTCCTTTTGTCTTGATCACAAATCGGACAGAGTTTTTAAATGTATAAGTCGACAGCCCTGCGGGCGCCACCACTTAACCGCCTTCTCGCTGCGCTGCCGCAGGTTGAGTATCGAAGCCTGTTACTTAATCTGGAGTTGGTTCCTTTGATCTTCGGCGAAGTCATCTATAAGCCGGGCGATGTGATTCGGCACGTCTACTTTCCCACATCGGGGATCCTCTCCTTGCTCGCTGCCGCTGAAGAGCGGGCCACGCTCGAAGTTGGCATTGTGGGCCGGGAAGGAATGGTTGGCTTACCGATCTTCATGGGTGTGAAGTTTTCGCGAGACTGTGCTGTCGTGCAAGGCGCCGGCGAGGCGATGAGAATGAAGGCAGCTGTCTTTCGCAAGGAGTGCACAAATGGCGGCGCCCTGCCGGGGCTACTACGGCGTTATTCCCACTCGCGTTTGACGCAGATGTCACAGGGCGCGGCCTGCAACCGCTTCCACTCAATCGAGGCCCGCCTGGCGCGATGGCTGCTGATGACAAGTGACCGGATGGAGAGCGACGAGTTTCAACTAACTCAAGAGTTCTTATCAAACATGCTGGGCGTGCGCCGCGAGGGTGTGAACAGAGCCGCCGGAGCGCTGCAACAACGGAATCTGATTAGTTACAGCCGCGGCACTCTCACTACATTGGATCGAACCGGTTTGGAAGCCGCCTCGTGCCGCTGCTACGAAATCATAAAAGACGAGGCGGCTAGCGCCTTCTAAACTACTCTCTCTAAACGGGCGTTCGGCCTAATAGAGAAGCACTTGCGGTTTATATGTGGGCTAGCGCACGGATGGGCCACACCTACCTGTGTTAAGACATCAGTGCGGACATTATAACTTCCTCGCAGTTGCGGCCCACTGCCGGGGCAGCCTTCAAACTTAAGGGAACGCGAGTCGCCCGATGCCATTCACAAAAGCAGCTATGCAAGGTCGAGGGGCTAATGGCTGTGCCACAGAGACTGCTACCGTCAACGCGCCCGCGCAGGCGCTTGAAGGATTGCGGACTTCAGAAATCCGCTACCGCCGGCTCTTTGAATCGGCGCGAGGTGGGATCCTGATTCTTAACGCCGTTACTTTGAAGATCACCGATGTAAATCCTTTTATGACTGATTTGCTGGGTTACTCATACGAAGAATTTCTAGGTAAGGAGCTTTGGGAGATCGGCCTCTTCAGCGATAAAGAGGCAAGCAAGCGGGCCTTTCAGGAGTTGCAGGTAGAGGGCTATCTCCGCTACGAGGATTTACCGCTTCAAAGCACCAAGGGCGAACGGCGTGAAGTTGAGTTTGTCAGCAACGTCTATCAAGAAGCCGGCCGACCGGTGATCCAGTGCAATATTCGCGACATTACTGACCGCAAACGAGAGGAGGCAGAGCGTGGGCTGCTCCTAAAGCGCGAGCAGGCGGCGCACGCTGAGGCGGATAACGCAAACGGAATCAAGGATGAGTTTTTGGCACTGCTGTCACACGAACTACGAACCCCGCTGACTTCAATTCTCGGCTGGTCAGATATGCTATCGGAAGGAACGCTCGATGAAGTCGCAGCGACACGTGCTCTTGAGATCATTGGACGCAATGCCCGAACCCAACGACAACTGATTGATGATTTGCTCGACACCTCACGCATCATTACGGGCAAGATGCGCCTCGAAATCGGACCTGTCGAACTCGCGCCTCTGATCAAAATCGTCGTTGACGCGGTCCGTCCTGCGGCAAATGCGAGAAACATTCGGCTGCAGATTTTCCTCGGTGCGTCAATCAGTCCGATCTCCGGAGACCCGCAGCGGCTCCAACAGATTATCTGGAACCTGTTAACGAACGCGATCAAGTTCACCCCTAAAGGCGGAAGTGTGGACGTGCGGCTGGAGCGCATTGCATCTCACCTCGAACTTGCCATCAGCGATACGGGCCAGGGCATTGAAGCTGCATTTCTGCCCCACGTCTTCGACCGCTTTTTGCAGTCCGATTCCTCGAGCACCCGAAGACACGGCGGGCTTGGACTCGGACTCTCCATCGTGCGGCAGTTGGTTGAGCTGCATGGCGGAACAGTGACGGCGCTAAGTCAGGGCGCGGGACAGGGCGCGACTTTTAAGGTCACCCTTCCCCTCATGAGCGTTCATCACATTCCAGGCAAAGTAGAAATCAAGCCGCTTCCAATGGTGCTTCAGCCTCGAACCGACGCGCAGCTATCGCTTGCAGGTCTACGGGTGCTGGTCGTTGATGACGAGCCGGATGCGCGCGAGCTAATCGCTACGGTGCTAAGGGGCCGGGGTGCAAAGGTCCTCGCTGTCGACTCTGCCTTGAAGGCCTTGGCAGAACTAGACGGGCCACGATTTCATTTACTAGTAAGCGACATAGGGATGCCGGACATGGACGGCTATGCGCTTATTAAGAAGATACGGCAGCTTCCGGCAGAGCGCGGGGGAACACTCCCGGCGGTGGCATTAACGGCCTACGCCGGTACCCAGGACCGGATCCGCGCGCTGGCATCTGGGTATCAGACGCACGTCTCAAAGCCGGTTGAGCCTGCCGAGCTCTTAACTGTCGTAGCTAGGCTTGCCGGGCGATAAAGAGGTCTTAGCTGCAGTGACTTTACCGCGGAAGTACGGACGACCTTCGCGGCATTCCAAAGCGTCCGGGATTAACCTAAGGAGTAATGATGAGCGACGCAATAAAACAAGACGTGAACACAAAATCCGCTGAGTTCAACGAGGGAGTTGAAGCGGGACTGAATTCTGCCGAGGATACAAAAAACTGGAAGGCTGGCAACGAGTTGGGTCAGGAACTTAAGGATGATGACACCGAGCGAATTTCAGAAATGCTTCTTTTGGATGCTTCGGTTCCGCTTTTTCTAAGGGACGCTGCTGGCGGCAATCTGGGAAACGATCAGGATGAGAAGGACGAGGCGGAGGAATAAATTAAGCCGGAGCTATATCGCTTCCAAGCAACCGGTCAAACTCGTTCTTGACTACCCCGTAACACTCGCAGACTTTCTCTTCCAACTTCGCGCGATCGAGGATCTTGATGTGACCGCGAACGTAACTTATTGCCCCGACGTCTTGCAGGCGACCGGCGGCAACAGTGACGCCTTCTCGACGCACGCCCAACATGTCGGCAATCAGTTCCTGAGTCATGATCAGCTCGTCGGCCTTCACTCGGTCGTGGCTTAGCAGCAGCCAGCGACAGAGTTGTTGGTCTACCGCATGTAGTCGATTACAAACAGCGGTCTGAGAAATCTGGGTAATCAGTGCCTGGGTATAGCGCAGCAGCAAGTACTGAAATTTTCCGCCCCGCGCAAATTCGTCTTGCAGCAATTTTGCTTTCATCCGGAACGCCTCGCCGGCGCTCTGCACTACAGCTCGGTTCGGCATCGTCCCGCCGCCCATGAACAGGGCAATTCCCACTACACCGTCGTTACCCGTCAAACCCATCTCAGCGCTTGAACCATTTTCCATCGTGTAAAGCAAAGAGACGATCGCCGTCGTTGGAAAATACACATAATCCAGGTGTCCACCAAATTCATAGACCACTTCTCCCAGAGGAAATGAAACTTGCTGTAAACCCGGGAGCAGGCGTTCGTACTCTTCGCTCGGAAGGGCGGCGAGCAGCCGATTTCTATTTGGCGTTGTGGATCTTTTGGACACTGGCGCGAGTAGCTGAAGGACTGAAATCACCTACAGCCGGAAAGTCTATCACATAAGTTACTTACCGCACATAGAAGTAGGGCATTGCCACATGACAATTCGATTTGCTCCCCCGGAGCTAGACGCTATCAACTTGGGAAACGGGAAACCTTAATCAGAGGATTGAAAACAGGAGTGCGGCGAGACCGAGGGCGGTGATGCCTGCAGCGATGGTGAAGGACCACTCCAAGACCGGAACGGGACGGTTAAATACTCGACGCGAGATCACCATCCCGGCTTTCCATCCATCCTGCTGGTAGATCGGGAAAAGATTTCCCAGCGCCAGCGCGAGATTGATAGTGCCAAAGAATGTGCCTAGAGCGAGAGTTCCCAGCACAAGGTTCACCATGATGCCGGCGAGCAGAACGAATAGCTGTTGCACCAGGGTACGTCGCTGCAACGTAGCCATGTCCATTCTGATGTAGGCGCCAAGCGGCAGGAGGCGAAGTTTGTAATTCATACCCCGAACACGAGTGGTCAACATCACAGGGCCCCAACCCAGTCCTGCCTCAGTGATCGAAATCCGGCAAAGACGAGCGGCTATTAAGTGACCAAGCTCATGAGCCACCAGGGCGGTAGCAAAGCTGAGGATGAAATTCAGGGCAGAGACGTCGTACATGCTTTCGATTTTTTTCGGGCCGCGAGTGTTACTTTGAAAGAGCCGCTAATTGCTTTTCGAGCGATCGAACCAGGCTGAGCTCTTCCCTCATATCGAGTATCAGTAAGAGCGGTACACTCGTTACGACGATTGCTTCCAAGACGCCGATGCCGGTTGTCACAACAACCGCGAGAAAGAAGGCGAGTGCAAGCGCCGTGAGATACAGTCTGATAGCAGCCATCAAAACTCCTTAACTTTGTAAGGAAGATAGTTGCAATCAGACGCTGTTTCCAACGCTGATGCCGCGACTTTAGGTCTTAGTTAAACTTCGAGATGGAAGGTGGGCCGGAGTTTTCAGCCAAACGTTTCAAATTCATTAACTGTTTACGCATCATCACTAAATCGCCCCAGGGAAGAAATTTGCGCATAAAGCGGCCCATAACGGTAGGCGAATGCTTCACTACAAGCTTAACCAGCAACCTGCAAACGGCCTCGGCTTCGGGAACTATTAAATAACTGACCGCGATGTCGCCAAACACTGACCTAGCGGTGCGAGATGGTTTAAGTCGGACTGTGAGGTGCTCGTTTTCCTTAAAGCTGGTGAGGGTGAAGATCGTCATGACATCCTGACCGTTCTCCAGGCGCTCTAATCCGGGAGTTAGTTGTTGCGGACTTTGCCGGCTGCCATTGTCAATCCAGTCGTAACTGTAAGGCGCAACTCGGAGCTGACAGAGCCAGCGAAATATAACTGCCGGGGCCGCGTTGATTGTGATGCCGCGATAAAGTTGCGCGTCAATGTGCGCGAGCGACGCATCGCAGGGAAAATCACGCTCGCGCTCGCCGGGGGTAGTTCCCCAAGTTTCACTAAGAGACACGCCTAACCATCTCGCTCGATTGATTCGCAGACGAGGACAAGAGTCTCGATGGCAACCTCGTTACTCATTGCCTTCAGAGCGGGACCCTCCCACTTGCGCGGCCAGGCTTCGCGAAACACCCAGCGGACGACATCGGCACCGGTGTCGTCAAGCAGAATGATTTGTCCGTTGCGGCGATCGTTTACGCCCTGGAGCAACGCGCGATGCCAGTTATATAAATCCCGAGACTCGGTGATTCCCCGCTTCAAAGTAATGTCGGAAAAGCTGGCGCGGCCGGGCAGCTTGCGCACCGCAGTCGGATCGCCGCCTTCGCGATATTCAATCACCGCGACTTCCGAACCAAGACCGGTGCATTCAACGAAATGGGACGAGGTAATGCCATCAATCTCGACTCTAAATCTAAAGTCTCTATAAGGATCTTTGCGCGCCATAACCTTTTTTATTCTCCTTCTTGATCTGCATCGGGTAACACTAAGCTTGCTGGCCCCTCAATAAAAGCGATCGTGCGGTAGATGTCCAGGTCGTGAGAAATTGAAACGTCGTGCTTGTCGCCCTCGGCATCTCGATAGGAAATTTGCACTTTAATCTTAGTGGGTTGCTTGCGTGCAAAATAAGAATCGCTGCTGTCTAGTAGAGTGGCAATCTCCTTCTGCGGAGCGAGAAACTCGATATTGCGGAAGAGCGGCAATGCGGAGACTTCCCGCGCGCCGCCGAGTCCGAAAAGCTTTTGATCGAATTTTACTGATACTTTGTAGGCGGGTTGCTCGCTGATGTTCCTCACCGTGATAAAGAACACCCCCCGTTCGAAAACAAAGTCGACGATCACATGCGGAGTTTTTGACGCCACGCTTGTATTGCGGTCCTCAGGAACCGATTTTGACTTAGGGGACTTTGAAGCTGGCATATGGGGAACTCCGAGCGACGGAAATATAGCGTACAGTTTCCCAACCGCAAACTTGGGTTAGCTTGAGCGTTTGGCTTCGTGATTGCAAAAGCCCTTCTGCGGTCC
Source organism: Pyrinomonadaceae bacterium (assembly GCA_051002415.1). Lineage (GTDB taxonomy): Bacteria > Acidobacteriota > Blastocatellia > Pyrinomonadales > Pyrinomonadaceae > PSRF01. The sequence continues at coordinate 10,321 of JBPCMI010000041.1, forward strand.
TGCCTATTAAGATTAAGCGAACGAGAAGGAAACAAAACTGGCTCCCGATGTATGGTTGCCAATCAGCAAATCATGCCGGTAAAGAGCAAAGACCTTCACGGTAACGTGCCCGATCAGTCAGGCGCCGCTCTGTTGCTGATTGACGTGGTCAATGATTTTGAGTTTGAGGGTGGGGAGAAACTCTTGCCCGTTGCTTTGCCCGTGGGCAAAGCGATTGCGGAACTCAAGCGCGCAGCAAAACGGGCGGGCGTCCCGGCGATCTATGTCAACGATAACTTCGGCAAGTGGCAATCCGACCTCAACAAGATCGTTTCGCATTGTCTTGAGGATCAAGTGCGAGGAAAGGCTTTCGTGGAAATTGTCTTGCCGGACGAAGATGATTACTTCGTTCTCAAACCCAAGCATTCGGGTTTTTACTCGACGACGTTGGAAATATTGCTTGAACATCTCGGGGCGCGGTCACTGATTCTGACTGGCATTGCCTTGCACAAGAAGTCAGCGATTCGGGGTAGTTGCGATGAGATTGCGGCCCGTAAAGGGCCGCCAGTTAATTGCCACGCCCGTGAGGGCATGGGCTTGACCGCCCATCAAAAAACGGAGCGCCGAAGGCGCGACAGCGTTTACGTCCTTTCGTAAACCTTTCAGCCACGACTATTTGAAACTGTCGCACCTTCGGCGCTATAACTCGTTTGGGCTGCACTTCCCACGCCCTCACGGGCGTGGCTATTGACTGTCGGCCCTCCGGGCCTGTCCAATTTCCAGCTCGGTTTGGTCAAACCCCAACTTTTTGTGCAAAGCCCCACGAGATTAACCTCAGCCCGCGAGTGCGCAGGATTCCGCCATTACTGACGTCAATTCACCCAATTCCTTCGACGAGCTCTCCAAAACCCTCGCAACAACACCCGGCACGATCATTGCCAAAGCACTTGTGGGACTTTTCTGTTCGCATAAGGAGGCGGGATTGGAAAACACGACGAGACTTGCCATGGAAAAGGGACTAAAAACTGAGAAGATGCCGGGTCACTGGGTTCTGGCACGTCTGGGTAAGCGCGTGCTGCGACCGGGTGGTATGGAGCTCACTCGCCGCCTGCTTAAGATGATCAATGTTCAGCGCGGCGATGATGTTGTTGAGTTCGCTCCCGGCATGGGTATCACTGCTCGGCTTACACTTAAGTCAAGCCCTGCCTCCTATACGGCAATTGAACGCGATGAAGCAGCGGCGAAAAGTGTCAGGGCCTACCTTCAGGGCGAACGGCAGCACTGCATAGTTGGAAACGCTTCTGACACTGGCCTTCCCGATGAATGCGCAACAGTTGTTTATGGCGAGGCCATGCTTACGATGCAGAAGGAAGAAGTGAAACGCCAGATCGTGCGCGAAGCTTACCGTCTACTTAAGAGCGGTGGTCGCTACGGCATTCATGAGATGTGTCTCATGTCTGACAGTCTGGACGCGACTAAAAAGAAAGAGACAGAACGAGCCCTCACCGGCGTCGTCCATCATGGTGTTAGACCACTGTCTGTGTCGGAGTGGAGTTCACTTCTGCAGTCGGAAGGGTTTTCAGTCCAAGCAGTGGACACCGCGCCGATGAGTCTCCTGGAGCCCGGCCGGCTGATCCGCGATGAAGGTCTCGCGGGGGCTTTGCGCTTTGCTTGGAATCTCATGCACGATTCAGAGGCTCGACAGCGAGTGTTGGAAATGCGGTCCGTATTCCGGCGTCAACGGCACCTACTGGGCGCGGTGGCTATCTTTGCGAAGAAATTTTGAACGGCGACCTTGTCCTGAATTTTTAAAGAGGAGTGTCTAATGAACAACCAAGTTGCTACCAAAGCCATGCCTGGCGAAGTCAAAGCCCTTTCCGAACTTCTGCAATACCAGGATGCCTCTATCGTTAGCCGTGTGCTATTGAAGAACAAGGGCGGTACCGTAACGCTGTTCGCGTTTGATGTTGGCGAAGGACTGAGCGAGCACACCGCGCCCTTTGATGCGCTTGTGCTGGTCACCGAGGGCGAGGCTGACATCGAGATCGCGGGCTCTGGTTTCAAGGTGAAGCAGGGTGAGACCATCACCCTGCCCGCTAATTTACCTCATGCAGTCAAAGCAGCGACCAAGTTCAAAATGCTGCTCATCATGATCCGGGCTTAGCAGCCTTCTAGTGCTATTCTTGAAACGTCGAATCATAAGTTTTGAAACCGATGAGCAAGGCGATTGGCGCGCTGCGCTCGATTGCGGACACTTTCAACATATGCGTCACGAGCCGCCTCTTACGACGCGGTCGTGGGTGCTGACCGAAGCTGGCCGAGAGTCACGAATTGGGTTTGAACTCGACTGCAAACGATGTGACGAAGAAGCGTTAGGTGGTAGGGCAAACTGTTAGTTTGCGCTGAATGAATAGCATTCACGGCGCACGCAAACTAGTTTGCATAAACCAAGACCTAACCAACGCTGCGCAGAATTCCCCGAGTTATCGGGAATTGTCCCAGCGCTCCACTTAGATCCCCCCAAAAAAACTCAAGGAATCATCGGTACGGTCATTGCAGTCTCACTCGGTACCTGCAGCAAATTGGCACAGTAGTATTTGATTCACTATGACGAAGAAACTTATGAAACCGTTTAAGCCTGGCGCCGCCTGGGCACTCTTTCTCTCGACTAGTGCCTTTGCTGTTTCTTTTGCAGTGTGGGGACTGATTGGAGCTCTGGCGCCCACTTTTGCTCAAACGTACGGACTTTCAGCAAAAGCAAAAAGCCTCATGATCGCGATTCCAGTTTTGCTCGGCGCGCTGGGAAGAATCCCCGCCGGCATGTTGGCCGACCGTTTCGGTGGCCGGAAAGTATTTTCCGCTCTACTGTTTCTGGCCGCGATTCCCGCTGTACTGATTGGCTTTTCGAACAGTTACACGCAATTGATCGGCCTCGGATTGTTTCTTGGAATTGCAGGATCAACGTTTCCGGTTGGAGTCGGCTTCACTTCAAAATGGTTTACCCCCGATCAGCAAGGGACAGCGTTGGGCGTTTACGGTATGGGCAACATCGGCCAGTCCGTAGCAGTGTTTGGCGCTCCCGTGTTGGCGATTGCGCTTGGATCCTGGCGCCCGGTGTTCTTTGTGTTCGCGGCAATGTCGCTAATCCTGGCCGCAGTGTTTTATCTTTTCGCGCACGATGCTCCCTCCACCGCGAAGCCAAAAACAATGTCGGAAAATCTTGCGGTGTTGCGTCGCGAGCCGACCGCCTGGGTGCTGTCGCTGTTTTACTTCCTAACATTTGGTGGGTTTGTTGCTTTTGCGATCTACCTTCCCAGTCTGCTCATGGACACTTTTAAATTGAGCGCTGCCGACGCCGGCTTCCGCACCGCAGGCTTTGTCTTACTGGCAACGTTAATGCGGCCCGTCGGCGGCATGCTCGCAGATCGACTGGGAGGTGCTCGTGTGCTCGTGCCGGTCTTCATCGCAGTAGCTGTCCTTGGCGCGTTGATGGGCTGCCCATGGATGCCGACGTTTACGATCGGTGCGTTGGGCGCGGCCACGGCGTTGGGACTGGGAAACGGCGCGGTCTTCAAACTTGTACCGCAGTATTTTGCGAAAGATACGGCAACGGTTACTGGTCTTGTAGGGGCATTCGGCGGCTTGGGCGGATTTTTCCCACCGCTGGTCCTGGGAGTGTTACGGGATGCGACGGGAGCTTATACGTGGGGATTCATGTTTCTTGCGATCTTCGCGTTGTCTTGCCTGGCGGTAAACTATTTTGTCTTTCTCAAACCTTCCCGTGCGATGCGGTTAGCAACGGCGATGACGTGATGAGTCACGAAGCTGTCTCAGTCGGCTAACATGACAAGACTGCTGAGTACGCTATTGATGCCAACGGCAACCCGGAACGTCATTCAGTTACGAGGATCAAGGAATCCACATTCGATTATGGGCGAGCACGACGTAGAGCGAGAGTTTGACGAGGAAAAAGTGCAGACGTTCATGAAAGCGCTGCTCGATGATCTTCGCGCACTTGATTACATGCTCGACAACGATCTCATCGAAAGTGGTGTGCGGCGCATTGGTGCAGAGCAGGAGATGTTTCTGGTTGACGAGAATCTCAGACCTGCGCCGGTGTCCGTGGAAGTTCTGGCGCACGCGAGAGACCCGCGACTGACAACTGAAATTGCCAAATTCAATCTCGAAGCAAACCTCACTCCGTTGAACCTCAGCGGGTTATGTTTCTCCGAAATGGAATCTGAACTTAACCACGTGCTGGGGCGAGCGCGAGAAAGTGCCAACAACTTCGGAGCCGATGTGCTCTTGGCCGGAATCCTGCCAACGCTAAGAAAGTCGGATCTGACACTCGACAACCTAACGCCATCTCCCCGATACAAGCAGCTAAATGATTCGGTTATCAAACTTCGTGGCGGACCGTTCAATATCCATATTAAGGGTCTTGATGAGATCAACATAACGCATGACAACATCATGATGGAGTCGTGCAATACGAGTTTTCAGATTCACTTTCAGGTGGGCGCAAAGGAGTTCGCGCCCCTCTACAACATGGCCCAGGCAATTACCGCCCCGGTACTCGCGGCTGCGGTTAATTCGCCTCTCCTATTCGGTCACCGTTTGTGGCAAGAGACCCGACTTGCGCTGTTTCAACATTCAACAGACGCCCGGTCCGCGACGCAGCAGGCCCGGAGTCAGCCAACTCGCGTAAGTTTTGGCAATAGATGGCTCGACAAGTCGGTCCTGGAGCTGTTTCAGGAACAGATAGCTCGCTTTCGGCTGATCATGATCAACGAGATAAGCGAGAACCCGCTTTCCCTTCTCGCTCGTAATGAGATCCCTCAGCTAACTGCGCTGTGTATGCACAACGGTACGATTTGGCCGTGGAATAGAGCATGCTACGGAGTAAAGAATGGAATTGCGCATTTGAGAATTGAGAACCGCGCGCTTCCTTCTGGTCCAACAGTTCTCGATGAAATTGCCAATACAGCTTTCTTCGCCGGACTCATGCTTTCATTGCCCCACGAATATGGCGAAGTAGCGAAGGTCATTTCGTTTGATGATGCCAAGACAAACTTCTTCGCTGCCGCGCGTCATGGTTTGAACGCGCAATTTAGCTGGGTGGATGGCAGGGCCCATTCAGCTTCAACTCTTATTCTTGATCATCTACTCCCCCTGGCGCAGGAAGGGCTTAAACAAGCGGGGGTAGATCCGGCGGACGCTGACCGCTACCTCGGTGTTATCAAAGATCGCGTCCGCAGTGGTCAAACCGGGAGCCAATGGATCATGAAGTCACTAAGCGTGGCTAACGACAGGCCATCCGAGGTTCGTAACCGATTACTTGCGGGAGAAATGCTGATGAGACAGAAGAGTGCGGAACCCGTTCATCTGTGGCCGGTCCTTGAAGTGAGTGAATCGGACGACTGGAGCCAGAGCTATCAAACAGTGGGACAGTTCATGGCAACAGATCTCTTTACGGTTCGCCCCGATGACTTAGTGGATCTGGCGGCGAGCGTAATGACCTGGAGACATATCCGGCACGTCCCAGTCGAAGACAATGAAGGACGTTTAGTTGGCTTGGTCTCGCATCGGGCGTTGCTCAAGCTGTTGACTCACGGAGCGCCCGGTAATGAACCTAAAGTTACGGTAGGTGAGATTATGACGCTAGAGCCCCTCACGGTCTCGTCAACAACTCCTACTTTAGAAGCTCTGGAGATCATGCGACGAAATAGGGTTGGTTGTCTTCCGGTACTTGATGACGGACGTCTCGTCGGGATTGTTACTTCTTATGATTTTCTCGACGCGTCAGCGCGGTTATTCAAAAAGGAACTTAGCCAAAAGCAGGGTAACTCAAAGAATAACGTTAGTAGCCTTATGTTAAAGGCGAAGGCCGCCAAAGTTAGGGTCTGAGCTGCATTGCACTTTGATCGGTCAGGAAAGAGAGAATTGAAATTCGCAGCGGCAGGCGCAGCTAAGCACGTCAGAAAGAGTTAGAGGCGGCACCTATGGCAAAGACGACCGCGACATGCTGGAAGTCCTGAAAGATGAATTGAGTTTTATCGAAAAAAGGCGGCTACGGGCGCTTGGTCCGGACGCCATGGCAAGCGAAGCCAACCTTCCAGGACTCCCTGGCCTGCATTAACGACGCTGACCCTACCTGGCGCACCATCGAAGACCTTGAAGGGGAGGACAACGAAGCCAGACTCGGAAAGTCAAAGACTGGCTTCGTACAAGAATTCGCGAGATCGAAGCTTAAGACAAGAAACTAAGGTTTATCTTTCTTGAAGAGTGTCCACTTCCAGGATACTCCTTCTTGATTGTTGCC
>JBPCMI010000042.1:0-4740 GCA_051002415.1 Pyrinomonadaceae bacterium
CCGCTGGACTGTGCAGCCGCCAGCATGAAAGCGAAAGCAAGGATTACCAAACCCAGGCGATGCTGGTGAGTCACTGCTCGCAGAAAAGCATGTTTCGTTTGCACGGCGCGTTCCTCCTTCTATCGGACATCAATTTAGGGGGTTTGCCGGGTGCATAATAATCGTTTGAGGAGTAGACAAAAAGTTCAAACCAAAGGTTTGCGGCGGCTTTTCTACGGAAAAAGCCTTTCCAGGTGTCGATCCGGGGTTCGCTCATTCGACTTAAAGGCGGAACCCGAAAAACTGGTAGCCGCCAAGACCCAAAGCGCGCCAAGACACAGAGGACATATCAACAGCTTGAAATTAACCATTTGCGTAAAGCCCAAATCTTTACGACGCTGCTTTTTGGACTCGTTCTTTTCCTTGGCGTCTTGGCGTCTTCGCGTCTTGGCGTAATCACACCTCGATCTAACTTGGGCTCGCAGAGAACCTGAAAAATACGGAGGGAAGAAATGCAATTGAATGCTTATTTAAATTTCAACGGGCAATGCGAGGCGGCGCTCAAGTTTTATGAGCAGGTACTCGGCGGCAAGGTCACCTTCAAACAAACCTGGGGTGATTCGCCGATGGCCAAGCATGTGCCTGAGCAGAGTTACAACAACATCCTGCATTCGACGATAGAAGTGGGAGGCTCGACCCTGATGTGTGCCGACTCACCGCCGGAACAGTATGAGCAGCCCAAGGGAATGCAAATCACCCTCAACTTTAAAGACGCGGGCGAGGGTGAAGCCATCTTCAAGGCGTTGTCGGAAGGTGGTCGAATTGATATGCCCTTCCAGGCTACTTTCTGGAGCTCTGGCTTTGGCATGTGCGCAGACAAGTTTGGGATTCCCTGGATGGTCAACTGCGGGGCGTAGTAAGTTGGTATCAAGCATTTCACCGCCGACGCGAAGTTACAAAGACGCAAGGAGGATTGGGCTGCCGATCCTCGGTTCCGAGGTCATGGCTTTTGATTTGTCCATCGTGAGGCTCACCGCTCGATCTGCCCTGTTTGGTCTTTTGCGCCTCGGCGGCTTGGCGTCTTAGCGATCACGGATTGGTGGGAGCGTACGTCTCCAAGACCGTTTCCGTGGGCTCTCAACAGAAATGCGATGTTCATGTCTGGATGAACGCACATTTTTGAAAAATGAGTAGTGATTTGTGAGAAGCTAATTTTCCGTGACGCCGTGGGCGGAAATATATTGCAACCAACTGGAGCTCTCGAGTGTCTTACTTAGTAGGCCGGACTCTCCCGCTACAAGCTGGGGGTGTCCGGTCAAATTACTTTGAGGGAGAGCAAATATGAAAAGGCTACTTGGATTAGCACTTACTGTCGCTTCAATCGGAGTGGTCGGACTCGGGTCTGAAGCAAAGGCCGTTGAAAGTCCGACCAACAGCGTAGTGACCACGTCGAGCGCTCAATGGCAGCGTGATCGTTATGGTCGGAGAATTTCTAACCGGCGCCGGTCGGTTACGCGAACGCGCGTCGTGCGTGTCGGAAGGCGGCTTTATCGCGAAACTTATGTCATCCGTTATCTCCCAAACGGCCGCATAGTAGACACAAGGCTGATTAGCCGAGTGAGAATCAGCTAAGCATTGCCGATTGGTCATTGCCGATGCCGATTGTGTTTAGCGTCAGCTAAAGCGGGCGCGCAACTTCCTAAAACACAATTGGCAATCGGCTATCACGTCATCTCGATTTTCTTGTTCTCGCCCCAGTCTGCGCTCTTACCCGTCACCAGCGCGGAAACAAAACTAATGACCTGGGCCACGGTGCCTCCCGGACTGTCCCAGTATTCAGCTTTTTCCAGTCCCACTCGCAGCAACGCTATGTCTGGTTCTTCTGTTCCCTTGGGAAACCAGGCTTTGAACTGCGGCTTCCAGAGTTCCTCAATCTTCGCTTTGTCTTTAACCAGTTGCGCACTCCCGGTGATTGAGACGTACCGGTGATTGTCTGGATCCGCAAAGCTAACATTGCATTTTGGCGTGCGCTTAACTTCGAATACCTTGTGCGAATTGTCCCTCGTAAAGAACCAAAGGTTTCCGGCCGGGTCGACTTCGCCGTTGAGCGACATCGGTCGACTGTGCAAATCATTGTTCTCATCGACTGTGGTCAACATGCAGAAGTCCATGTCTTTGATCATTTCGCGTAGCTTCTGAAAATCGGCTTCCTGGTCGTTCATAATTGCCCTCCCATATCGGTTGAATATTTCAGGAAGACTTCACGGATACTTGTCAGTGATAGGGAATTTGTGTGGTGGAGATTGCTAATTGCCGATTGCCGATTGCCGATTGTTGATTGCCGATTGCCAATTCAAGATGACCCACAAGCACCTCATAGGCGACTGGCTGAGCTGAGCCTCTTACTTCACGAATGACGAGATCGATTGGCAATCGGCAATTCCCTGGCAATCGCCAATCGGCAATTACCTCCCCTTTCTGTTACAGTCTGATAGTCTTACTTGAGTGATTGCCAACCGGAATTATGTTCTTGGCATCATATTCCGGACGTTGTGTTTGTTGATATTTCTAAGGATTATAGCGATTTATGCTGAATATTGTTACTAGAAGATTCTTGCCCGCCTTTTTGTCTGCCATTTTCCTTTGCACCCTCCCGGGTGCCGGCACAATAAGTATTTTTGCGCAGAGTGCGCCTAACTCCGACGTTGTCATGGTGCTTTCCTTTGAGAACACTTCCAACCGCCCCGAGTACAACTGGGTGGGCGAAAGCTTCGCCGATTCCGTCGCCGAGTTGCTTAGTAAGCCGGGCCTTCTCGTGGTTTCTAACGACGAACGCGAACTCGCATATCAGCGCTTACGTCTCCCACAAACAGTCATTCCATCACGGGCCACGGCGATTAAACTCGCGCGTGAAGCGAAAGCGACGATGATCGTGATCGGAACTTATGACGTAACTGAGAATCCGTCGGCTGAGGATAAAGACAAGTCTGCAACGGAAGCTTACGTCCAGGTTACTGCCCGCGTGATCAAGGTGAACGAAGGTCGAAACCTCGGCGAGGTTCTGGATGGCGCCTGGGCCACGCGGCAATTCGACTTCGGCGGCTTGCTTACGACCCTGCAAAACATTCAGGGGCGGCTCGCTTACCAGATTCTCTATCAGCGAGACAAAGCACTTCCGTTTTCGCAAAATCAATTAGTCCAGGAAGCGACGAAGATTCCGCAGCGGGCGTTCGAGTCTTACGTTAAAGGCGCCCAGTTGAGCGAACGCGATCCCAAACGCGAGAACTATCTCAAGAATGCTTTGAAGTTTTATGCCGACGCGAACGGTGGAGCGGTCTATCCGCAAGCCGCTTTCGAGCTTGGCCGTTTCTACATGATTCAAGGAAAGTGGAAAGACGCCACTGAGTGCTTCACCAAATTGCAAAAGAAGGATCCGCATTACACCGAAGCAGCTTTTTACGCGGGCCTCGGTTACGCGAAGCTTGGCGATCATGGTCACGCTCTGGCTGCCCTGGTGCCGCTCTCCGCCGATATGCCGCTGATTGGAATCTACAACAATGCCGGCGCTGTCGCCGTGCAAGCGGCTCGCGAAGAGAAGAAGGATGCTGAGCGATCACGATTGCTGGAGCAGGGCACTTCATTCCTATCACGCGCAGCGGAATCGGCGCCTGACGATCAGATGGTGCATTTCAATTACGCGGTGGCACTCTTTCTGGCAGGCAAATACGCGGAAACGGCCGAACAACTCCGTCCCGTGATTACCGCTGATCCGCGGGACGGCCAAGCCTATTTCCTGTTTGCAAAGGCGCTCGAGAAGATCGGAAAGGCTGAAGCCGCCACGGCCGCTGACGACCAGGCAAGGCATTACCTTCAGAACTATGCGAAGTGGCAGACCGAGTGGCAAAAATCACAGACCACCAGCAACCTCGCTCTGCGGATGCGCGACGTGCTTAATCGAGATGACGTTTCCGATCTGATGCGCAAGAAAGCCGCGGCCGCGAATATTGATCGCTCGCCGACTGGGGACTTGCTTGCAAAGGCAAAAGACCTTTATCGCGCCGGACGCGACGATGAGGCGTTGCCAGAATTACATCGAGTCGTGATGGTCGAACCGACTAACGCTGAGGCCTACCTGTTGAGCGGTCGTATCAACCTGCGGCGAGGGGACCAGGAAGCAGCGATAGCCGCTTTGAAAACCGCTATCTTTTGGGATCCGAAGTTGGTTGATGCGCACATTTTACTCGGTAGAATTTTCCTTGATCGGGGCGACCGCGGCGAGGCGACGAAATATGCGGCCAGTGCGATGACTATCGATCCTAATAATCAGGAAGCAATTGCGTTGCAACGCCAAGTCACAATGGGAAAAAATTGATTCGCTCCCTATGAAATTTGGTGATCGTCTGCTGTGGAAAGAACCCTCCACAATCACACGGATTCCGCTAAACAGCTGAAGCATTAATGTCGTGTCAGCTTCTGCCTACCTGTTCCTGGCCCTCGGCTTAGCTGCCTTATTTCTAGCCATTACGGGCATCTCACTCTGGAAACACAAAAAATCAGGCATGGGCCCGGTTCAGTTGCTTGGTGCCAGGGCCCACGCGCAGACTGAGTTAAATCCAGAAGGCGCCGTGCTGATTGCAGGAGAACTCTGGAGAGCACGGTCCTTGGATGGCACATCCATCGCCGCTAATGAGGATGTCGAGGTCGTTCAAGTTCAGGGACACCTGCTACTCGTCAAACGTTGAACCGGACTTCTCCTCACAC
>JBPCMI010000043.1:0-12291 GCA_051002415.1 Pyrinomonadaceae bacterium
TGCCGGATGAGTTGATCAAGCGGATCGCACATTCTGCCGCGGGTGATGCCCGGGTAGCGTTGACGGCTCTGGAAGCAGCGGTGGAAGCGACAGCGACCGGAGACGATGGAATCCGAAAAATTACCGAAGAGACAATCGTTGAAGCCCTCGGGCGCGCCCACTACGCCTACGACAAAGGCGGTGAAGAACACTACAACCTAATCTCCGCGTTGATCAAGTCGTTGCGCAATTCAGATGCTAACGCCGGGCTCTACTGGCTGGCCCGTCTGATTGAAGGCGGCGCCGATCCAATCTTCATTGCACGCCGCTTATGCATCCTTGCCTCCGAAGACATCGGTCTTGCTGATCCCCAAGCCATGGTGCAAGCGGCTGCGGCTGCCGACATTGTGCAGCTGATCGGCCTGCCTGAAGGTCTTTTCCCCCTCTCTCAAGCGACTATCTATTTGGCCCACGCGCCGAAGTCTAATTCCATCAAGCGCGCCTACCATGCAGCTGCCGCCGACGCTGCCGAGACCGCGCGCGAACCCGTTCCGCTTCACTTGCGCAACGCGGTCACGCCTTTAATGAAACACGTTGGCTATGGCGAAGGTTATCGCTACGTTCACGATGATTCTAATGCCAAGCAGGAAATGCCTTGCCTGCCCGAGAGTCTGAAGGGACGAACCTATCTGGAGGAAGAATAGATTTTCAACGAATGAATACGATTAAGTCAGACAAAGAAATTGCCTTCCTGCACGATTTGTTTGTTGCCACCGATTGGGGTGAGCGATTCGCCGAGTTGATTGACCAAAACGTCGAGCTGCCCTCCAAAGGTCGGGCCCTCTATCTCGGTTCGGGCACTGGCGGCCATGTTCTTTCACTTCAGGAACGAGCGGGTGAAAAACTCAGCTGGCTGTGTGTAGATGAACGCGACGAGTACCTGGAGATTGCGCGGGCTAAGGCCACGGCAGCTAATGCGCCGTTAGAGTTTCAATCGGGACGGGTAGATCGACTAAATTTCGCTGACGATGAATTCGACGTGGTGATCGGTGAAGCTTCGTTAATTAAGCCAGAGCGTATCGACGCCATGGTAAGCGAGCTGGTGCGAGTGGCACGGCCCGGAGCCCTCGTCGCATTAGTGTTACCGACAGCTTCCAGCTTTGGCGAGTTTTTTTCTGTCTACTGGGAAGTTCTGCACAACAGCGGTGTCGAGTATGAAGCAAATATCGAAAGGCTAATCTCAGAACTTCCTAACGTTTCCGAAATTGAAGCCACAGCCGAGAACGCAGGCTTGGAAGCCGTAACGAGCTTATCGCGCATAGAAGAGTTCCGTTACGACTCGGGCGATCAGTTCGTCAATTCACCTTTGATTGCCGACTTTCTCATGAAACGTTGGATGGAGGTCGTACCGCAACAATCCCGCGCTCAAGTTGCCGCCGAAATCCCCCGAGTAGTTGACAAGGATCGCCAGCAAGCGGACTTTATGTTTTCGGTGAAGGCGACTTTGGTCAAAGGACGCAAAGCGCAGACTCATTGAGGAAGGTTGTAGTACGCCGCTCGGCGCGCGGATTAGCTGTGAGGCGTGAGAGCAGAATTATTTCTCGCGGGCTTCTTTTAGTTCTTCCTTCTCGCTTTCGTCGAGACCTTCCTTGAACGCGCGCTTGCTTTGGCCCAGGGCCTTGGCAAGTTGCGGCAACCGGGTCGCTCCAAAGAGAAGAAAAATTACCACGGCGATCGCGATGAGCTCTGTCGTACCGAGTCCACCGATGGCCAGAATTGTTTCAGTCATCATTGCCTCATTTCGCGAGTCGACGACAATCGGTAAAAAGCGTCACTCGCCGTTGTTGGATTCGTAGAAGAGATACTTCCGCCAGGTTTCGTCAGCGCGCCCGAGATAACGCATGATCTGACGGTTAACGTGTAACGAGAAACCTCTGGGACGCCGCAGTAGATGCATCCCCGACTCTTCGGGAGTGCGACTGCCTTTGCGATGATTGCATCGTTTGCAACACGCAACCAGATTATCCCACGCCGACTCCCCGCCACGCGAACGCGGCATCACGTGATCGAGTGTCAATTCCGCAGGCGTATACTGGCGACCGCAATACTGACAGGTTGAGTGATCACGCAGCAGGATGTTCTTACGTGAAAGCGAGCGCCTTTCGAAAGGTATGTGTTTGTACTCCGTCAACCGGATTACGGAGGGTGCATGAATCGACAGTCTCTCAGAATGCAGCATGTGGCCGTTGTGCTCTTCCACACGCGCGACGCCTTTGAAGATCATCACCACTGCGCGCCTTTCAGCGCACACATTGATAGGTTCAAAGGAAGCATTCAGTACTAAGACGCGTCCGTTCATCCTGCGGTTGATATTACGCGAGCCCTGTCCTAAGTCTCAAGTCCCAAGCCCTAGTCGCAGGTCTCAAGTCTCAAATCCCAGTGTCGCGTGGCGGGTCTTAGTCCCGGGTCTCAGGTCTCAAGTCTCAGGTCTCAGGCTCAGGTAATCGGGTTTCGGATTTTGGGTTTTAGGTTCAAGGGCAAGCCTCATTGCCCTGCACTGTAGCTGAGACTTGAGTCCTGGGTCCTGAGACCTGAGACCTGAGTCCTGAGACTATGCCGTCTTGAACCGATCGGTGGCATCAACGAGTGCATCAACTATTCCCTTTTCGGTGGCTGAGTGGCCGGCGTCGGGGATTACTTTGAAATCCGCTTCGGGCCAGGCTCGGTGCAGATCCCAGGCACTCATCATGGGACAAACCACGTCGTAGCGGCCCTGAACAATGACCGCCGGGATGTGCCGAATCTTATCGACGTTTTCGATTAGGTAGTTGTCAGTATCAAAGAACGCATTGTTCACAAAGTAGTGAGCTTCGATGCGGGCGAGCGAAAGCGCCGTGTGCGGGGAGCCGAAATGGTCAATCAAATCCTGATCAAAAAATAATTTGGACGTACTCGCTTCCCAAATCGCCCAGGCCTTGGCCGCTTCCATCTGCACCGCCTCATCGTCGCTCATCAAGCGCCGGTGATAAGCCTGCAACATATCGTCACGCTCAGCTTCGGGAACGACCTTGACGTACTCCTGCCAAATGTCGGGGAAGAGAGCGCTCGCTCCCTGTCCTTCCTGATAGAACCAGTCGATCTCTTTAGGTCGACAAAGAAAGATGCCGCGCAAGACCAGAGCAGTACATCGTTGCGGATGTATTTGGGAGTAGGCCAAAGAAAGCGTACTGCCCCAGGAACCGCCGAACACCAGCCACTTATCGATTCCCAGCTGTTCACGGAGACGCTCGATATCTGCGACCAAGTCCCACGTCGTGTTGTCTTCGAGATTCGCGTGCGGGGTGCTGCGGCCCGCGCCGCGCTGTTCAAAGAGGACAATGCGATAAGCCGCTGGATCGAAAAAGCGCCGGTAGTCGGGAACGATACCGCTACCTGGCCCGCCATGCAGAAACACGGCAGGCTTGCCGTTGGGATTGCCACATTGCTCGTAGTAGAGCTCATGAATCGGAGAGACTTTTAGTCGTCCAGTGTCGAAGGGTTCGATTTCCGGATAGTAAGTTTTCATGGGAGCATCATAACAAAGTGGTCGGGCACCGCTAACCCACGCTTAGGGATCGATAAAAGGGAATTCTCATTTGGGCCCATCATTGGGCCGGTGGGATTACTGGAAGCCATCAGGAATATGAGGAAGAGGATGCTTGAGGCATTGCTCTCTGGCGGTAGCCGCTAGACCCATAACTAATAACGCACAGCCCTGGCTATAGTTAAGACGTAAACCTCACTTGCACCGCTAGCTATCAAGGCCGCAGCACAAGCGGAAACTGTGGCTCCAGTCGTAAATACGTCATCAACCAGCAGTATCTTCTCGCCGGCAATTAGCTGAGGATAAGTAACCGCAAACGCCGAAGCGACTGACGCACGACGGCCAGTAGCATCCATCCCGGCACGATGCTTTCCTGAGGGAGTTGTGCGAATCAGGCTCTGATTATCAAACGGTAACCTCACGCGCCGCGCAAGTTGCCGTCCAATCACGGAGGCCTGATTGAACCCACGCTCCTTTTCTCGATCAGGATGAAGGGGAACTGGCAGCACTCGACTTGCCTGTGCTAGCGGCCCGCGCCGTTGAGTTTGTGCCAGCAAGTTTAGCAGCTGTTGTGAGACATTTGGTTCGCGCTTCAGCGCGAGCACCGCAGCGCAGAGTGCCCCTTCATACGCGCCGCATGCGCGTGCAGCCGTGAAGTGGTCATCATCGCAACGCCTGCATCTTACGGTGTTCCTTTTTTGCGGGTCGATCGCCCCCGGGGATGGCGCACCGCATTTCCAACAAATCGTATCCGCCTCAGTAAAAAGGTGCGTCCCCTCCCAACAACCGGCACAAGCACTTCCTAGATGACGTTTCTCGACGCTTCCCTCGCAGACAGCACAGCATTGCGGATAGACGAGCGCCAGCAAGCCATCGACAATAAGATCGGTCGTTTTGGTGAGCAACATGGAAAGGCACCGGGTGAGCGGTTACTAAAATGCTCGGCCTCCCAAAATCATTGGGAGGCCGGCATTATGTCATTCTGTTTGTCTAACTTCTATTCGTCGTCCTCGCCGAGTAGCCCGCGCTCTTGCAAGTCCTGACAACGGACGCAGTGACGTGCCCAGGGCACCGCATCAAGCCGCTTATCAGGCAATGCCTCGCCACAGTGCGCGCACTTGGCATACTTGCCTTCTTCGATCCGCTCGAGCGCTTCATCGATCAAGTTTAGCAACTTGCGATCGTTGTCGGACATCGAGACCAGTAGCTCTTTGGTATAAGCATTGGCAGCCATGTCAGCCGGATCCTGAGTCGCCTCAGCGTCTCGCTCACGACTATACAGTTCCGCCTGTTGCACCTGGCCGACCAGACTCTCACGACGGCCCAACAGCTTGTCGCGGAATACTCTGACTTTTCGTTTTTCCATTATCGTTTCATCCTCCACCCTACTTGTTACGAAGAATGCGAACTGAGAGAGTTAGCAATGCAAATTACTTTTGATAAGGCAACCCATGAATGATCGTATAAGCCCGGTATAGCTGCTCCAATAAAACCACTCGGACCATTTCGTGTGTCAGGGTCAAGCGCGTCAGCGACCAGCGCTGTTGCACGCGAGCGGTAAGCTCAGGCGAAACGCCATAAGGACCGCCAACTATGAACGCAACCTCTTTCGTCCCCTGGTTCTCCCAACGTTGAATCTGAGCCGCCAGTTCCGGCGAACTCCAACTACTACCCTCGGGATCTAGAAGCACAGTTACAGACCCGTTAGATAACCGGTCTGAGATGCTTTTTGAATCTCTATCGATGCCCGCCGTAATTCCGGCGCTTGCGCTCTCGCGAATTTCTACAATTTCACAACGCGCAAAATGAGATAGTCGCTTTTCGTAATCCAACTGCAACTCACGCAGTCGGGCGTCCCTCGTCTTGCCTGTCCAAATCAGTCGCAACCGCATGGGTTAGCACCGGCGACAAGGAAGTCCGGCCCGGGTTCTCCTGTCTTAGCTATCACTGACTGTCGCCGTCTTGTCCGTCTATCCTCTTCTCGACATCTCCCGATCCTTTTTCCAGTCGCTCCAGCCGCTCGTACAGGTTCTTGCGGCTAATTCCTAAAATGCGCGCCGCCGCTGTCTTGTTGCCCCCGGTGGTGGCCAATGTCTCCTGCAAATAATCGGCTTCAACTTCGGCGAGCGAACGCGGTTGCCGCCCATGTCTCCCGCCTGAAACTGCTGCGCGAATGGCGGCGGGCAAATCAGCCACTTCGATTTGCTTACCTGTTGCAAAGATCACAGCGCGCTCAATTGTGTTCGCCAATTCCCGAACGTTTCCCGGAAACTCGTATTCGCTCAACAGCGCTACTGCTTCAGGAGCGACCGTGATTAAGTGACGACCATGTTTCACCGCATATGTGCGCACGAAGAAAGCAGTCAGCTTCGGTAAATCGGCAATGCGTTCACGCAAGGGCGGTACTTGAATGTGGACTACATTCAAACGATAAAACAGATCCTCGCGAAAGTTTTTCCTCGCGACCGCTTTCGTTAGATCGACATTCGTAAGCGCCAGTAAGCGCGCGTCGACTTTGATCGTGTTCCGGCCACCGAGGCGTTCGAATTCGCGAGTTTCAATCACACGCAACAGCTTCGCCTGTGAGTCGTTCGACAGATACGCAATTTCGTCGAGTACGACTGTGCCTTTATGCGCTGCTTCCAGACGGCCCGGCTTTGCTTCGCTGGCACTCGTAAAGGCACCGCGCTCGTATCCAAAGAGCTCGGCTTCGAGCAATTCTGCGGGGAGCGTCGCGCAGCCGATTTTCACGAACGGCTGCATCGCGCGCGACGACCGCGAATGGATGTAGAAGGCGAGGGCGTCCTTGCCTGCACCCGATTCTCCGGTCACGAGAACATTGGCGTCAGTAGCAGCGACACGCTCGGCAAGACCAACGGCCTCCTGCATCGCTTCAGACTCCGCAACGATCTCGATCATTCGGTTCTCAAAGAGCTAGTCTGGCCGACGAGCGACGACGGCAACTCCAGCCGTTTTGATTCGCGCCATAACCTCTCAAGGTCAAAAAACTTCCGCGCTTTGTCAGCGAAGACGTGGACGATGAAGTCGCCGTAATCCAACAAGATCCACTCCGCCGTCTTCCGGCCCTCGACACGCGCGGCGGGATGTCCTTCTTTCTTGAGTCGGTCCAACACTTCGTCGGCGATTGCTTGCACCTGGCGTTCATTTGCTCCGCTAGTGATCACAAAGAAATCTGTGAAGCTTGCAATCTCGCGCAGGTCGAGCACCACCGGATCCAGAGCTTTCTTGTCTCCTGCGGCTTGCAGGGCCGTCATGATGCGCTCGTCAAGCTCGGGACGTTGCTCAGCCGCCTTCCGCTTCGGTTCGTGATGGGTAACTGTGGTCGGATTTAATGATTGTTCTTTAGCAGTTGAATTAGGATTCATTCGTCTCTCGGTATAGCTCGTATTTAGTTATGTAATCAGCAACTGATTTGGGTACTAACTCGACTAGTCTTTCAAACTGTTCCTCTCGCGCTGCACGTCGAATCTCCGTCGCCGAAATCTCCAGTTGCACTGCATCGGTAAAAAAGATCCGCTTACCCGGGTCGGTAGATTTTCTTCCTGCTGTTTCCTGTCCCACTCGCGTATCAACGATTCGCTCAAGCACTTCATTGGGCATTCCCGCAAGCTCAAGCTGGTAACCCGGGCGAGTCACAACGATGTGATTCGCCATCATTAACAAGCGCTCCCATTCCCTCCAGGTTTGAATCTCAGACCAGGAATCAGCGCCCATCAGGAAAAACAGCTCAGCGTCGCTGCCCAGCTCAGTCTCAAAGTGCGTCAGAGTCTCTACGGTATAGCTGCGATCAGGAGCCTCGAGTTCGAAACTCGAAATGCGCAAGCGCACGTCTTGCTGAGTTGCCAATGCCAACATCGCATAGCGATGTAACGCCGGGGTTACATCGCGAGTGCGCTTGTGGGGCGCGAGCCAGGCCGGCACAAACAGCAATTCGTCAATCTCAAAGATCTGCGCAATCGTTCTGGCTACCGCCAGGTGGCCCCGGTGCACCGGATCAAACGTGCCGCCGTAAAGAGCAATCCGTTTCTTGCCACTCATTCTTTCCGCCAACTTTCCAACCACTCAGACCGGTTGGCGGTCATTCTCGTAACTACGACAACGCCAACTCAACAACTGAGTTTTCCTGAGCGGCGCGTTTCAATGCGTCGAGCTTCACCGCCACTGCATTTACTAACTCACGAACATTCTGATTTGTCACCGCTGAGATGGCGTAGAAGTCGTATCCATCTGCCGCTGCCGCCTGCTTCAAAGATTCCAGTCTCTCGGGATCTTCCAAAGCATCCATCTTCGTCGCGACCACGATTTGCGGCCGCTCAGCCAGGGTTGGGTTGTACGCCGCCAATTCGTGATTCACAGTGCGATAGTCGTCAACAGTTTCTCTTCCTGAGAATGACGACACATCAATCAGGTGAAGCAACAACGTCGTTCGTTCCACATGGCGCAGAAACCGATCACCAAGGCCCGCGCCCTCATGGGCGCCTTCGATAAGACCAGGAATGTCGGCAACCACGAAGGTGCGGAAGTCGCCAAGATCAACCACTCCCAAATTAGGTTCGAGGGTCGTGAAAGGATAGTCGGCAATCTTTGGCTTGGCCGCGGAGATAGTAGAAATCAAAGTCGACTTGCCGGCGTTGGGAAAACCAACGAGGCCGACATCAGCAAGCAACTTCAATTCAAGCTGCAAGTCCAGTTCTTCGCCGGGACTGCCGTCCTGGTGATACCGGGGCGCGCGATTAGTCGAAGTCGCGAAGTGCGAATTCCCAAAGCCGCCCCGCCCCCCGCGAGCCGCGAGCCACCTGGCCCCGTCCACGGTTAGGTCCTGCAATAACTCTCCGCTAGTGACTTCAAAGATCTGAGTGCCAACCGGGACGCGGACGAAAACATCCTCGCCATCGCGTCCTGAGCGTTTCGAGCCTTCGCCGTGCATGCCACGGTCGGCAATATGTTCGGGGTTGTAGCGGAGGTGAAGCAGTGTATTCAGGGAAGAGTCAGCAATTATCCAGACATCACCGCCGCGTCCGCCTTCACCGCCGGACGGACCGCCGCGCGGAACAAACTTCTCGCGCCGAAAAGCTGTAACGCCGTTACCGCCGTGCCCTGCCTGTAAGTGAATCTTAACGCGGTCAATAAACATTTAAATCGAAAGCGACGCCAGGCTAGTCAATTACCTCGCCCCGGCGTCGCATGAGACTAATCTCCTTGCGTCACCTAAGCGGGAGACGCTTGTTCGAAGGGGTAGACGCTGATAAATTTGCCACCGCGACCTTTGTCTTCAAACTTCACAACACCTTCGATTAGCGCGAAGAGTGTGTCGTCTTTTCCGCGACCGACGTTCTTTCCGGGTTTCCACTTGGTGCCGCGCTGCCGCGCCAGGATGTTACCGCCCAGTACACGTTCGCCGCCGAATTTTTTCAAACCCAATCTCTGCGACTGCGAGTCGCGGCCGTTTCGAGATGAGCCAACTCCCTTTTTATGTGCCATAAATCAACTCCGATTTTCGATTGCCGATTGCCGGTGTAACAATGCGAACTACCGCGAACTTTCTTAAAGTCAAAAACGTCAACCTCAACAGCACAATTCTCAAATCGGCAGTTGGCAATTGCCAATTGGCAATTCCGTTAGCCAATCGAATCAATTCGTATCGCTGTATAACCCTGGCGGTGTCCCTGGGTGCGTTTGTAATGCTTGCGGCGCTTTTTCTTAAACACTAAAAACTTCGTGCCCCGTCCGTGTTCGATGACAGTCGCGGAGATCTTAGCCGCGCCTACAACCGGGGATCCCTCTGCACCACCAGTCAATAAAGCATCAATCTCGATCGATTTTCCCGGGTCTGCTGCCAGCGAAGGAATCCGTACCGTACTTCCCTGTTCCACTACAAATTGCTTGCCGCCGGTTTTGATAATTGCGAATGGCATTTGATTCACCTCACAGACGAAACTGACCCCCGGAAAAGTCGATTATTATAGGCATTCGGGCTATAAACAGCAAACGCTCAGCGCGCAGTTGTCAGTGCTCCGTTCTTCTTCACTCCATTTCGCTGGAGAAAATGTTCCATAAAACTAGTAGAGATATCTCCCACTTGAAATGCAGGATCTTCCATGATCTTCAAATGCAACGGAATCGTGGTCTTGATACCTTCCACCACCATCGCCTCCAGGGCTCTCTTCATGCGAGCAATAGCGAGCTCGCGCGTTCGCGCATGAACTATGACCTTGGCAATCATTGAGTCGTAAAAAGGCGGCACCTTGTAACCGGAATAGACGTAGGTGTCGACTCGCACCCCCGGTCCGCCCGGCAGGTTAAAAGCCGTGATAGTCCCGGGCGACGGCGCGAAGGTCTCGGGATTCTCGGCATTAATCCGGCACTCGATTGCATGACCGACGATCATCAGATCGTCTTGGGTATAACCCAGTCGCTCCCCGGCAGCGATTCGAATTTGATTGCGCACGATGTCGGCCAGGGTCACCATCTCGGTGACGGCATGTTCCACCTGAATCCGGGTGTTCATCTCCATGAAGTAGAACTGGTTATCCTGGTCGAGGAGAAACTCGACGGTTCCCGCGCTCGAATATCCCAACTTCTTACACGCCGCCACCGCGGCATTTCCCATTTCGGTGCGCAGCGCCGCCGACAGGGTCGGCGACGGCGCTTCCTCCAGAAGTTTCTGATGGCGGCGTTGGATCGAGCACTCGCGCTCCCCAAGGTGAATACAGTCGCCGTATTCGTCGGCCAGCACTTGAATTTCAATGTGCCGCGGGTGCTCCAAATAACGTTCGATGTAGACGCTGCCATCTTTAAAAGCTGCAGCGGCTTCTGTGGATGCAGCTTCAAGGGCGTGACCCAGTTCGTTGGCGGAGCGCACGATCCTCATGCCGCGGCCGCCACCGCCCGCCGAAGCTTTAACGATCACGGGAAAGCCTATTTCGTTGGCGAGTTTCCTGGCCTCAGCCTCGGAAGAAATCGGATCGGGACTACCGGGCAACACCGGCAAACCGGCTTCCTTCATCACTCGCCGTGCTTCGATTTTGTCGCCCATCAGGCGAATTATGTTCGACTTCGGTCCAATGAACTTGATGTTGCACGCCTCGCAAATTTCCGCGAAGTAAGACGACTCTGCCAAGAAGCCATAGCCTGGATGAATCGCGTCGACGTTAAATATTTCCGCGGTGCTGATGATGGCGGGAATGTTTAGGTAACTCTGCGCTGAGGGCGCCGGTCCAATGCAAGCGGCTTCGTCAGCAAACCGCACGTGTAATGAATCACGATCCACGTCGCTGTGGACGGCGACTGTGCGGATGCCCATCTCCTTACAAGTCCAGATAATCCGGCAGGCGATCTCCCCCCGGTTAGCAATCAGAATCTTCTTGAATTTTCGATTCTCTGAACTCATCTGGTTTTACATCAAAACTTAACGCCCAATGTTCCTGCATCCGACGTGGAGCGGAGACAATGGGCGCCAATTTGAACGCTATCGCTTGATTCCAAAAAGCGGTTGACCGTACTCGACCGGCTGGCCGTTCTCAACGTAAATCTTTACTACCTCGCCGGACGTCTCCGCTTGAATCTCATTCATCAACTTCATCGCTTCGATAATACAAACGATGCTTTCGGGTTCGACGTTGCTGCCAATCTTCACAAAGGGGTCCGCATTCGGAGACTGTGAGCGATAAAAAGTACCAACGATCGGAGGTGGAATCATGTGCAGATCCTGATCCTCTGACGCGGCGCTTTTTGCTTGAGCCCGCGGATGTGACGGAGAGGATCCAGCCGCAGGCGGAGCTCCTCCCCCTAACTGTTCAGCAATTTCGCTTAAGGAAGTACCGGTGTCACTGCGACCGCTTTCCGGCGCTGTAGCGCCCCGACGCACGTGTAAGCGAAACCCTTCGCGCGCAATCTCAAATTCAGCGAAGTCATTATCCTGAATCAGATCGATTAGGGCGCGCAGCTCATCCATATTCACAGACGGATCAATTTGGCGCGAGCGCCCGCGGCGGCGACGATTTGGCTGAGAGGACTCTCGCGACTCCACATCGACCTGCACATCAGACTCTTCGTTAAGACTCTCGGATTCGCTCATTTTTGTTGGTTTGGCTTCAGGCAATAGGAAAACTCCTCAAAGTGACGAGCCCCAAAAGACTCGGTTTGCTGATGCCGATGGTCCATTGGGGCCTATGCCGACCGAACTGCGTGTGGCAGCGAATCGAAACCGGTCCATTGTCAGGTGTTACTACTTTGCCTCTTCCTCTGACTGACCCGACTCCGCTTCCACTTCAGGAATCTCTTCGGCAGCGCTCTCAGCTGGCGCGGCTTCTACTTCTGGAGCTGGAGCCTCCTCAACTTTCGCTGGTTTTGTGGCGGCCGGCGCGGCGGCCCGAGTGTCAGCAGGTTTCTTTTTCTTCTGACCGGAAGACTTACTTCGTTTCTTCGCCGCCTCGACCGCTTCGATTTCGCGGGGATTGTCTACCAGCTCAATGATCGCCAACTCAGCATTGTCGCCTACGCGCTTGCCGAGTTTGAAGATCCGAGTGTAGCCGCCGGGCCGATCTTTATAACGCTCACCCAACTCATCGAACAATCGTTTTACCGCGGCAACCCCGGCGGTGCGCGGCAGTCGCGCCTGGCCACGTTTCCCGTTCAGCTGTGTCTGCTGCATGTTGCCCGCATGGAAAAAGCCTGCCGCCTGACGTCGCAAGTGGACAGCGTTTATC
>JBPCMI010000044.1:0-13710 GCA_051002415.1 Pyrinomonadaceae bacterium
GTGCGGTCCTGCAAGGCCTGTCTGGAAAGCGTTTTGACCCATATTAGTACCCCGCCTAAGGAACCTGGGTCATTCCTGCGACCCGAGCAATGGAGGAAACAACTGTGGTCAGTGGAAAACTGGAAGAAAGCCTGCGCCAAGAGATAGAAAGCTATATCGAAGGGCGCCTGGGCGGAGTTAAGCAGGAAATTGCCGAGCTGCAAAGCCGGCTCAACGAATCTCTTACCCAACTCCTCGATCGCCAGAGTGAAGTGCAACTGGACGGCTCCGTTGCGGCTTCGATTATGGAGCACCTGAAAGCCGCCCACGATGAGGGAATCGATCTGGCCGCCTCAGAATCGGCGCGCGCCAAGGCCTCAAGTGACATGGCGATTGTTAAGGCCGCTGTAACTGAAATGGGCGAACAGGGTTCGCAGGGTGAAATCCTGAAGACGCTCGTAAACCGCGCAGCCTCATTTGCGCCGCGCGTCGCTTTCTTCGCCATCAAAGGCGACAACGCAATTGGTTGGCGCGCACGCGGCTTTGAAGGCAGCGTGGGCGATAGCGCCGTGCAACAGATTTCGATTCCGCTATCCGGCGACAATCTGCTTTCTGACGTGACCAGGTCGCGCGCAACGTGGAGCGGCGGTGCTCACTCTCACGCTGAGAATCATGTTCTGCTCAACCGCTTGGGGGAGGAGGCTCCGCAGCGAGTTGTCGGCATTCCGCTCAACGTGCGGAAGCGCGCCGTGGCAGTGCTCTACGCCGATTCAGGTTCACTTGATTCCGAAGCGATTAATCTCGAAGCTTTGGAAACTCTTGTGCAGATGTCAGGGATGTCTGTCGATCTTTTAGCTGCACAAGCTCCAGCAAAGGCGCCCGCGACGCAACCTGAACAGCAGGAAGCAACTCCGGAAGCCGCAGTTAGCAGTTATGCACCCGAGCGCGAGTATGCCGCTCTCGAACCAGCTGTTGCAGCGGAGACCGAGGTTCACGAAGGGCCAGCTCAAGAAGTTTCAGCTGAGATGGTGGCAGAGGCCGCACCGGCCGAACTCACTACTGCTATCGTGCCTGCCGGACTCGAACCCGTTCCGGAATACGTAGGAACAGAAACAGCGCCGTCCATAGATACGAGCGCGGATGCGTCAGCAGGTCCCAGTGGAGCCAGGCGGCGTTATGGCGCAGACGTTGAACTTCCGGTTAGCGTGTCGGGCGAGGAAGAACGGCGGCTACATGTAGACGCCCGCCGCTTTGCGCGGCTGCTCGTCTCGGAAATCAAACTCTATAACGAACAAAAGGTCCAGGAAGGGCGCGCGCAAAGTGATCTTTACGACCGTTTGCGGGAATACATTGACCGCTCACGCGACATGTATGACAAACGCGTGAAGCCGGAGGTGGCGCAGAGCTATGACTACTTCCATCATGAGCTGGTGAACACTCTTGCTGAAGGTGACGCCGCCAAACTCGGCAACGCTTATCCGGGAGCAACTGTTTCCGCGTAAAAATCCGTCTAAGGTTTCAGTCTCAAGTCTCAAGACCAAAGTCTTCTGCAAGCGGCCTTGAGACTTGGGACTCTTCTTTTTTAAACTTCAGGAGGTTTCGGGCCTGATTTCTTTGGGGGGAAAAATGACAGGTTTGCCTGGCAAGAAGCGTTTCATTCTCATTGTGCTGGGTGTGGCCGTCGTGTTGGGCGCCACGGTTCCGGCCTTCCTCACGGCTAGTTGTTTCACGCAGCAAAACACTCCTGCAGAACTTAAAGCCATTGAGAATCTACGTGCGCAAACGCGGCGGGACCAGTTGCCCGCGGAAGAAGTTGTGGCGCGAATGGAGGCGGAGTTTCCCCGCACCAAGGCCGCCGGATTGGCTCGGCTCGTGCGCGCCCGAATCAAGGTGAAGGCAAATGATTACGCCGGCGCAGCGACGCTGCTCGATACGAATGTGATCCAGGACTACACCTCGCTTGGTGATCACGCCCTTTTCATGCGCGCTAACGCTTTGGAACAGACCGGGCAAACTACTCTGGCCCGCACAGTGTATGAACAACTAATTCGAACGCATCCCAGTTCAATTCGTCTTCGTGAAGCGACGTTGCGTGTAGGAGAAATTCTTCTAAGGTCAGGCCAGGGTGCGGGGGTTCCGACACTCCTGAAAGATCTCACGAAGCAAGACGATGCCGCAGCGCTCTTGCTGTCAGCTAAATCGTCTGCACAAAGTGGGAACAACGCGCGCGCCTTAGAAGCGTACCGCCGAATCTATTTCTTCGCCCCGGCGTCGTCTGAAAGCGCGACAGCCCAGATAATGATTCCCCAACTATCGTCAACGCTAGCGCCGCTCAATGAAGCTGAAGCGAGCGCTCGCGCTGAGAAGTTGTTTGAGGCCAGGCGTTATAACGACGCTTACCAGGCTTACACGGAGGCCCTCTCGAAGTTTCCCGGTTTGGCCAACACAGCGAATCAGTTGCGTCGTGGAATTGCTGCGGCAAACGCCAGGCGCACGGAAGCAGTGTCCGTTCTCAGTAACATTCCTTCCTCTGCGGGTGAGTCACGGGCCGAAGCGCTTTTCTATCTCACTCAAGTCCACGCCCGCACCCGCCAATGGGAACAAGTACGAGCGACCGTTGAAGAGTTGCGTCGTTCGTTTCCCGACAGCAGTTTTCTGCCACGCGCGCTGGTTAGCGCCGCCCAAATTGCTCAAGACGCCAAGAACGACGCCGATGCTGATTATTTCAAGCGCGCCGCCATTAACGCTGCGCCCGGTTCGGTCGAAGTGGTGCAGGTCCAGTTTGATCTTGCCTGGCAGGCCCACGAAGCCCGTAATTTTTCTGAGTCAGCAAAACTCCTGACAGAACATCTCGCTTATTACGTCGACAAGAACAACGATAATCGCGGTCGTGCCGGCTACTGGGCTGCACGTGATTCGGAACGCTCCGGAAAACCTGCTGAGGCTCGCGCCCTCTATCAGGCCGTCCTTGGCCGTTACGACGCGAATTGGTATGGCTACCTTGCGAACCAGCGTTTGAACGCGATGAAAGGAAACGCAGGGCAACAGACCTTTGCGGCCGATTCAGTGGTAGGACGCGCGATTGCCAACCTGCAGACAGTCTCAGTCGCCGAGGAGACCGCCGGAGCGGCGGAAGATGCGCGTATCGTAAAGGCCGAGCAATTGAATAAGGTCGGCCTCGATGCATGGGCCCTCGAGGAATTAGCACAGGCTGCCGAGGCCGGACCAAATAGTCCGAAGGTCAACCTGGCGATCGCGCAAGTCTATCGTCACCAGGAAGACAACGTGCGCGCGCTTAACACGCTCAAGAAAAGTTTTCCGGATTATTCGCAGATGAAGCCGGAGGAAATGACGCGCGCCGAATGGGACGTGTTTTACCCGCTCGCCTACTGGGACATCATTGTGCAGGAATCGCGCGCGCGTAATCTGGATCCTTATCAAGTCGCTGGTTTGATTCGCCAGGAGACGGTGTTTGATCCGCGAGCGAAATCGCCGGCCCGCGCCTATGGGTTGATGCAGGTGTTAGTGCCGACGGCGACCTTGACGGCAAGAAAGTATGGCGTCGATCGCAGCATCACGGCTGAGTCTCTGTTTGAACCGCGACTCAATATTCAACTCGGCACAGCTTATTTGCGAGATCAGATCGATAAGTTTGGACGCATCGAATATGTCGCGGCGGCTTATAACGCCGGACCGGGACGCGCGGTTAACTGGCGCACGTCGCTGCCTCTGGAAATTGATGAGTGGGCTGAAGCTGTCCCGTTCAAGGAAACGCGCGGTTACGTGCAAGGCGTGGTGCGCAATCGTCTCCAGTATGAACGGCTCTACGACATTAATGGGAACTTTCGATCCGCAGTGGGAACGAGGGCGGTTACCGCGCAGCCGAGCGGGTCGCCCCCGGGTGATTCGACGATTCGCAAGCGACGAGTGATAGGCGACGAGGAAGAAGAATAGAGCAATTGAATCCGCGATTGCCGATTGGCATGTTCGAAATCACATTTGCTTGAAATCGGAACGTTTCCTTTGTGCAAACGGCTTCCGCGAACGGTAATTGACAATGGGAAATCGGCAATTGGCAATCGACAATCGACAATCGGTGGGCTTACCTCCGTTCTTTTCTTCTTACCGCAGAACTCTTGTTGCCCTGCTCAGCCTGATTGTTTGTAGCGCTACCACTTCGGCACAAAGAGCTGGCACCCCGGCATTAACAATCACGAGTGAGCCCAATGCGATTGTTTGGCTTGATGAAATCAGACGTGGCACTACTGACTCATCCGGTAAACTAGCAATAACCAAAGTTACTCCCGGACGGCACACCGTGCGGGTGCGGGCGAACGGCTTCAAGGAAGCGACCATTCCTCTCCTGCCTGGCAAACGCACTGTTGCAGTTAAGCTTGTACGCTCAACCGATCCTGCTGAACTTGCTTTTCAACGCGCGGAAACAACGCGCGAGCAAGCCCGGACTGAAGATGCGCAACGGCAAGCCGCGGAAATCTATCGCGAAGCGTTAAAGCTCCGTCCGGCTTATCCGGCCGCCCGTGTGGGACTTGCGCGTGTCCTCCTGGAGTTGAACGAATATCACGATGCGCTCGCGGAGATCGAAGCTGCGCGCCGAAGTCGTCCAATTTACGCAGAGGCGTCAGCGGTAGAAGGCCGCCTTCATCGCGAAGGCGCCTTTGAGGACAAAGCGATCGCTTCATTTCGCCGCGCCATCCGCGAAGGAAAAGGCGTGCAGCCGGAAGCCCATGTCGGGCTCGCTCGTCTTTACGAAGAAAACGGTCGGCATGAGGAAGCGATTGCTGAGTATCAAAAAGCGCTGGCACAACTCTCCGACTCAGAGCCAGTGATCTATCAGCTGCTGGGAGCCGCTTACGAGAAACAGCAGAAGTACAAGGAAGCTCTAGCTTCTTATGAGAAGTATCTGGCGTTGGCTCCTAATGGCAGTCTCGCACCCGCGCTGCGTTCGATCATTGAACAGTTGCGCCGCGACGCCGCGGGCCAGGAAATCATTCCTTAACGAGCGCCGGGTATCGGTGACCAACATTTCACCGCCAAGACGCCAAGACGCCTAGATGCAGAGTAAATACAGACAGCTCAGTTGAGAAATGAACAGGAACTCAACTCGTTGGGATATGCATAGAGCATCAGGTGGAATCTGCAAAAGGATCAGGAGAATGACGCACTAAATCAACTCTTAAACGGCATTTCTTGGCGTCTCTGCGCCTTGGCGTCTTGGCGGCAAAAACGTTCGAGGCAGAATCTGAGACTTGAAACCTGAAACCTGAAACTTGAAACCCGATATCTGATATCCGACCCGTTTACCGAACCAATGACCACACCCGTTCCTTCCCAGCACCGGCACGTTTCCCGCAAAGCCAGTCTCTTTACCGAATCAGTGATTCGCGAAATGACGCGCGAAGCTTTGAAGCATGGCGCCGTCAATCTTTCGCAGGGTTTTCCCGACTTCGCCGCGCCTGCGGACATCAAGCAAGTGGCGATGCAGGCGATTGCCGACGATATCAACCAATACGCCATTACCTGGGGCGCGCGCGATTTTCGCGAATCGATCGCGAAGAAAACGAAATCGTTTCTGGGCCTGGACGTGAACCCGGAAACAGAACTGACGGTCACCTGCGGTTCCACTGAAGGAATGATTGCGGCAATGATGGCGACTGTCGATCCCGGCGATGAAGTCGTAATCTTTGAACCGTTCTACGAAAACTATGCACCCGATGCGATTCTCTCCGATGCGCGCCCACGCTACGTCCCCTTGCGCGCGCCTGACTGGAGCTTCGATCCAGACGAGTTGCGAGCAGCTTTTAACTCCAAAACCAAAGCAATCATTATCTGCAATCCAAACAATCCGACCGGCAAAGTCTTCACGCGCGCCGAGATGGAGTTTATTGCCGGCCTCTGTCAGCAGTTTGATGCGCTCTGCTTCACCGATGAAATTTACGAACACATTATCTACCCGCGCGAGGACGCCGAGATTCAACACATCTCGATGGCGCAACTCGACGGCATGCGGGACCGCACTGTGATCGTGAATTCCATGTCTAAGACTTATTCGGTGACTGGCTGGCGCGTTGGCTATTGCATCGCCGCAGCGGAGATCACCAGCGGCATCCGCAAGGTGCACGACTTTTTAACTGTGGGCGCCGCGGCCCCGTTGCAAGCCGCCGGCGCTTATGCCCTCGCGTTGCCGCCCGAATACTATGACCGCTTGCAAGCTGAGTATCGGGCGCGACGCGATTTGCTGTTGCCGGTGTTGGAGCAGGCCGGGTTCAAGACATTTCGACCGGATGGCGCGTATTACATCATGACCGATATTTCTGCTTTCGGATTCCCCGATGACGTGCAGTTTACGCGGCACCTGATTCGCGACGTTGGTGTGGCCTGCGTTCCGGGCTCAAGCTTCTACAGCGTGCCGCAGCGCGGCGCGCAGCAGGTGAGATTCTGTTATTGCAAAAAGGACGTGACACTCGCGCTCGCAGCTGAACGATTGGAAAAGCTGCACGCGCGTATCTGAAAGGACTTCAATGAAAACGTTTTCTCGCATTCTGCTTGTTATCTGCATCAACTTAATACTTTCAGCTCCATTAGCGACTGCGCAACAGCGTCCCGATCCCGAGTTCAATGTCGTCATCGAGCAACCCGCGTTTACAAAAAACTTTCCCCGCGTGCTTTTCGACGAAGCGCATAACAATTTCCACACGACGACGGGACGCTATAAACCTTTCGCTGATCTGATCAGCAACGACGGTTACCACGTTGTCCGCAATCGCAAACCGTTTACCAAAGCAGGGCTCGACACTTTCAAGGTTCTCATAATTGCCAACGCGCTGGGGGCTGAGGAAATGGACGACGATGGCGCCGAACGGTCAGCCTTCACTGATGAGGAATGTGATGCCGTGCGCGATTGGGTAAAAGCTGGAGGGGCGCTGCTCTTGATTGCCGAAGATGCTCCCTTTGGCGGCGCCGCAGAAAACCTGGGAAACCGCTTTCAAATTGAGATGAGCAAAGGATACACGCTTGATCCCGCCAACAGCATTGCGGAAGGCCAGCCTTCATCGTTGCTTTTTTCGCGGGAAAACAAACTCTTAGTCGACCACCCAATCACTCACGGACGCAACGAGGGCGAGTCGGTCAAACGCGTATTCACTTTCACCGGTCAATCCCTTAAAGGACCAAAAGACAGTTTCGCATTTATGGCGCTCGCTGATAGCGCGCGAGACAAGGCAGATAGGATGGCAACAACCGACGTTTCTGCTGCAGGTCGCGCGCAGGGTATCGCTTTGAAGTTTGGTAAAGGCCGCGTGGTAGTGATGGGGGAAGCGGCGATGCTTTCGGCGCAATTAGCAGGATCGGAGAGTCGGCCGATGGGTATGAACGTGCCGGGCAGCGATAATCGACAGCTCGCGCTGAACATCATGCATTGGCTGTCAGGGATCTTAGGAAAGTAACCCGACTCGACTAAAGGTCTTTGACCCTCGGTGCGCGGCAAATCTCTGACTTGCCATTGGGGCGGTAGGAATTAAATTGGGGTCTATGACCTACCATAGCAGGTCGGAGGCCTGCCACTAAACAAAGGTAGCAATAACGGCAAGTCAGAGCCTTGCCTCGCTCCGAGGGTTAAGGACCTTCAGTACAATCTTCAGGGCTACCCGCGCACCAGAACAAAGTCATTCTTCATCCAACAACCGCGTTGTGTTTTCAGTGACGCTGCCACGCGGAATCATTTCCCGAGTTCTCTTCCGCGGCGGATAATCGGATAAAGGAACGTCTTGAGGTGAAGGCAAAGCGGTGCGCGCCGCTGCGACGGGAAAGGCGGGCTCAGCGGCAGCGGGCCCCTCCTTAACAAAGAGGAAAGCGTAAACAAACCTGAGCAACCCGATCAGTCCCAGCACAAAAAAGATCAGCGACCCGACTTTCGCAACTGCTTCGAACGTACCACCCCAGTCCCAAGTCGCTGTACCGAGCACAACCAACATCCAGCACGCGAGCGTAAGCACGAGGCTTTCCTTCATGATCTTTCCGCGGCGTCGCGGAGCATCGGGCGCCGTCAATTGGGGTATAAGTCCATCATTTTCTACAACCAAAGCGACGCCGGTGAGAGGAAACCCGCAACGCGAGCAATACCGCAGATCCTCAGATACTTGTTGTTGACTGCACTTAGGACAATACATCAGTGTTACCTACCTATTTGGTACGTAAGCAAGAACAGCGAAGTTCATCATGTGGGACACGAAGCGTCAACTAATCTGGCTGGTGGCGGGGCTGACTCTGGGAACCCTGGTCGCGTATCAGGATTCGTTCGATGAAGACGGCACATTTGTTCCGCGCTTCTTCATATTCATGGAAACGCTGGTGTTGATCATTATTGGGGTGTTGTTCCTTATTTACTCGCGTCGCAAGAAGTGACTGTTTTGGTTTTTAGAATTTGTACTTGGTGCTTTGTACTTTGATCTCTTTTGCCACAGGCTGGTTTTTCAAAAGGTTTCAAGGTGATTACTAGAACAAAGTACAAAGAACTAAGTACAAAGCTCGTTCTAATTAGGTTGCTGCATCGACTTTGATCTGACGATCAGGCCTTCGTCGCCGGCAACCAGTAAGCGGCGCGCTTCACCAAAAGGAGCGCTTGAGGGAATGTACGACAAGACGAAGCGGTTCTTGCGCAGCTCATCACAAATCGTTTTCGCAGCTTCAGTGGTTTCTTCGATCGGAAATACTAACCCGCCAGTTGCTTCCACCAGCTTATCCACGACCTGTCTGGGCTTAGGCACATCCCGCCGAATTGCCCCGCGCGTGCGATCCGGGATCTGGATCATGTAAACCGTGATGTCGTTGGCTTGCAGGTCTGCAACTGTCTTGTCGAAGGTGGTCTTGCTACCCCGATCGAGACCATCGCCGATGATGATAATGACGCGTTTCTGTCCCGCTAAGGCGCGCAACGCCTCATCGACTACGGCCCTTAAGGCGTCGAAAAGATGCGGTTGGCCTTTCTTGCGAAAACCTTTGAGTGAGGTCTCGATTGCCTTTGCGTCGTCGGTCCAGTCAGCGACTATCTCCGCCTCTTCGTCGTAGCCCACGATCAACAATTGATCGCCTTCGAAGATTTCGTAGGCAAACTCGCGCGCAGCTTGTTCGAGCTTTTCGACGTCCGCTCGCAGCGTCACTGAATTGTCCACCAGCAACACAATTCGCGCGGGCGACGGATCCGGGGTGAAGTTTCGGATCGTCTGCTCCACTCCGTTATCGTAAACAGAAATGTTTTTGCTAGTGATGTTGGCGCTGGAATTGTCTGCGCGTTTGGCGGTGATTCCGAGTAACACTCCGCCCGTGCTCTGGTGTTGCCTTCGTCCCGCCTGCCCCAGAATTAAACTGCACAGGCTCAACAGCAATAGCACGCCCGCAACTAAATAGAATGGCATGCGGAAACCGCGCTGGGGTCTTTTCAGTTTGCCTGCGGGTCCGTCACCGAGTAACTGTGACATTAGTTCACGCTTGTTTCGTGAGGCTTCAATCTTTACTGGGAGACTTAGTAGTTGAAGCTTTGTCGGAAGTTTTCGTAGCCGGGGAGCTCTCTTTTTTCTTGTCGGTCTTCTTGTCGGCTTTGGCGGCATCGGAGTCGGCTTTCTCGGCCGCCCGCTTGCCGTTGTTGGCATAGTCTGTGACGTACCAACCCGATCCTTTGAACTGAATCGCGGGAGCGGAGATCTGTCGCTCTAGGCGGCCGCCACACTTGCCGCATTTTACCGGCGGCTTCGCGTCCATCTTCTGGAAGACCTCGGTGAGTGCGCCACATTTGCGACACTCGTATTCATAAATTGGCATCGTTCTTAGCTCAAGAAACCCGAATGGGAGCTTGCTGATTATGTGATCGTTTTCGGGCCTTTGCAACGTGGGCCCTTTCATCGCCGATTGCCGATTGCGAAATGCCGATTGGCGGTTCTGATTGGCGAATGCGGATTGGATCGGTTCCCCTATCAAGATGCACCTGACTGCCGCCCGAGTTGGCCGTCGACAAACACCAATCGGCAATCGCCAATCGGCAATCGGCAATCTAATGCCCTGCTTTGCATTTCAACCCCAGATCGCTATGATCCACGCATCGACGTTCCTGGCGCGCTGTAACGATGTCTGATACCGCACAATCCCTTTCGCTTGAACGCAAGATAAAAATGCACGAAGCGCGTGAATCGATTGTCACGCGACTGGCGCTGGCCTTTCCCACCACCATCAATCTGGATCGCTTTCTCAACGTCATCGTGTCTGAGTTGGGACGCATGATGAATGTGGATCGCTGCGATGTGATCCAACTTACGTCAGCAAGTGAACTCAAGATTAGTCACGAGTGGCGCGCTTCGGATGACGTGCCGTCTAGTCTCGGGATCGCAATTCCACTCGAGCTCAACAAGCTTTCCGAGCATGTCGACTTAAGCAAACCGATCCGACTGGACGATACATCTGCGCCCGGTCTGGATCAGAAAGTTCGCTTTCTGGCAGCAAGTTTGCGAACACGATCTTTGCTAGTGGTCCCCGTTGTCCTGGGAGGCGATCTGCTGGGTCTCGTGGGAATGCATACGACACGCTCAACCCGAGCCTGGCTTGATGATGAGGTGTCGTTTCTTGAATCCATTGCCAGCCAGATTGCGGTCGGCTACCAGTACACGCGGCTGTTCACCGATAAAGAGCGCGAGGGCGAGACCAAGCGGGCCTTGCTAGAAATCGCTAATGCTCTCAATGCTCGTTCGGATTTTCGCGACGTCTCATCACTAGTTTTGGAACGCGCCATCTCACTTGTCGGCGCAGACTATTCGGCCCTGGGCGTTCTCGACCGAAAGGGCGGCCGCATTAGTCTTGCCGCTTTCAAAGCCGCGCCACATGCGACGACTGATACGGTGCAAGGCTTGATTGCTTCGCACGAACAATCCCTCGACATCACTGAGTTTCCGGCGGCAATGGCGGTGCTCGCCGAAGGTAAGACGCTGCGTTTGCTCGATAAAGATTTGCCCTTTCCCTTCCGTCTAATTTTTAACGCCACCCTCGGCGGCCGGGCTGCGCTTGTAGCCCCGGTGCGTGTTGCCGGTAATACGTTTGGTTTGCTCGGCCTGGTTTGGAGTGAGGCTCGCGAAGGATTTGACGATCACGAAGTCGCTCTCGTCGAAGGAATTGCGGATCAAATCGGCACGGCTCTCGAACGCGATCAACTCTCAGCTGAAGTCATGCACCTGCGCAGTGCCCTGCACGAGCGCTACGGCGAGGGTCGCATCATCGGACAGACTGCGGCAATTCGGCATGCGATGGAATTAGCGCTCAGTGTTGCCAATACGCAAACTACAGTCTTGATCCATGGCGAGTCAGGTACAGGCAAGGAGCTTTTGGCGAATCTGATTCATTACAACTCCGGCCGAGAGAACCATCCGTACGTGAAGCTCAATTGCGGCGCGATTCCCGAAACGCTGCTTGAGTCGGAGCTGTTCGGTCACGAGAAAGGTGCGTTCACCGACGCGCGCACGCGGCGCCGCGGAAGGTTTGAAGAAGCTAATGGCGGCACGCTGTTCCTCGACGAGGTTGGCGAGATGAGTTTGTCAGCCCAGGTGCGCCTACTGCGAGTGCTGCAGGATGGGGAGTTCACGCGCGTGGGCGGGAGTGAGGTGCTGAAGACGGATGTGCGAGTGGTCGCTGCTTCAAATGTTGATCTGGAACGAGCCACCGAACAGGGAACGTTCCGTCGCGATCTTTTTTACCGGCTCTCGGTATTTCCCATCGTGCTGCCACCCTTGCGCGAGCGGCCCGAAGATATACATCCGCTAGTGATTCATTTTCTCGAACACTACAAGCAAAAGACCGGGCGTTTTATTTCAGGGATTTCGAAGGACGCATTGCAGGCGCTGATGACTTATCACTGGCCGGGCAATGTTCGCGAACTGGAAAACTCGATCGAGCGCGCTGTGATCATCGCTTCGGGGAGGCAGATTGAACTAGAGGATTTGCCGGAAGCAATTAACAGGACGGTGCTTGAAGAACGCGGTCGCATCAAGGTGGAACGCGCCAGCGCCGCCAGCGAAGGACGGACGACGACGTTTGCGGTTACGGTTCCATCATCGATGGAAGAGATCGAACGCCAGGCGATTGAAGCCACGCTCGACTATACCAACGGCGACAAATCCCATGCTGCTCGCGCGCTTGGTATCGGCCGCAAGACGCTCTACCGGAAACTTGAGCAGTACAACGGGAAGCCGGAATAGGTGTCGAGTTTCAGGTCTCAAGTCTCAGGTCTCAACTCACAGACATTTTCACCGCCAAGACGCCAAGTCGCAGAGGCGCCAAGAGATTGCCATCAGTTTGGTATTTGACTTCACCTGCGTCCCGCACCTGACGCTCTATGCATATCCACGGTATTAGCTTCTGTCATTCTTTGTTAACTTCCTCTTTTAAACCCTACTAGTTGACTGAACTGTCTTTTGTCCTACTAGTTACTGGACTGTCTCTTTTACTCGGCGTCTTGGCGTCTTGACGGCTTGGCGGTGAATCCTGAGATTCCCGAGACTTGAGACCTGAGTCTCGCGAGTGCTATATTCCGAGGCTGGAACTTCACAAACAATTCTAATAACCGTGCAGACCCCGCGGCTGCAATTCTGGAGGTAATCCCCTATGGGAAGCGACGACTATCGGCGAGATCGAGGTGAAAGCGTCTCCACTCGTCTTACTTATCTACTAATTGGTGGCGGTATCGGGGCGGTAATCGCTCTGCTGTTCGCCCCTAAATCGGGCCAGGAACTGCGCGAAGACATTGCCGACGCCACTCGGAAAGGCATTGACCGTTCTCGCGAAGCTGCCCAGCAACTGGGCGAGCGGGCTGGGGAATATTACGAGACTGGCCGCGAACGCGCATCTGAGCTTTATTCGACAGCTTCGGAGCGTGTAGGCGATGCGGCCCGCACCGCTCGTGACACTGCTTCGGACCTGGCGCGCAGCGCACGTGAAACAGCGGCGCGACAGACGGGAACGGTGGCTGCGGCTATCGATGCCGGCAAGAAGGCTTATCAGGAAGAAAAGCGCAAGACCGAAATGTCAGGTCGCATCGAAGCTGCTCCGAAGTACGACGAGAAACCCAACTGACGAGATTGGCGATTGCCGATTAGCAATTGCCGATTTTAGATTGCCGATTGGCGATTGACAGAAATCGGCAATTGGCAATCGGAAATTTTACAATGACTTTCGCGCTTCAATTCAACACCAATGACCCCATGTTCTGGGTGATGGTCGTCATTGCCCTGTCGTTTATCATCATGGCGATCGCGATGGTTTCGATCGCCGTGTTTGTTAGCCGTGCGGTGAAATCGGTGAATCGTCTCGAAGAAAAGCTCGAGCCGCTGATCGAGAAGGTTACGGCAGTCAGCGAACAGGGTAAACAGATTGCAGTCCAGGGCAAACATATTGCCGAGCAAATCACTGCAGTCTCGAATCACCTTTCTACTGCCACGATGCATTTCTCCGAATCGCTGGCAATCCTGAAAGATGAAGTTGGCGAGTTGAAGCAAGTTGTCAGTCACGGCGCGCGCGAAGCCCGCGACAAAGTTGAACTCGTCAGCAATACTATTGACCGGACGCACCGGCAAGTCACCACGACTACGGATTTCATTCAGTCGAAAGTGATTGAGCCGGCGCGCGAGCTAGCCGCGATTATGGCGGGCTTCCGCCGCGGCCTCGAAGTTCTGGTGGCTC
>JBPCMI010000045.1:0-14523 GCA_051002415.1 Pyrinomonadaceae bacterium
GGCTGAGTACCTCTTCGCAAAGTTTTGCATATTCGATGGCGCCGGATGAGTTTGGCGCAAAGCTAAAAATTGATTCCTTATAAGCTGGCGATTCTTCAAGCCTGACGCTCTTCGTAATCACCGTATCAAATAACTTCGGCCCAAAGACGCTCTTGATCTGTTCGTGAACTTCACGCGCGAGCGTGGTTCGCTTGTCGTGAAGCGTAACCAAGACCCCGAGCAACTCAAGATTAGGATTTGGTCGGGCCTTAACTTTTTCAATCGTCTCTAAGAGGTCATCGGTGCCCTCGAGTGCGAAGTAAGACGATTGAATGGGGACCAGAACATGTGATGCGGCCACAAGGGCATTTACAGTGATGAGACCAAGGGTGGGCGGCGTGTCAATAATGATTACCTCGTACTCGCGCCGGAAAGGCTCCAAACGATCCTTCAAGCGGAACGGTGCGTCGAAGTCTCCAATAAGTTTTGATTCAAGCTTTGCCAGGCTGATGCGGGCTGGGATGATATCGAGGTTTTCAACAGGCGTGCGATAGACCGACTCTGCCACCGGACTCTGCCCATCTGTCATCAGCTCATAGGCGGAGCGCTCGACACCCTGCGGATTCAAAAAAGAAATTGAACTATTTCCCTGTGGATCGAGATCGAGGAGGAGAACTCGTTTTTTTTGTCGGGCAAAGGCGGCCGCCAAATTAATTGCAGTGGTCGTCTTGCCGACGCCACCTTTTTGATTTGCGATCGCAATTACCATCTGGTGCGGAGGTGCATTGCTCAGCTTGGGATCAGTGGTCATTGTTACCGCTTACATCGGTAGATCGCC
Source organism: Pyrinomonadaceae bacterium (assembly GCA_051002415.1). Taxonomy (GTDB): domain Bacteria; phylum Acidobacteriota; class Blastocatellia; order Pyrinomonadales; family Pyrinomonadaceae; genus PSRF01. The sequence goes on from JBPCMI010000045.1 coordinate 818, forward strand.
GGCCTCGCCAATTACATCGGGCCATTCTTCTTCGCCCATCGCGGGTTCTTCACCTTCTTCAACCGGAACAGAGTTGCGCGAAGCCTTAATCACTTCCATATCAACATAGATCGGGCAGTCGGCTCGCAGGGCCAGGGCAATCGCATCTGAAGGTCTCGAATCTAAAACCATGCGACTTCCCTCACTGGTTAGCATCTCGATGACGGCGAAGAAAGTGTTATCGCGAAGGCTGGTAACCACGACACGCTCGACCTGCATTCCCAGTTCGGTAATCAAATTGCGGAGCAGGTCGTGAGTCATTGGTCGCGGCGGAGCGATTTTCTCAATCTCCAAAGCGATCGCATTAGCTTCGTAGGCCCCAACCCAGATCGGCAACATCGTATCACTCTCAATGTCTTTCAAAATGATAATTGGCGTACCGCTGTTGGGATCCATCATCAGAGCTCTGATTTTTACTTCAATTTCCATGACGCTAGTTCCCTTTTTATTCAGACGCTCTGCACGTTAGTTAACGTACTCACCATAAAGACTATTCAACTTGGCTTCAGTGATCCGCACATTTACTAAGTCACCCGGGTTCGCAATGCCACCGTGGAAGTTAACCACCTTATGGCAACTTGAATGGCCGCTCATGTCCTCGGCTGAACGCGTGCTCTCACCTTCGACAAGGACACTTACTTGTCTTCCGATGTAACTCTCGTGAATTCCCTTCTGTAACTGACGATGCCTTGCTTCCAATTCCAAAAATCTTTGCTTCTTTTGATCTTCAGTAACATTATCCGGCAACTTTGCCGCTGGAGTTCCGCGACGTTGCGAGTACTTAAAGATATACAAAGCGTCAAATTCGCATGTCTCAACGAGCTTCAATGTGTCTTTAAAGTCTGCATCGGTTTCACCGGGAAAACCCACGATGATATCGCTCGTCAGCGCGAGTCTACGGCTCGAACTCTTAATTGAATCAACTCGTCTCAGATAATCTGCCGAGTTATGACCCCGACGCATTGCTTTCAGAATTTCGTCGCTTCCCGACTGCACCGGCAAGTGCACCCAGTCACAAAGATTAGGAAACTCTTCAAGCGCCGCCACTATATCAGGGTGGAAGTCGCGAGGAAATGAAGTTGTAAACTTGATGCGGGGCATGCCGGTTTCAGCGACGGCCCGCAGGAGGCGGCAAAACGCCGTGGCTCCCTGAACTCTTTCCAAACCTGCCTCTGATCTCGGACGGTAGCTGTTCACGTTTTGTCCGATCAGATGCACTTCCTTATATCCGAGATCGCGGAGCCGTTTGACCTCGGCCACGATTTCGCCGGCTGGTCGACTCTTCTCTCGGCCGCGTGAATAAGGAACGATACAGAATGAGCAGAACTTGTTGCAGCCTTCGATGATCGGTACAAAAGCCACGTATGGAGAATGCCGTTCGACCGGTGAAACTTCCCAGGATTCTCCCGCAGCACGTTCGCCTAAATCGCTAACCTGAATTTCGCCGAGTCGTACACGATCGATTAAAGAAGCGATGCGATCGGTAGCGCGCGTCCCTACGATCATGTTGACGCCTGTGGCGTTGTCGAAGATAGCTTCGCCTTCAAGTTGGGCTACACAGCCCATCATTCCAATGATAGGTTTCGATTTCTTAGTCCTGGCGCGAACTTCATTTACTCGCCGGAAAACCTTGCGCTCGGCGCGTTCTCTTACGGAACAGGTATTGAATAAAACGACATCAGCAAGCTCGGCGGAGGAAGTGAGATCGTAGCCGGCGGTACGCAATCCTGTGGCGGCACGTTCTGTATCTGCCACGTTCATCTGGCAGCCAAAAGTTTCGATGTAGACCTTGGTTTTCATCTGTTCCAGTGCAAGAGACTGAGTGCGGTTAGTCTAACAGAAATCCTTGCGCAAACGCGATCAGCAAACTTTTCAGAATCACAAAACAACGCTGCTTGACCGCCGATTATCGACCGAGTAGTATCGCGGTCTAGCTTTTCAAAGTTCCCAGAAGACAACTGAGAGGTTCCTCATCATGTCATTCAACAAGATTATTTTGGTCGGCAACCTTGGGCGCGATCCCGAGTTACGTTACACACCGCAAGGCACTCCGGTTTGCAGCTTTAGTATGGCGACGAACGAGCGCCGCAAAGATAAGTCCGGAGAGATGCAGGATCAAACCACGTGGTTTCGTGTAACTCTTTGGGGACGCCAGGCCGAGACTGCTTCTCAATACCTCACAAAAGGACGCCCGGTGTACATCGAAGGCCGCTTGCGAGTTGAAGAGTGGACCGATCGCGATGGCAAGCCGCGTCATACACTTGAAGTTCACGCGACCGATATGCAGTTTATTGGTGGCGCTGCGCGCGGTGAGGACGCAATGGCGGCCCGTGCTGCCGGCGGCGGCGGTGGGGAGCCTCCGCCGATGGGGCAGTCAGAGCCAGCGGATGACGATATTCCGTTTTAACAAAGTCTAAGAAAATCGAAGTTGCTGATTAAGAATTCAGATTGGGGAGTTCAGATCTGACATTTGAGATCTGAAATCTCAAAGAGATCTCGAATCTTAGATTCGTTTCAGTTTGAGATCCCCCAATCTTAGATTCGTATTAGTTTGAGATTTCAAATTTGAGATCTGCGATCTGAGATCTAAGAACTAGTCAGTTCCCCAACGGCCAAACTGCCTCAGTTTGCGGTGACGCCGGGTGAGCCGGTCTTCCTGTGTGCGGCTAGCTGCTTCCGCGAGCCGTTCCGTGAGAGCTGCATCAAGAAAACGCGCCGCTTCGTCATAATCGGAGTGCGCGCCTCCGGAAGGCTCGCTGATGATCTGATCGACAATTTTTTCCGCGGCGAGTTCTTGTGCAGTCAAACGCAATCCTTCAGCAGCTTTATCCGCCTTACCAGAATCTTTCCAAAGAATGGCTGCGCAGCCTTCGGGTGAAATTACTGAGTAGACCGCGTTCTCTAACATCAACACCTGATCACCAACACCGATAGCGAGCGCCCCACCCGATCCACCCTCGCCGATTACCGTAACAATCACCGGAACTTTCAGCTTTGCCATCTCGCGCAGATTGAAGGCGATTGCTTCCGCCTGCCCCCGCTCCTCCGCATCGATTCCCGGATAGGCTCCGGGTGTGTCAATCAAAGTAAAAATTGGGCGGCCAAATTTTTCGGCAAGCTTCATCACCCGTAAAGCCTTGCGGTAGCCTTCCGGCTTCGGCATCCCAAAATTGCGATAACTCCGTTGCTTGGTGTCCCTGCCCTTCTGGTGCCCGACTACCAAGATCGGCAGGCCGTGGAAGCGCGCTAGTCCACAGACGATGGCCGGATCGTCGGCGTAGCGCCGGTCGCCGTGTAACTCCACGAAGTCATCGAAGAGCCGCTCGATGAAATCCAAAGCGTACGGGCGGTCGGGATGGCGGGCGAGCTGGACACGCTCAAACGCGGTTCGTGATTCCGGTTCGGGCTTAATAGTCTCGGTCTTGGCTGGTGCTTTCTTTGCCATGCTCACAGTCTACCGACCATTATCGGACGCGGCTAGCGCCCTGCGTCGGTCTTTCGACACGAACCGCGCAACCGAGCTCTTTCGCTGCTGCGTCAAACCTCGCTGAATGGTCGATGCGAAGAGTTGAGTTCACCTTAACTCTCACCACAATATCCGCGTCCAGTTGGGTCTCGAGGGCGACATCGCAATTCCCAGGATTAGTGTTCATCAGATGAAGCACCGTATCGAAGAGAGCCTCGGATTCACTGCTCATCGGTAACTGCAGGACAATCAGTTCCCTGTTCTTCTGTAGATCGTCGAGGCTTTGCACCTGGTCAGCGATGATGTTGGGCGGATTCTCATCGCTCAATTCCAGGCGCCCGCTGATCAGAACGGCAGCTTCGTTTTGCACGAACATAGAGTGCTTGCGATAGGTCTCGGGCCAAAGCACGCACTTTGTTCCGCCGCTTTCATCCTCGAGACGGAGCAGCGCAAAGCGATCGCCTTTTTTAGTTGTTCGTGATTGTAGGTCGCTGATGATGCCGCCAATACTGACTCGGCCCCCAGTCCGCAGGTTTGGAAGTTCAATCGATTTGCACGCCTTCAGACTCTGCAACAGGTCTACATAATTCTCGAGAGGATGGCCCGTGATGTAGAACCCAAGGGCATTCTTTTCCCCGGCCAGCAGTTCCGTGACCGTCCACCCTTTTGCAGCAGGTACCTCTTCCGGAGCGCAATCTACCGTCGCGCCAAATAATCCATTCTGTCCCTGCAGGCGTTCGCGCTTCGCACGCTGTGCTCGCGAGAGGGCCGGGTCAATACAGCCGTGAAGCGCAGCCCTCCATTCGTTGAGGAGACGAGTTGTTGGTTTCAACGAGTCGAAGGCGCCTGCGGTAACAAGGCTCTCCAGGGATCTCTTGTTGAGAGCGCCAGCCTCGATGCGCTCTGCAAAGTCAAAGAACGATGTGAACGGGCCAGACTGGCGCGCATTTATAATCGCGTTAACCGTTGATTGACCAAGACCCTTAATCGCCGCCAGGCCATAGCGAATGGCTTGCACGAGAGGTGTAAAGCCCGAGTAGCTCTCATTCACGTCAGGAGGCAATAATTTTATGCTTTGGACCTTTAGCTCCTTCGAATACTTGAAGACCTTCGCAGCGTCCTGCGCCTCACTCGACAAAACAGCAGCATAAAAGTGTTCGGGAAAGTGAGCCTTCAGGTAGGCGGTCTGAAATGCGAGGTATGCGTAGGCGACACTGTGACTGCGGTTAAAGCCATAGTCAGAAAACTGCGCCATGAGGGAAAAGATTTTTTCCGCCTTCTCGCGCTTGATGCCTCGCTCTACTGCGCCATTGATGAACTTCTCCTCATGAAGCGCCATCTCCTCGCGCTTCTTCTTCCCCATCGCCCTGCGCATCAGATCGGCCTCACTGAGCGTGTATCCAGCAAGCTTCTGCGCCAGCTGCATGATTTGCTCCTGGTAGACGATAATGCCGTAGGTATTACTTAAGATCTCTTTCATCTCCGGGGTCTGATAACGGACAGTTTTCTTTCCGTGGTGACGCTGGATAAATTCGTCAACCATTCCCCCATCGAGTGGACCCGGGCGATAAAGCGCATTAAGGGCGGCAAGGTCCTCGACGCCTTTCGGCTTAAGCTTGCGACAGATCTCTTGCATGCCTGAAGACTCGAACTGAAATACCGCCTCCGTGCGCCCTTCCGCGAAAACCGCCATTGCCTTTTCGTCGTTAAGCGCTATATCCGGCCAGTTAATCTCTTGCTCAAGCGACTGTTTAATGGTCGTTAAGCAATCATTTATAACCGTTAAAGCGGTAAGCGCTAAGAAATCCATCTTAAGCATGCCGGTCTTTTCGAGATCAGCCATGACGTATTGAGTCGTAACTTCATCCTTCCCGGAAACCGCAATCGGGATAAGTTCCTGTAAAGGTTCAGGTGAAATGACAACTCCGGCAGCATGCACTGACGAGTGGCGGGCACATCCCTCAAGGCGCTGGGCAATCTCAAGTAATTCATGAACCTGAGGGTTTGTCTCAACCTCTCTCTTGAGTTCAGGTACTTGTTCAAGGGCTTGGGCAAGGCTTACATTTCGCCCTCGAACTGGCGGAGGGATGAGTTTCGCAATCCGGTCAACCTCGGCGTAAGGGATATCGAGAGCCCGGCCAACGTCCTTGATGGCGGCCCGTGAAGCGAGGGTCCCGAAGGTGATGATTTGGCAAACCGAATCGCGCCCGTACAAGTCGACGACGTGGTTGATGACCTCGCCGCGTCCCCTAACGCAGAAGTCGATATCGATGTCTGGGAGCGACTGGCGACCGGGGTTTAGAAAGCGTTCAAAGATGAGGTTGTACTCCAAGGGATCGATGTCAGTGATCTCCAGGCAGTAAGCCACTAAAGAGCCCGCAGCCGACCCACGGCCCGGGCCAACTGGAATTGATCGTTCCCTTGCGTAACGCACAAAATCCCAGACGACCAGAAAATACCCGGGAAAACCCATCTGCCGAATCATCGCGATCTCGGTAGTCAAACGGGTCTGATAATCTGAGATCGGATGCTTCAGTTCATTGCGCGACAGTTGTCGATCCCAAACCTGTTGCCGGCGGCGCTCGAAGCCCGCTCTCACCACCTTCTCAAAATAATCGTCCGCGCTAAGCCCTGCCTCCGACGCCGGAATGGGATAGTTGGGCAGGTAGTTCACATTTTCCGGAAGCTTAAGCTCGCAACGGTTGGCAATCTCCACTGTGCGCGTTAGAGCATCTGGCAGTTCAGCGCCAAAGACTCGCCACATCTCTTCAGGTGAGCGCACGTAGAAATTTGGACTTGGGTAGCGCAAACGGTTGGTATCAGCGACGGTTTTTCCCGAGCCGATGCATAGCAGCACATCGTGCGCGCGCGCATCGTCCGGCATGAGGTAGTGAGCGTCGTTCGTCGCTACGAGAGGAACTCCCGTTCTCTTCGAGAGCTCGACAAGGGGCTTGCGAATTCTATCTTGAGCGTCCAACCCATGTTCCTGGATCTCCAGGAAGTAGTTGCCCTTCCCCATTATTTCTTCAAACTCAATTGCCGCAGCTGCAGCATCGTCACACTTCTCACGAACGAGCATCGCCGACGGGACACCTGAGAGGCATGCTGATAGAGCTATCAAGCCCTTGCTGTGTTGCGCCAGTAGATCTTTGTCGATGCGGGGCTTGTAATAGAACCCTTCGGTGTAGGCCTTCGACGTTAGTCTGACCAGGTTTTGGTAACCCTCGTAATTCTGCGCCAGCAAGATTAGATGAAAGTTGGCCTTCTCTCCCGGCGCGCCTGCAGCTCGATCGGTCCGGCTCCCGCGCGTGATGTATGTTTCGCAGCCGATGATGGGGTTTACACCGCGACTCTTCATCGCGTTGTAAAACGAAATCGCGCCAAACATATTGCCGTGATCAGTCATGGCACACGCCTTCATTCCGAGTTCCTCGGTACGTTTGGCAAGTGGTTTTATTTGAATGGCGCCGTCGAGAAGACTGTAGTCAGTGTGCAGATGAAGGTGGACAAAATCCTGATTAGCCATGGTCTGAGAGAAGAATTAGTGCGTTGCTTTGTCTGGCGACAAGCAGAAATGGGTTATCAATATTCGAACGGTGCCAACTATATCATGCTGGCCTCGAGGAAGCGGCGCAGGTAAATCGTAAACTGAATTACTCCCACTCAATCGTGCTAGGCGGTTTTGAACTAATGTCGTAAACCACGCGATTAATTCCGCGAATTTCAGAGACGATCCGTGCTGAAATTCGAGCTAACACATCAGACGGCAGGCGCGCCCAGTCGGCAGTCATCCCATCAACACTGGTAACAGCGCGAAGTGCCACTACTTTCTCGTACGTCCGCTCATCGCCCATAACCCCAACCGTGGAAATTGGCAGGAGGACGGGAAACGCCTGCCATACCGAGTGATAAAGCTCAGCTAATCGCAACTCTTCGTCGAGAATCCGGTCGGCTGCCTGGAGCAAACGAATTCTCTCTTGCGTCACTTCGCCGATGATGCGAACAGCCAGGCCCGGCCCGGGAAATGGGTGCCGGGTTAAAATCTCTTCGGGCACGCCCAATTCCCTGCCGATCAAGCGAACCTCATCTTTGAACAATTCCCGCAGCGGCTCGATCAGTCGCAGGCGCATGTGCTCCGGCAATCCGCCAACGTTATGGTGGCTCTTGATAACAGCCGAAGGACCGCGCACGGAAACAGACTCGATCACGTCGGGATAGAGAGTACCTTGAACCAGATAGGCGACTTCGCCCAGTTTCTTTGCTTCAATTTCAAAAACATCGATGAAGACTTTTCCGATCTGCTTTCGCTTCTGCTCCGGGTCGATAACGCCGCGCAGCGCATCAAGGAACAAGTGGCCTGCGCGTACGCCGCGAATGTTTAAGTCCATCGATTGTTTGAGCAGGCTCAACGTGGCTTCAAACTCACCCTCGCGAAGGAGGCCGTTGTCGACGAAGATGCACGTCTGCCGGTTACCTAGAGCACGCTGAACCAAGGCCGAAGCTACAGTTGAGTCCACTCCGCCAGAAAGACCTGATACCACCAAACCTTCAGCGCCAACTTCCGACTGGATGCGCGCCACCTGATCTTCAATCACCGCCGCCGGCGACCAATCTCCGCGACAACCGCAAACGTTGAAAAGGAAGTTTCGCAGCACTTGCGCGCCCAGGGGCGTGTGCGCAACCTCGGGATGAAACTGAACGCCGAAGATGCCGCGACGCAAATCTTCCATCGCATTTAGGGCGTCGTCGGTTACGGCGGTCACGGTGAAGCCATCCGGCACCGCGGTCACGTGATCTCCGTGGCTCATCCAGACGTCCATCTCGTTAGGCAGTCCGCGGAACAAGGGACTGGAGTTCTGTGTCACCTTTAGGCGTGCGTAGCCAAACTCGCGGCTGGGTGAAGGCTTAACCTCACCTCCCATATCAAACGCCAGCACCTGCAGGCCGTAGCAAATCCCCAGGATTGGGCTGCCAGCGTCGGTAAGATTCTGTGCTGGTCGCGGCGCCTGATCCTGATAAACGGAGGAGGGGCTGCCGGAAAGAATGAGGCCCTTCGGCTGGCGCGCAACAATCTTTTCTGTTGGCGTATTGAAAGGAAGGATTTCGCAATAGACACCCGCTTCGCGTACTCGGCGTGCTATCAACTGCGTATATTGCGATCCAAAATCGAGAATAATGATAGTTTCGTGATGATTGCTGGGAAGCAAATGTAACCTCTTCTAAGGTTGTAGCGTCTAATAACTTCGGACAGGATTAAGAAGTGCTGGATTATACTTTTCGAACTAAAGAACTCAAACTGTTACCCTCGTCGGGGTGGCCCTCCTTGCCCATCCACTGCAAAGTTGCAAGATGTCATGATATGAACGACGGTGGGCCACCGCTACAACGCACTCAAGGCAGGGCGATTCATTTACGAATGATTTTTCTTCAACATAGGTTAGTAACGGCCCTGGTACTGCTTCTCATTACCGGCACACCAATCGCGAGCTCAACTACGGCGAGCAGCGAGGTGACGCTTTCGCAGCCCTTAACTATTCGCTGGCGCTACGATTCACCCTTCACACTTAATCTAACTCCTGCGTCGGACGTCGACCGGATTTACCTGCCCCTCGCAAACGGGACCATCGTTGCGCTGCGGGCGAAGGACGGACAGCTTTACTGGCGGTCGGAAATGGGAGGCGAACTCTCCGCCTCTCCAGTTGCGGATAACGCATCCGTCTATGTGGCTTCGGAAATGAAACCCGATAATACGAAGCCGGCGCCCGGTGAGCGTCGCGCAATGGGTACTTTGCGGGCCCTAAGCCGCGATGGCGGCGTCACGCAGTGGATGCGGACTCTCGCCTTGCCCCTCCGAGGCACTCTGGCGATTAGCGGAGGGAAGCTAATTGGCGGCGGTCAGGATGGCCGGGTTTACGCCTTCAACAGAAAGACTGGGGAGATTATTTGGTCCTACACGCACGGCGCTCGTTTTAGTGGTCACCCAGTCGGCGTGGATGGTCGCCTCTATCTAGGCAGTGACGATGGGAACCTCCTTGCTATCGACGCAGAGAGTGGCAAGCTGCTCTGGCGTTATCGCACTCGAGGCCCCGTCCGCGGTCCAGTGGCCGTGGTGAATGGCGCGGTTCATTTTGGATCCGGTGACGGTTACTTCTACTCAGTTAAGGCCGAATCAGGAAAGCTCTTCTGGCGCAGACGCACGGGGGCGAGTGTCGAGTCTGCAACACTAGCCGGGGAAACTCTGCTCGTGGCCTCGCTGGATAATTTTGTTTACGGATTTTCACTTGGCGGTAAGAGGCTTTGGAAAAAACAGCTCGGAGGACGCATTTCGGCTCAGCCCCTCACCGCCGCGGATGGCGCGCTCTTTACGCCGCTCTCGAGCCTCGCGGGCATAGTCCTCGGCCTTCCCGACGGCAAACAAATCAATTCCCTTCCGACTGGAGAAGAGATCACAACCTCCGCTGCACCCATCGCCGTCGGCGACGCAGTTTTAGTCACGACTGAGCATGGCCTGCTTGCGTTTGCCCGTCCGAACGAAGACGCCAAGTCGGCTACCAAAAAGAACCAATAGTGGATTGGTAAGAATCTGGCAGTCGTCGCATTGCATTCTCGGAGCGGGGCTTTAAATGAGGCTTTGAACTGAAAGTCCCAATTACAGTCCCCGCGAGCGGGACTAACAAGAGCTTCTCTTTTAGGAAAGTTAACGATCCCGAATAGAAATGGATCTGAGGTCAGCTCTGCTTTTCTTCAACGAGAGAATCAGATGCCTCGGAACGTTTTCGAAACATTCCCACTACTCGTGAACCGAGGCCGAGTAGGATGTAGAGAGAAACTATTCCCAGGAGCACGTAACGCGAATAGAGAAAGATCAACATTCCGACTGCCACCACGAGCATGGTCGTTCGCATACTCCGCCGGCGGGTTCCCATCGTCTTGAAACTCGAGAAGCGTAAGGTGCTGACCATCAGAACGCTTAAAGTTCCCACCAGTAGCATCAGCAACACTGAATAGAGACGCGCTCGATCAGTTCCGTAATTAATCAACGGCAATGGCTTGAAATGAATCAGGGCCGCAATTAAGCCGCCGGCAACTGGAATCGGCAGTCCGACAAAACTCTTCTTATCTACTTTGATCGTACCTTCCGCCAGGATGCGTGGCCGGGAAGACTGCACGTTGAAACGCGCCAGCCGAAACGCACCGCACATCAGGTACATGAACGAGAGAAACCAGGCGAGGCGATGCAGGTCACTTCCCTCCTGGAGCGTGGCGCCATAGCCCCAAACATAGGCGAGCACCGCCGGGGCGAGGCCGAACGTCACCACGTCAGCGATGGAATCGAGCTGGACGCCAATCTCGGTCGTAGTCTTCGTCATGCGGGCGATGCGGCCGTCAAGCATGTCGAACAGGACTGCCCAGCCGATGGCCATCGCCGCGTTATCGAGGTAGGTGCTTGCACGAATCAGATCTTGATCGACCCCGGTGCCAATGAACTGAAAACCGCGCGCGGCTGCCATCACCGCATAGAAGCCCATGCCGATATTCGCTGCAGTAAAAACCGAAGGAATGAGATACAAGCCCTTCTTGACGCCACGGCGTTCGGGATTCTGCGACTGACCCTGGGGATGAAGCGCTGGAGTGCTCATCACTTGATTCTCCCGATCACTGTGGTTCCGCCGCGGACGCGCATGCCTTCAGTTACGAGCACCTCAACTCCCGCCGGCAATAAAACATCAGTACGAGAACTAAATTTAATCAGACCAAAGCGCTCGCCGAGCCCCACCTGTTCACCAGCATGTTTCCAACAGATGATGCGACGAGCGAGAATTCCTGCGATCTGCTTGCATACGACGGTGATCTTCTCGCCCTGAATCGTCAGCGCGTTTTGCTCATTTACCAGACTGGCGTTCTTGTCAGTAGCCATCAAAAACCTTCCGCGCGTGTAGGAAACATTTGTGACGGTCCCCGCTATCGGGGCGCGATTGATATGAACATCAAGTGGCGAAAGAAAGATACTCACGAGTGTGGGCGAATCCGCAGTATCAGCAATCGCGCTTACGCGCGTGACCTTGCCGTCGGCCGGCGCCACCACTGCTGTTTGATCCTGCGGCGGCTCACGCCTGGGGTCGCGGAAAAAATAGGCCATGAACGCGGTAACAAGGACGAAAGGAATTGCCGCATACCAATAAACCACTCCATACCAATAGCCCAATGCCAGCAAAAGTAACGAGACCACTGCTGGTATCAGAATGTACGGAAGCCCGTCGCGCGCAATGCTCAAACTGGAGTGCCCTCAGTTGTAGTTGACCCCCGCTGGATTTCTTCTAGAAAAAGGGGACGCGTACTCGGAGGTCCACGTCCCCAATGATCTCAACCCACAGAAGTTGTTCAGCCCGAATTAATGGCTCAAGGCTTGGTTCTTTTGATACTGCAACATTAACGAATACATTTGGTCTTTAAGTGCGAGTTTCTTCTTCTTTAATGTAATTTCTTCCAATTGTTCTTCGTCGCTCGGATAGGTCAGGGCTGAAAGTTCGCTGAGTCGCTCTTCGTAGCGAGTATGTTCACGAGCCATTTCGCGGAACTCAGGATCATGGTTCATCAACTCTTCTTTGATCGTATCCGTCGTTGTCATGTCCATGTGCGTGGATATCTCCTTTCAGAATGAAGAACTGGTAAGAATTGGATTGGTGGAGGCGCTCACTTCAAACCTCCTCAGATGCTTGGCCACGAAAAAAATGGTAGCCCAATTCATACGGCGAATCAAGCACCGCCTTTGAGTTGAGCGGCCATGGTGACCGCATCTTCTACCGGGTCAGAATAGTAATTCCGGCGCTTGCCTACCGGAACAAAGCCGGCCTTCTCGTAAAGCGACTGAGCAATGGAGTTTCCTGCACGTAATTCGAGGAAAGCGGCGGCGGCATCCAGTTTTTTGCCTTGTGCCAGGATTCTTGAAAGCAGCGCTTTGCCAATACCGCGTCCGCGAAATTCGGTGCGAACGGCCACATTGTTTATGTGCAGTTCCCCTGCGGAGAAACGGGCCACAATGTAGCCGGCGATGCGACTTCGATGAAGACCCGCTGTTCTATTGCCGATTCGCGCCACCAGCATCAGGGATCGATTAAGGCCCTGAAGCTCCGCGTAATAGGCCGCCCAGCCCCAACGGCTGAGCTGCGACTGCTCTTCTATTTCCACAACCTCGAGCAGGTCGTGCTCGGTCATATTCGAGATCGTGATGTGCTCCCGAGAGCTGTCGATATTTGCTACACCGGATTGCATTTCAATTCAGCATCCGAAGGACGAACGTAGATTGCACTCAGACTCTCAGCTTGCTCCAGTTCCCCAGCCTGGAGTCTTTGCCAGGCGATGGCGGCTAAATGTTTCGCCAGATTTGCTTCGCGCGACACTAACAGCCATCCGTCGCCGCTCGTTTCCCTATCATTCACTCCAGCAACACTAAATGCAAAGCCTCGCTCGCGTGCTTTCGACTCAATCAAGTCACGATGGATGACTGCGCCCGGACCCACCCACTTCAAGGTCGGCAACGATCCATACCTTTCGATAGCGAGTGCCGGCGGTAGATGGGCAGCGGCGTCATGCTCGGTCACCGTGCTGCCGAAGGAAAATAGTTGAACAAAAACTTCTCCACGTCCTGCCGGCAAGATTGACACAGTAGCGTCAGAGGCTCCGGCTGTGTGTGCGATCACTTGCAGGGTGGGCACACCAACGCAGGGCCGGTTCAAGGTAGCTGAGAGGGCTTTGATTGTTGCTAAGCCTATTCTAAGACCGGTGAAACTTCCCGGGCCGGAGGTAGCTGCAAAAAGCTGCACATCTTGAATGGCGACGCTTGCTTCGAGTAGGCATTGACTGATATCGCTCAGGAGAGTGTTTGAGTGTGAAAGCGCTGGATCGCCCGCAACCATTGCCAAGGCGCTATCTCCTGCTGAAACGCAAACGCCGCCTCCCAAAGTCGCGGTTTCAATGCTCAGGATCAGCGGATTCATCAGCGAGCCGATTCTCTCACTTCACTTCCTCAATCACGAAGTTGTCCAGCCATAACGAACCGAAGATGGGACACGGCGCGTTGTTACAAGGCTTGCGCTGCAACCGTAACTCTACGGCGTCTTCATCGTTGGTGCGAAAATCAAAGTTAAGCGACTGCCAAGCCGAGCTCTCGAAGCCGATTGGAGCCGATTGCCCGAGGACG
>JBPCMI010000046.1:0-12887 GCA_051002415.1 Pyrinomonadaceae bacterium
GATCACAACTACTCAATTTACTTTGATTCTGATCTGAGTGTGTCCGCGTCTATCTGTGGCTAATTTTTGTGTCCGGGTATTAGAAGGTCCCCGAAGGGGACAAAGTTAATAGCCGTGGGCAACGCCCAAGGAACTAAGCGCACAATGGATCCGACCTTTTCAGCAATCGCGCCCCCCGCAATCGCCTGCTGCGCCAAACCAAGCTGTTCATAAATCTCCAACGTGCGTGCCTGAACGCCTATCGCTTTGGAGAACTCTGTGACGCCCGCGTTTTTCTCGACAATTAGAAAATCGATCCCGAAACGTTGCAGCTGACAGGCAAGCGACAAACCGGTCGGGCCAGCACCGACGATGATGACTTCAGTCTTCAGGGTGGTCATAAGGTCCTCAGCCCAAGGTTACCAGATTGCAGATTGCGAATGGTTTACCGCCAAGACAGAAGTTACGCAAAGACGCCAGGCATTAGAGGTTGAAATTATAATGGATCCCTTAACCGCCAAGCCGCAAAGACGCAGAGACGCTCAGGAAAAGTTCAACAGGCTATTTGTGATGATCTCTGCGACTTTGCGACTTTGTGCCTCGGCGTAAGAATTGGTAAATCAATTTCGCAATGTAGAATACTAAACGAGGGGCTTTGCATGCCGGAATTGCCTGACATCGTCGTCTACCTGGAGGCTCTCGACCACCGCATTCTCGGGAGCACTCTTAATCGCGTCACATTAGGTTCTCCGTTTTTGTTGCGCACTGTCGAGCCACCACTGGCGAGCGTGCACGGTCAAAAAGTGATGCTGCTTCGGCGACTGGGAAAACGTATTTGCATCGGATTCGAAAACAACTTATGGCTGGTGCTTCATCTAATGATTGCGGGGAGGCTGCACTGGAAAGACAACGCCGGCAAGCCAATAAAGAAAGGCGCGGTCGCGCGGCTACCTAACAAACGAAATCTCGCTACTTTTGAATTTGGTACCGGAACGCTTTCACTGACCGAGGCAGGAACCCAGCGGCGCGCTTCCCTTCACTTACTTAAAGGCAGTGAGGAACTCGAACGTCTTGATCCCGGTGGTCTGGAAGTGCTCGAGTCTGACTTACCTCAATTCGCGGCCAGGCTTCAGTCCACCAACCACACCTTAAAACGCGCGCTCACCGATCCGCGATTGTTCAGTGGCATCGGCAACGCTTACTCGGATGAAATTCTTTGGCACGCGCAGCTCTCGCCCATCGCCTTAACGCAGAAACTCCAACCAGAAGAGGTTGAGCGCTTGTTCACCTCAACGCGCGCGATGCTGACGGAATGGGTCGCGCTCTTGCGCGCGAACGCTAACGGAAAATTCCCGGAAAAGGTCACTGCCTTTCGACCGGAGATGGCAGTGCATGGAAAGTATCAAGAGCCGTGTCCGCGCTGTGGCAGCAAAGTGCGTCGCATCCGGTACGCGGCTAACGAAACGAATTACTGCCCAAGTTGTCAGACTGGAGGGAAGCTGTTGGCAGATCGCGCGCTCTCACGTCTGTTGCGCGCCGACTGGCCGCGAAGCGAAGAAGAACTGGAGAGCAGAGGGATTGGGTGATTGGGAGATTTGGAGATTCACTGACCGCGTGATTGATTCAATGATTCAATGACTCGATGACTCGATGACTCAATCACCCAATCACCCAACCTCAACCACAATGATTCAATGATCCGATGACCTGATGCTTCAATTACCCCCGGGTTATCTGTTCGATGCGTTGATGTCAGATCATTCTTTGCGGCTTGGCGACTTGGCGTCTTGGCGGTAATTGCCGAATAGAAGTCTACCGACGATTAGTCGGCGGCCCCTGCGTATCCATCTGTTCGATTCGTTGTCGCAGAAGGGTCACCTTCCCGCGCACATGACTCTTTTGAATCGGGCCAAACCCGAAGTTCGTACCGCCGATCGTGATACGGCTCATGCCCGCATCGCCATGATCAATGATTACGCTCATCGTCACCGGCCATGAGAAACCAAACTGAAAACTCTCAGCGCACGAGTAGCCATAACCTAAGTCAGAGTATGGCAAATTCAAAGAAGCGATTGCGTGGCCGCAAACCGCCTTCGCTTGCTCCGGCGGCAGGGAAATTTGAAAAGTTTCTTCGTGTTTGGACATTGATTCACTCCGTAAGGGGCTTCAAATTCGGGTGTGTTTCGTGTTTTGAACTTTGTTCTTTGTACTTTGTTCTTAGTAGGTATCGTAACTTGAGCGTTGGACTTCCAAAATGCCATAAAGGAAGAACAGAGTTCGAAGTACAAAGTTCTAAGTTCGTTTTTAATTCCGAAAATTTTGCGTGACCATTAAGCCGCGCATGCCGCCGTCGAGAATACCGATGCCGACTCGACCGAAATCCTTTCCTAAAATATTAGCGCGGTGACCTGGCGAGTTCATCAGACCGTTGTGCGCCACCTGGAGCGAGGGCGCGAGCGCCAGGTTTTCTCCCGCCGTCAAAAATGAAACTCCTCCATCGTGCATGCGATCGAAAGGGCTGCGGCCTTCGGGCGTGTCGTGAGCAAAGTATCCACGCGCGAACATGTCTCCAGAATGCTTTCGGGCTACCACAGTCAACTCCGAATCCGGAGCAAGGGCGCGTAATCCATGCGCGACTCTTTCCTGGTTGACGAGCTCCAGCATGCGCGCCTCCAAATCGGAACGCGGGCGTGCGCTCGTAACCTTGTAAGGCAACGAGACGCGCTCATGAGAATCTGGTTGGACTGTGAGCAGGTTGAGAGTTTCCGCAACGGCTTCCGCGAAAACCGGATGTAGTTGCGCCTCAAGCTCCTGCGCATAAACTGCAAGGCGGTTGGCAATTGAGCTTTCGCGCGCACGTTCATGCAGCCTTTCGTTGAAAGGAACGGCGAGCAACAACGCCGCGACTAAGGCCGCAGTGATGACTCCGCTTGCAACCCCGGGAAGCAAGCCGAAGATTCGATTCACAGTTCGCTCGTGAACGTCTTTGGATAAACGACGGAGCAAGGTATGGGCAGCGACTTGCACTATCACGCCGACAGTTACTGCGATTAGGATGAAGGCTAATGGTCGGTTCCAAATGTCCCACCACAAACTGAACCGTGCTTCAAAAAACTTAGCGAGCGGCTGATAAAAGCGCAACGCGGCGATCAAAACCAGGGCCCAACCAAGTAGATCAAGAACACCCAGAATGAATCCGCGACGCCAACCGTAAATTATGCTCAGCAGGATTATGACAAGGAGTAGAAAATCGACGATGTTCACCGCTACAGGGTAACAAGTGATCAGCCGAAGCGTGAATGGCAATGCGTGAAAGTTGCCGGGAATTGCGGAACACGAGGACAGCGGAGGCGTGAAAGACTCTGTATACAGCTTTGCACAAAAGTACCCGTTTCTCTTATTCACACCTGACTTCAGTCAGGTGATTGGTGCCGAGCACAAAGCATGGAAACCGTTTAAACCGTTGCCGAGGAATCTTGCTCAGATTTCCACCTGACTAGAGCCAGGTGAGAATTAGAGGTGCAGTGGAGGGATCGTTGTCTTCACTCGACTTGTACAGATGTGGGCTTGCCTTTAAGTGAATTACAGATTTGTCTAAGGAGTGTTTATGACCCATAAACGATTGATGTTCTGTGCGGTTCTTCTTTTCTTTATTGCCACGACAGCGGGCGCCCCGAGCTTCGCACAACGGCCCGGGCCGCAGTTCTGGCGACGGCTAAGCTGCGAGCCTGTTGAGCCGCGCACCAAACTCGAAGGCTTCAATGAGCGTTACGGAACAGTCGTAGTGAAAGGGTTCACTCAGGTGAACTCCATTGACGTCCGCGGTGTCCGCGTGGATGCGGTTGAGTTGCGCGATATGGCGCGCGCGACGCGTGTAACCGGGATCGTCATTGCTCTTGGCAGCGCTGGTGAAAGGCCGCAGGAGAATCGGGCCTTCGTCGATTATGAGGAGATCGATGGTTTGCTCGCGGGCATGGACGCCGTGTCGCGCGTCAATGAAACGATGACCAAACTGGTCGGTTTCGAAGGAAAATACCGCACCCTTGGTGATTTTGAAGTCGGCGTTTTCCGGCAAACGCGCAGTGGCAATGCAGTCAGCCTTACGACCGGAGTGTGTGAACAGTCGCGAGTGACGATGACACTCGACGAGCTAACCAAGGTGAGAGCGATGATCGCTGAGGCCAAGGCTAAGCTCGATGAGGCGAGCTGAGTTAGGACACCTTGCGCGCCTCGTCTCCGGTACGCACGGTGCCGGATTGAATGACTTTCGCGTTCAGACCGCGCAGCCGAAGTTCTCGGCCTAATTCAGAATTAATAAACTTCATGGCTTCGAGGCCAAAGCGCGAAACGAACTTTTGACAACCAGTGTGAGGCGGTGGCGTCACCTCAATGACTGCCGAACCGATTTCCAGGCGCGCACCCACCGGTAAGTTCTCGGCGCTAAGATCCAAGTCAAGATAAAGCTGGTCACCGGCGAGCGACCAATTCTCTTTTGCCGTGGCTATCAAACTAATCACGCGGGCGTTCATGACGTTAAGCTGCATGTCGGGATGCGCGGAGCCATCCCCTGTGCGGCGGCTGCCACGAGTCTTCCAGTTATCACCGATCAAACCGTTCACAAGATCGAGGCTGGCCTCTTCAAGCACTTCTCTCTCATCTGTCTCTGGCCGGCGCACAATCAGCTGCACTGTGCCGCAGTCTTTCGGCGCGTTGCGAATATCGTCCAGCCCCGCTTCCAATTCGAGTTTCGTCAAGTGTCGCATCGCAGTTATTGTTTTTGCATTGGCTTAGTTAGTCAAGCTGCTTAACAATACTCTGATGAGCGCAGGTTTCGTCGTCAGTTTTGTCGCGGGCCCGGTGAAGTCGGTACCACCACATTGCTGATTGCCGATTGGGGATCTCCGATTGGCTTCTTTCGCTACGCACTAATTGGCAATCGGCAATCGCCAATCGAATTACTCATACGCATTTGACACAGGCTTCAGCAAGGCGAACAATCTCAGCCACAAGCTTCAATCGAATCAACCGCATCAGGAGATATCATGACAATCAAAAGATTTCTGTTCGTGACGGCCGCATTGC
Organism: Pyrinomonadaceae bacterium; assembly: GCA_051002415.1. Taxonomy (GTDB): domain Bacteria; phylum Acidobacteriota; class Blastocatellia; order Pyrinomonadales; family Pyrinomonadaceae; genus PSRF01. The sequence goes on from JBPCMI010000046.1 coordinate 5,062, forward strand.
TTCTGGCGCATTTCAGTTTTGCCTCGACAAGTGTGGCTCAATCCCGACTCAACGAGCTTTCATCCCGGCTGGCAACTGAAGCTAACCAATTTGCCGATGCCAGCTACCGCCCGTCGATGGGCACCTTTCGCGAGAGTCGCAATGTTCAGGCGGCAATGCTGGCGCACCATTTTAGTGGCGGCGCGCGGCTCTTCAACCGCATGGTTACTGACCGCGTGCGGCGCAATGATCTCCGCGAAGCTTTCAACGTTTTGCAGAGTCTGGCCACGCCGATCGACGGCAACAACGTAGATGCGAATCGCTGGTCAAATATTCAGAGGTTGATGGCTGACATTTCGACGGAGCTTAACAATCGCTACGGTCCACGCGATCCGCGCGATCCGCGCGATCCGCGCGATGACCCGCGCGACGATCCGCGCGACGATGACAACTTCCCTTCGCGCTCCGGACGGATGACGTGGAGAGGCCGCGTAGATGACGATGTCAGAATTGTCATACGCGGCGGAAGCGCCGAAGTGGAAACGCTTGGCGGTACGCCCTACTACGATGCCGCTACCAACTTCACTGCTTCTCTGCCACGCCGTCGCGTGGCGGTGACACTGCAAAAGCGAAGAGGACGCGGCGAGATTTTCATCGAACAACAGCCGTCCCGCGAAAACGACTATTCGGCTGTGATTCGCATCCGCGATTCTCGCGGTGGCGCTTCTGAATACGAGTTCGACGTATCCTGGTAGCGTTCGGTTTGTAGGGGCGTCCCTCCGTGGGCGCCCCCCGATTCCGGTTCAAAAGATTAGCCACAGATTTACACGGATGCACACAGATAAGAGGGAGGCCCTGATGTTGATTTCTTTTCAAGGGTTCCGTTCTTATCCGTTTCTATCAGCGTGAATCTGTGGCTAGTTTTTGTCTCGAACGCTTCATCTTAAACTTGGGGTGCCCACGGAGGGGCACCCCTACAAAACTGCTACTCCACAAACATTTCGTCAACGAAGATCCACGCATCACCGCCACTCCCAGGATGCCACGAGGGTAGCTTTCCATATGTTCGAGCGCGGATGCGCACATAACGGGCCTCAACTGCCTGCAACGATCCGGCAAAGTCTTTGATGATTACGCCGTAGTCTTTCTCAGGCACGTGGACTGGAATTGACAACGCGGGCCGGAATACCTGTCCGTCGGTTGATACCTCGAAATCAATTTGGCGAGGCATCATGATCCATGAACCGACATCCTGAAGAAAGCCGGCGCCGACTCGCGACACCACCTGCACTTTTCCAAGATCGATTGTCGCGATTAGATCTTGTCCCTGATAACCCTGCCAGCCGCCGCCGCTCCAGTTGGTCGTACCTCTGATTCCATCAATCATTGCGAGATCACCGCCGCCGTTGTATTGCGAGCTGTATTTTGAGCCGAGCACAAGCGCCCACTTGTGCGGGATCTGGTGATATTTCGCCACCGCGACGAGGCTGGTTTGCCGCCGGCGATCGATGGCGATCGCTTTAACCGTTGCCGACTTGTCGAGCAAGATCGGCCGCGTAAATCTCTGAGACCTGATCGTCGGCTCGGAGCCATCGGTCGTGAAATGAAATTCCAGGTCTTTGTTGATGCCTGAAATCGAGACCAACAGAAAATCCTTGAAGGTTTTTCCGAAGGCCTTAATAACTGGAACTGGAACAATTTCTGGAGCCTTAATCTCTGAGACCGGCACATTGAGATCGCTGGAACCCCAGTTCAGATTCGGCCGCGGTCCCATTTCAAAAATCAACTCCCCGCCGCTCATCAAGTCCTTGTGCGTGATGAAAGATTTTAAGTAGGGACGTCGGTTCAAGGTTGCCGATTGAATGTAGAGGTTGTTCTTCGAAACTCGGCGCGCTCTAATCAGGAACGACTTGCCGTTTTCAAGATTGAGGCGCACTTGCGGAAACAAGGGACTGCCAATCGCATAGATTGGCGCGCCGGGCGTAACCGGATAAAAGCCGGCAGCACTCAATACAAACCAGGCTGACATTTGTCCACAGTCTTCATTTCCAATTAGGCCATCAGGCGCCGGCTGGTAAAAGTTGTCCATGATTTGCCGCACGCGCGCCTGCGTCTTCCAGGGTTGGTTCGCATAGTTGTAAAGATAGGCCACGTGATGGCTCGGTTCGTTGCCATGGGCGTACTGGCCGATCAGTCCCGTGATGTCCGCTTGCTCGCGACCGGTGGTTTTGCTTGAGGCGGCAAAAAGCGCATCGAGTTTGGCGGCAAAGGCCGGCTTCCCACCCATCAGCGTCATCAGCCCGCTAATGTCTTGCGGTACAAAGAAGGTGTACTGCCAGGAGTTTGCTTCCGTAAAATTGAAATCAACTTCACGAGGGTCGAATGGCGCCAGCCATTGCGCGTTTGTCCGCGGTCGCATGAAACCGGTCGCCGCATCGAAAACATTTTTATAGTACTGAGCACGGGCGCTGAAATGGTCGTAGTCATCAGCATGTCCTTCGCCACGCGCGAACTCTGCTATGCACCAGTCGTCATAAGCGTATTCGAGGGTCTTTGAAACCGACTCTCGCTCTTCTTCCATCCCGAGGAAACCGTGATCGGCGTAGGCTGCGAGACCGAAGTGTTTCAGGCCAGCGCTGTGCTTCATCGCTTTCAAAGCGAGCGTGCGATCAAATCCTACGATGTCTTTAGCAGCAGCGTCGGCGATCACAGACACCGCGTGATATCCAATCATCGTATCGGTTTCATTCGCGGTCAGCTCCCATACCGGAAGCCGCCCTCCCTGTTCGTACTGCGCCAGAAAAGTATTGATGAAGTCGCGCGTGCGTCCTTGATCGATGATGGTGTAAAGCGGGTGTGCTGCCCTGAAGGTGTCCCACAAAGAAAAGACGGTGTAGTTGTCGAAGTCTTTTGCCCGATGAGTCTTGAAATCGCGACCGCGGTATTGCCGGTCGACATCCATAAATAAGTTTGGCGCGAGCATCGAGTGGTAAAGCGCCGTGTAGAAGTTCTTCAAATGATTCTCATTCCCTCCGGTCACGATGATCTTCGCAAGTTCAGTGTTCCAGGTACGGTCGGCATCTGCCGTCACCCGCTCAAAGTCCCAATGCTTGATTTCTGCAATTAGATTTTCCCGGGCGCCTTCAATACTCACCGCTGAGAGTCCAACCTTTATCAAGATCGGCGTGCCGTCTTGAGTTGAAAAACGAAACGCGGCCTTGAGGTTTGTCCCCCGTGCCTCTTTGGCGGTGGAAACGCTGCCGTCCGAATTTAAGCTCGCTTCTATAAATGGCCGCGAAAATTCGAGAACGAAATATACGACCTGGTCCTTAGCCCAGGCGTCGGAGCGGCGAAAACCTGCGACGTGGGTGTTGTCGATGATTTGTAGACCCGACTCGAGAACTCGATCGCGATGGGCGAGATCAAGAATTATGTTGGCTCGATCAGACTTGGGAAAAGCGTAACGGTGGAAGCCAACGCGAGTAGTCGCCGTTAGCTCGGCGAAGATGTTGTCGTCGTCCAGCCGGACTGAGTAGTAGCCGGGTCGCGCGGTTTCGTTTTGATGACTAAATCTCGACGCGTAGCCTTTGCTGGCCACGTCCGGGTTTGCGTCGAAGTGAATATCCCCAACTGTCGGTATCAGCAGGATGTCGCCGTAATCCGAGATGCCGGTGCCGCTGAGGTGCGTGTGGCTGAAACCGTAAATGATGTGATCTGAATAATGATAACCAGAACATCCGTCCCAACCGCTCAGCCGAGTGTCCGGACTGAGTTGCACCATCCCGAAGGGCAGCGTGGCTCCGGGAAAGGTGTGGCCGTGTCCGCCAGTTCCCACAAAAGGGTCTACAAGTCGAGTCAGGTTGCGTTCGCGCGTCTGCGCGAGAACAGATGACGGAACGCAGACCAGTAGCAGGAAGACAGCCAGAGTGAGTTTCATTGTTCTTTCAGTCACCAAACGATCTCATTCTCACCGGGCTTTAGCCCGTTGGCCACTGGATCATGTTAACGGAAACCGTTTTAAACGGTTTCTGATTTTAGCGCCGTACGCACACCGCGCTGAGGCGCGGTGAGAATGAGAGCAGGAGTCTCGATACTACTCCCCAGTTTATATAGCCCGCAGAACGGCAGTTTCACAACCTTTTTTGCTGGTGGGGCATCGCAACAGCCGTTACACACCTCTCCCGCTTGCAAAAGCATTCGAGTCTTGCTAAACCTCGTAATTGAAATGCCTGCTGGAGAAGAATGATGAAAAAGATTTCCTGCGCCCTCTTTGCACTCCTCCTAACAGTCGCTCTAGTTGCTCCGACGCTTGCCGATACCATTCGTCTGAAGGACGGAAGCATCATTCGGGGCCAGGTGATTGGCTTTCGCGATCAACAGTTCACTGTACTGATCGGAGCTGGCTCTAAAGGTCGACGCGGGCGGACGACTGTCTACGTGGAGGACATCGAGTCCATCGAATTCGATTCGGCCACAACCGCCGCCGCGACAACTCTCGCTAACGATGACTCAACTGTGAACCGAGAGCCCGTTTCGCAGCCGACCAGAACGAATCTCCCTGCTGACACTTCAAGCGCTCCTCGAGATACCGGGCAGCCCATCTCGAATACCCCAACTTTTTTCACCATCAAAGTTGCCGTGCGCGCTGATAATGCAAACAACGGTTGGTCAAACAGCGGCCTCGTGGTGCGCAAGGGACAACGACTGCGGATTAGTTCCTCTGGTCGGGTCTCGCTTGGTCGCGGCCGGTTTGCAACGCCCCTCGGAAATTCGACCTACCCGGACGGCGAGAAACTGATGCGCAGTGAGGCCACCGGCGCTCTGATCGCTGTGATAGGCGACGACAATGATGATTTCATTCTCATTGGCACCCGGCGCGATTTCGTCGCCCAGCGCGATGGCGTCTTGTTTCTTGGCGTGAACGAGGGTGATTTGAGCGACAATACGGGAAGTTATGATGTCGCCATCGAAGCAGAAGCCGGCGGCTCACCGCGATAAAAGCAGCAACCTGCGGTTCGTGTCCCAGCATCAGACCTAATCAGACGACGCGTTTGAATCTGCAGCTGTTAGAGCGTAATCGATGCAAACTGACAGTTTGCATTACTTTGCTGTCTTCAGGGCTAAGGTTATGAATCGCTTAAAGAATTACCACCATATCGTCGGCGTGGCGCTCGTCCTGAGTCTGCTAATTGGCGCTAACGTCAGTCTTGCGTACGCACAGTCGCGGCGCCAACCTCCAGTTTCGAATCAAAAGAAAAATAAGCGTCCGGAACCTGGCAAAGAGGCTGAGAAGCAGGAAGAAGCACCACCTCCGGATATTACCGGCAAGCCGCAGGACGCCGACAAAGTTACGATCTCGACCCAAATCGTAAACGTCGACACCGTCGTCTTTCATAAGAAGACAGGCCAGATCGTTACCGGGCTTAAGAAAGAGAACTTCGCGATCTTTGCCGATAACAGTCAACAGGTAATTACTAACTTCTCAACGCCGGAAGCGCCAATCACGGTGGTGATGGCGCTGGAGTACAGCAAGTGGTCTGAGCAGTTCGGCCTTTACGGCAGTGGTGGTTATGACCCCGGCACTTACGAAGTGCTGCGCCCGACTGCGATGTTTCTCTCGCGATTTATTAAGCCGCCCGACGATTATGTTTCCGTCGTGGCCTATGACATGCGCCCAACTCCACTGACCGACTTCACAAATGATCCGCGACGCATCAACGAAGTGATCAGCCTCCTACTTCGCAACCAACCCGCGTTTCGCGAAAGTAATCTTTTTGACACCATGAAATTTGTCATGCTGGGAGGCCGCGGCGATTCGGTAGTGTTGGACGACACGAAAGAAGAAAAGTCGGACTACGCCGGACTAGTCAGCGTGCAGGGACGGCGGCGCGCAGTGATCTTAATATCTTCAGGGATCGATACCTTCAGCAAGATCAATTACGGCGACACGCGGAAGGTGCTGCAAAATGCCGGGATTCCCGTTTACGTAATAGGTACTGGCAATTTGTACTTCAAGAAATACGAGCACCTGATGAGCGCCACCGATAGCCTGACGGGCTCGCCGGGTCGCTTAACATTCCTGCAAGCCGACAACACGTTAAAGACTTTCGCCAAAGAGACTGGCGGCGCGTACTTCCCTTACACATTTGAGGGAGAGCTGCCCAACATCCTGCAGTCGATCAATAACATGCTGCGAAGTCAGTACAGCCTCGCGTTCAACCCCGGTGACGTGCGCGACGGCAAGCAACACAAGATCAAAGTGAGTGTGGATGTAAACGGCGACGGTGTGTATGACGATAAGGAATACAACATCCAGGCTCGCTCGGTTTATAACGCACCGAAGAGCTAGAAGGCAGTAGGCAGAAGGCAGTAGGCAAACGAAAGGCAGCGAATAACGTTTCGCTGCCTTCTTTTTTTCCGCGCAATCAGAAACCAACGATTCTGCCAGCTTCTTACGCTGCCTTCTGCCGTCTGCCTTCTGCCTACTGTCTACTGTCTACTCTCTACCGTCTGCTCCTCAGCTTCCAAACACTCGCAGCCGAAACTCATCATTGAACGCGTAGATCTCGCTCTTTTTTCCAGAGAATAGACGCGACTCGCGGAGCAGCATCGGCAACCCACCCGTCGAAAGAGTCTGTCCATAGCCCGGGCTGGTAAACACCGCCGCCAGTTGCGGGTTCAGTCTTTCGGTCATGCCATAGCGAATCGCTTTGAGTGCCACGGGAGAAAATCCTGAGGTGCGACGAGGGTTGATCAATTCCAAAGAGTGTTCGAACAAGTGAAGCCGGGTCGCTGGTTCGCGCAGGGCGAAATCGCGATGAATGAGTACATTGGCAAGCGCTTCGCGGACAGCACCACGATGGTAATTTGCCCGCGCGGCAATTGGACTCTCTCCCTCCTCGGCCTCGGGAAAACGGCGCGGGCGAACGTCCCACAGATCACAATAACGCCCGACAAACCTGAGCATTGCTTCATAAAGCGTGGCTACATTTCCCGTTAGTGTGACGCGTTCAACGATGGGAGATTGCGTAGTATCACCAGCGAAGCGTGTCGCCATGATTGCTGCGCGCGGCAGCAACTCTGCGACGCGTTCGTCCAACCCGAACAACAGCAAGCCGGCAGTTGTAGGCACCACATCGATGCCGTTGTTTATTCCCAACAGTAGTTCGCGTTCAAGAACTTCCGCCGTCGGATAACCCGCAGCATTAGCTTCATCAAAAGCATCTCCGGCAAAGGCACGCAGGAAGCTCCACAAATGCGCTTCATCGATGTCCTTAATCGAAGCATCCAGCACTGGAACATTTTCAAAACGTTGGGGACGCGTTTCATCCAGAAGCGCTGAAAGCTCCTCGCGCGACGCTTCCCTTTTCTCGTCGCCGATTCGTAGATAAAAACGGCCCTCGCGCGTGCGATACGGCCGTCGTTTACCGGCAACATCAAGCGCGACCACCCGTCTGCCGTTATCGAAAGCAATGCGATCGATAAACGGCACCAGCGGTGGCTGAATTTCTTCGCGACAAATCCTGACTAGTTGTTCCTGAACACTTTCCGGATCATCCACGCCTTCCACTCGCAATTGATCGTTAACGCCGAAGACGATTAATCCACCGCCGGTATTTGCGAGCGCAACGATCTCCTGGGCAATCTTCTCGCTATTGGAAAGCTTAACTTTGAGCTCGAGGTAGGTATCTTCGCCGCCGCGGATCAGTCGCAGCAGTTCAAGTCTGGAAGTTTGCGGCGCAGAGGTAGAAAGGATGTACTCCTGAAAGGAGCGCTCGGTGGTGGGTTCGTGCCGCTGATTGCTGCGAAATCTTCTGCGAGCCATTTGTGTAGGGACGGGGCCGCTT
>JBPCMI010000047.1:0-9274 GCA_051002415.1 Pyrinomonadaceae bacterium
CGTCCGCACAGTCCGGGCGCGCGGGCGCTACATGCAGGAGGCAGTGCCAGCGGGTGAGGGAGCAATGGCGGCAGTACTCGGCGCCACCCTCGAAAGGATCGAAGAGGTTTGCGCGGCAGTTCGCGGCGGGCAGGTTTGCGCCCCCGCAAACATAAATTCGGCTAATCAGATAGTAATCGCTGGAAACAGTGACGCCGTGGATCGAGCTGCCGAAAAATTGAAGGAAGCTGGCGCCAAGCGCGTAGTGAAACTGAATGTGAGCGCGCCCTTTCATTGTGAGCTAATGATGTCGGCCCAGCTACGTTTAGCCACGGACTTAGCCGAGTTGAGTCTTGACGAGTTAAGCGTACCGCTGATAAGTAATGTTGACGCAATTGCGATAACTAGAGCAGTAGACGCCCGGGACTCGCTGATCCGGCAGGTTTCGTCGCCGGTTCGTTGGCTACAGTCGATGAACTTCTTGTTGGCAGCCGGCGTGAATAATTTTGTTGAGTTGGGACCAGGAAAGGTTTTAAGTGGCTTGCTGCGTCAAATTAATCGCGAAGCAAGATGTCTTAATGTTGAGGAATCCGCGGGTGTAGCGGCGGCCGGCGTAGGTTTGGCAGTTTTATAGAGCCGTAACGTTGTTTTTACAAAATCACAGAGGAGCAAAACGAAATGCCCGATCAAGAGATCGAGAATAAGGTCAAGCAGATCATTGTCGACGAACTTGGAGTTGACGAAAATGAAGTCACTCCCAACGCGCGCTTCATCGACGACCTGGGCGCAGATTCCCTGGACACTGTCGAACTCGTCATGCGTTTTGAGGAGGAATTTGGCATTGAAATTCCTGATGAAGACGCCGAAAAGATTCAGAGCGTGCGCGACGCGTACAATTACATCGATCAGCACAAGAAATAGTGAACACTGATGAGTGATGAGTAAGGAGCCGCGTGCCGGCAACTTAGTCGCCACTCATTTCGATCACGGGTTATCCTCTCAAGGAGCGTTGATTTGGCACGTCGGGTTGTGGTCACAGGCCTCGGCTTGGTTACGCCGGTTGGCAATTCAGTCGAGACTACTTGGGCCGCGTTGATGAGTGGTCAGACGGGCGTCGACTACATCAAGAGGTTTGACACTGAGAAGTTTTCCGTAAAGTTTGCGGCCGAGGTCAAAAACTTCGACCCGCTTGATTTCATTCCCAAGAAAGAGGCGCGCAAGATGGGCGCCTTTATTCATTACGCCATTGCGGCTTCAATCGAAGCGATGGCGGGGGCGGGATTTGAGCTGACGGCTGGAGGGAAATTCCCCGAAGAGCTTGCCGAAAACGCAGGCACGTACATTAGCAGCGGCATCGGCGACTTCTGGGCAATCGAACGCGAACATTCCAAGCTGCTCAATGAAGGACCGGATCGCGTCTCGCCGTTCTTTATCGTTTCCGCGATTGTGAATCTGGCCGCCGGGCAAGTCTCGATTCGCTTCGGCGCCAAAGGGCCAAACTCGGCCACGGCCACCGCTTGCTCCGCGGGTGCGCATGCGATCGGGGATAGCTTCAAGATCATTCAACGCGGCGATGCCGATGTGATGATTGCGGGCGGTGCGGAGTCGGCAATCACGCCGATGAGTGTCGCGGGCTTTGCTTCGATGCGCGCTCTTTCGACTCGTAATGACGATCCGCAGCATGCTTCGCGGCCTTTTGATGCGGAGCGCGATGGGTTTGTAATTGGTGAAGGCGCCGGCATCCTGATTCTTGAGGAACTGGAACACGCTAAACGTCGCGGCGCGAAGATCTATGCTGAAATCGTCGGCTACGGCATGGCCGCCGACGCTTTTCATCTAACCATGCCCGATGAGACTGGTTCAGGCGCGCGACGTGTCATGCAGAAGACCATCAAGGATGCCGGCATCCAGCCGGAGCAGGTGGGATACATCAACGCGCACGGCACCTCGACGCCCTATAACGATAAATTTGAGACGCTTGCGATCAAGGATACGTTTGGCGAGCATGCTTACAAGTTGGCCGTTAGTTCAACAAAGTCGATGACAGGACATTTGCTCGGTGCAGCCGGAGGTATTGAAGGGGTTTTCTCGGTGCTCGCAATTCATCGCAATACGCTCCCGCCCACGATCAATTACAAAACTCCTGACCCGGACTGCGATCTGGACTATGTTCCTAATCAGCCCAGAGAAGCGAAAGTGGATTACGCGCTTTCAAATAGCTTCGGCTTTGGCGGCACGAATGCGGCACTATTGTTTAAAAGGTATGAAGAGTAAGACGATCTTTGTACTTGGTGCTTTGTATTTTGTTCGTCTCCCGAGCCTTGAAGCGCTTAGTACAAGATCACTTCATTCGTAGGTAAGACAAATTCAAAGTTCAAAGCACCAAGTATAGAGTTCACAAAACATTCGACTGCATTGTTACGAGCCACGATGAAAATAATAGTTTTAATGAAACAAGTCGCCAGCAAGGACGCCATCCTGCGCATCAATAAAGACGAAACCTGGATCGAGGAAAGCGACCTATCGTTTGAAGTCAACGAGTCAGACGGTTATGCGCTTGAAGAGGCGTTGCGAGTTCGCGAAAAGATCGGCGGCGATGTAATCGTCTGCACCATGGGGCCGCAGCGAGCCAAGAGCATTATCAAGGATGCCCTGGCGCGCGGTGCGGATCGCGCTATTCATGTAGTGGGCGATAATCTTGCCCACCTTTCGCCGTATGCTGCCGCCAGCGTGCTCGCGGCTGCAATTCGCGAAGAAAAACCCGATTTGATTATGACCGGCCTGCAATCCGACGATTACGGCTATGCCCAAACCGGCGTAATTATGGCTGAACTCCTGGCGATGCCTCACGCGACGATCGTAATCGAAGTGGATGCCAGCAGTGAAAAGTTGCGAGTCAAGAGGGAGCTCGAAAGCGGTTGGTACCAGTGGTACTCGATGGCCACGCCCGCGTTACTGACAATTCAATCCGGGATCAGCCAGATTCGCTACGCCACTCTCAAGGGCATCATGGCAGCCAAGAAGAAAGAGATTAAAGAAGTAGCGGCGCCGGCAGACATTGTCGGTAGACCGTCGCACCAACGAATTGCGAAAGTCTACTTTCCGCAGAAAACAAAACAGACACAGTTTCTCGGTGACGGCGATGCGAAAGCCGGTGCCGTAGCCCTCGCGGAGAAACTGCATACTGAAGCAAGGGTAGTGTGAGATCTGCGGCTGATTGCAACGCGCTGCGAAGGATTCGTCGTTCGCGCGCTTTGCCGATAATGAGAGATTCATAGCATCCCTCAGGGAAATGAAGAAAAAATGAGCAACGGCATTCTCGTTTTTGTCGAGCATCGTGGCGGCGTCTTCAGTAAGCATTCGTTTGAGGCGATAGCCGCCGCGCAGGATCTGGGACGACAACTGAAGACGGAAGTGTCAGCGGTCGTCCTCGGCGCGGGAGACGTTTCGATAACTAACGAAGTTGCGGCTTACGACGTTGTGAAGCTGGTTTACGCGAATAACGCGAAACTCGGCGATTACACACCCGACGGCTACACCGACGCGATGGAGCAGGTAGTGCGAAAACTTGATCCGGAGTTGGTGGTCATGCCGCACACTTATTTGGTCCGCGACTATGCTCCCAAGCTGGCAGCCCGATTCGAGAAGTCTCTGATCAGCGACTGCATCCGTGTTCGCACCGAGAACAGCGTCACCACTTTCACGCGCCGCATCTTCTTAGGAAAGATTGATGCGGATGTCGTGTCTGATGGTGCCGCGCCAATTTTCGCAACTTTCCAGTCAGGCGCTTATCGCGCCGACCAGGCGCAAAAGGGAAGTGGCACCACCGTGGAAACAATGGAAGTAGAAGTAGGCGAAATTCGCATGACACCGGAGGCGCCCTTCCAGGAAGTGAAACAAGCTGTCGACCTCTCGAAGGCCGAAATCATTATTGCCATTGGGCGCGGGATCAAAAGCAAAGAGAACATTGCCCTCGCAGAGAAACTTGCCGAGGTGCTTGGCGGAGACATTGCGGCGTCGCGGCCGATTTGTGATGCGGAGTGGTTACCGATCGATCGGCAAATCGGATCGTCAGGCCAAACCGTGGCGCCAAAACTTTACATTGCTCTCGGAATCTCCGGCGCTATCCAGCATCTGGTGGGGATGAAGAACTCGGGAACGATCGTGGCTATCAACAAGGACCCGGAAGCCCCCATCTTCGACATTGCTGACTACGGCATCGTGGGCGATCTCTTCGAGGCGGTGCCTGTTCTCACCGAAGAGCTTAAAAAGATTAAAGGTCAGGCTTAGGTCCTGGACTTTGTCAGTGGTCAGTGGTCCGCTGGTAGTGGTTATCGGGAGTCAACACTTGGGCCGCACAAATCTACATGGAGCAAACAGGGAGCCTGCGAACTAGCAACCTGCAATCGCAAATGAAATGAGCCCAACGCACGATGACGTTGGGCTCGTTTCTTTTTTTGGTTGTGGAACGAATTAGCTGGTCTTATCTGAACCTTCCACTTTGACGATCTTGTTATAAACGCCAAACAGCAGGAACGGCGCAACCCACTCGCCTACAAAAAGGCTGGCTCGCTTCTTACCGGTCAGCTGTAAAATTGCCGAAATTCCCATTGAACCCAGGGCTGCCCAAAGAAAAATGTCTGAGGGCAGTTTTGCTGTCTGTTCCTCAATAGCTCTCGCCAGCGGTCCTTCTTTGTGCTCTTGTGCCAAAGCGGCAGAGTTCTGCTGCTGTGGCTCTTTCGTCGCAATAGGTTGTGTCATCGTAGCGCTCATCTTTGTCCCCTTAGATTGATTAATCTTCCAAAATGTTGCTGACGCATAACTCAAAACGTCAGCACAACCGAGTCTATGTGCTTGCAGTGTGGAAGTTCTCACCGCAAGGTCACGTTCGTGTGTTATGTCAAGAAAGAACGGGATGCTGTATCGCTTTCGAACCTTGACGGGACTAGGATCGAATTAGATTCCGTGAACGACTACCGTGTCTGCTAATTCTTTCGCGATCACGAAATTACAATAACGACACGGACAGTTCGGACAACTAAGTAACAATGGCCGGAAAAGGTTGGGGCTGTTTAGAGGAAAAGAACATGAGAATTCAGCGCATCTTGATGCAGCTTTCGGTTGCTGCTTTGCTGGCAGTGGCACTCGCCACTTTTTCGGCCAGCTCTACGTTTGCACAAGCCGACATCTATGAAGGATCAACAGTCACTGGCACGATCGTCTCGTTTGGCGGGCGCCTTGGAAGTCGTTCCGGTAACTTTCGCTTGATCATCAGGAACTACACCAGTCGTGCCGAGGTAGAAAGGCTCAATGATTCCCTGCGCTCCGGACAGGACAGTTTACTGAATGCCGTTTCCCGGATGTCTGCCGGACAAATTCAGATCGGTAACGGAGTTGGTGTACCTGCAAATGTGATTTTTGCCGAGCCTGCAGAGAACGGTGAAACTAAAATCACGGTCATCTATCAACGCTACGTTGGTTTTTCTGAGCTGCGCTATGGAACGCGTTCAGCGGACTACAAATTTGGTTATGCGGAATTGTTCATCCGCCGTAACGGCAACGGTGAAGGAACGCTGATCGGCGCGGCGAAAATCCGGCTGCGAAACGGTAACACCTGGGAAGTTGAAGACTTTGGAATCTATCCGTCGCGTTTAATGGGCCTGCGCGTACGTGGTGGGCGTGTACCGCGTTAAGGGCTGCAAGCACCAAAGCTAGCCGAGCGGAGTAGCGTGTCATTGCAGGAGTGAGGTCAGTACATCATGCGGTAGCGGGTGGTGGTACTGACCTCACTCTCGAACTGACCGACTAAGCGAGTGGTACGTAGTCGTATTCGCCACCTCCCTGGAGGATAAGGAATGTGGCGGAAGTATCACCGTCGTTCTTAACGAAGTGAGGACGTCTTGCCGCTACTAAAAATATTTCTCCAGGACCGAGCGCGAGTTCTTGGGCGGGATCGCGCAGGAAGATCCGGATCCGTCCTGCGATCACGTAGAAAGTGTCCTGCACATTATTGTGAAAGTGCCAGGGGACTGTTTGCGTAGGCGAGATTTGTAGTTCGCTGATACGAAAGCCCGGCCGCTCCGCATGTAGTGCGCGCCGTTCTACTTCATAAAGATGACTGGCGTCCTTCACTGCATTTCCGATTTTCGATTTCCGATTGCCGATTGACTTGGTCCGCAAGAGACTAATTTGGCAATTGGCACTTGGCAATCCCGACCTCACGGTTGCATTTTGCGCAATTCGGCAACCACCTCGTCAGGTTTCCAGGAATTGTCGCGATATATCTTCGCCACTTTCCCCTCCGGGTTAATAATCACTGTTCGCAGACCGTGGACGATCTGATCCCGATCAGCGTAGTAGCGCAAGCCAAAGAACTGCGCAATGCCTTTTATCTGATCCTTGGTCCCCGTGGCCAACTCCCAATGGCTGAACTTCTCGTCGGTAAATTTCGCGGTGTGGGCGGCTCCATAGCTTCGCAGCACCGCTGGCGTGTCGTATTCGGGATCGATGCTGATACTTAGCAGATGTGTCTTCTGGAATAGCTCGGGCTGTTTGGCCAATTCGCTCTCAATCTGAGCAAAGTTTTGACTCATGAGGGTGCAGTAATCAGGGATTGGACAACGAGTGTAGATGAAGGTCAACAACAAGGTCTTGCCTCGATACTGCGCGAGATGAATCGGTTGATCGCTTTGATTTGTTAGTCCGTAGTCCGGAACTTCGGTGCCGCCTTTAGCCTCCACGACACCGCCTGGTCCGGGCGCGTTGGTATCGGCGCTCTCCTGTGTAATGACGATGTCCTCCAGCCACGACTCGGTGCCGTCGACGACAAGTGTCGCCGTAATTCGGTCCCCGGTGGTGAGCACCTTGAATGGCCAACTTTCGCGAAGTCTGAAGGGCATCGTCATGGAGGGCATGTAGTCTTTGATCTCTTCGTGGGCCACAGTAATCTGGTGCTTATCCTGTTCAACCGAAAGCACCTTACCCGTGAGATCGTATCGCTTCTGATTGGAAGTATCTTTACGACAGCTGGGCACGTATAAAAGAAGCAGAGCCGTAAGTACTAGGAAGAAGAATTTATTCATAAATGCTCGGGGTGGTCTTTGGCTTTTGGTCTTTGGTCTTAGATGTAAAAATTGAATGTGGTTGTGGAAACCGATTTGCTTCGCAGAAACGGGAAACCTGGAACTTAAAACCTGAAACGCGAAACTTGGAACGTAGACTATCTCCGTTCCAGCTTCTCATCATACAGCGCCTGGTACTGCCAGTAGTTCAGCATCACTTTGAATACGTAATCTTTAGTTTGCGAGAAACCAATTTCGGGAATGTAACGATCGGGATCGTTCGCGCGGGACCGCGCTCGCCAGCGCGCCATATTTTCGGGCCCACCGTTATATGAAGCTGCGACAGCCTGCGGCTCGCCCGGAAACTGTTTGAACAAGCCCGCGAGGTATTGCGCGCCGAACAGAATGGCCGTGTCCGGATTGTACAGATCGTCCTGACTGAATTTTTGCAACTGAAGTTCCGCTGCCGTGGCGTTTGAAGTCTCGGCTATGAACTGCATCAGTCCGCGGGCGGCGGCGAGCGATTTGGCGTCGGGCTGAAAGCGCGACTCCTGGCGCGCAATAGAAATTGCAAAGCGTGGATCCACACCACGTGGCGGTGGATGCTTTAGAAGTGAATGGCGATACGGCAGCGGGTAGAGCAAGTCGACCAGATCGCGAGGCGCAAGTTCAAGGAGGTAATCGCCGGGAACATTTCGCCAAAATTGTTCGCCAAACTTTACCGCCTGATCCGCGTGGCCACCGCGCAGTTGATAAACAGCGAGCGTAAAATCACTGTCACTCAAAGCTGCAGAGTTAGACTTCCGAGCCGGCGCGACCGCGCCTACTTTCTTCATCTCATTTCGCGCTGCCACGAACTCAGGCGCTCCTTCATCGTAGAGACCAAGAAACAAAAGCTCGGCGGCAAGTTCCGTGTGCGTACTGGCTGAAGATGCAGCAGCCTCAGTGCGCACGTCTTGTCTTCCCAGGGGCAGCATCTTGAACTCAGGGAGCTTATAGAGTGGAAGAGATTCGTAGGTGCGCAGCGCAAGCTCCAGAATCTCATCGTGCTGCGCCTGATCGGTGACTATCCGGAGCGCCTCTTGGGCCGAGCGACGTCCCTCGTCCAGCTTTCCCGCAAGGATCAGTTTTTCCGCCTCGCGACGAAGGCCACCGGCGCGAGCACTCAGCAACCCACTTGCTCTCGGATTGGATGCTAAACCCAGGAGGCGTTGCGTGGCGCGCTTCCCGTAATACTCATTTCGTCCGTCGGATATTGAGGAATAATCAAGTATCGCTTCATGTCCACGACCTAGCTGCTCAAGGGCATAGCCACGTAAAAACATGATTTCACTCTTAGTCGTACCGCCGGCCACACGCGTTCCACCGAGGTCGGCAGCTCGCGAGAGTTTATCGGCATCAGCGATGACTTGCTGCCAATTGCCATTAGCCAAATTAATTCGCAGTTGGGCGAATAGCGCCAGCGTGTCGCCAACTTGAGTCCGAAAGCGAAGCCGAGTCTGCTGCACCCACGAGAGTGCTTCCTTATACCGACCGGCTTCATGCAAAGCGTCTATGATGTTCAGGAAGGGACGTTCCGGATTAGGAGCATCCGGGAACTTGTCGCTGAACAGCTTATACGCGGCGATCGCGTCGTCAGTGCGTTTCAGGCGATTGTACGAACCCGCAGAAAAACTGAGTGCGTCGCGAGCGCTCAGGCTCTCCGGAAACTCAGAGAGCACCCGCTGAAAGTACTTCAATGCCTGGTCGTACTTTTGCTGCAGGTAGAAGCCGCGTCCTATTTGATACAGAGCATTGGCGACCGTGGGGTTTTGCGGAAAGCGCGCAGCCACGGCGGCGTAATGAAGCCGGGCTGTGTCAAAGTCGCGATTGAACTGGTAGACGGAACCGCGAAGCAAGTGTTCACTTTCAGTCAAGTCAGCAACGCGAGGAGTCGCGGAGGTGCCGGTCTCAAGACTATCCAAAGCTCGAACTGCTGCCAAAGCGAAGTCATCCGGACGTGCGGCATCGGGCATTTGCATCAGCAGGCGAGTAAAAGTCGCGCGCGCGTCGCCGACATTCCCGGACTTCATAAGCGCCTGACCGAGCAGCGCCTGACTTTCGCGAGCGATGGCCCGGTTTTTGGACTCGCTTACGAGCCGAAAGGCCCCTGCTGCGCCCTTGAAGTCCTGACTCTCGCCAAAACTCTGGCCCAGCCTCAAAGCAGCCGCTTCGCGCAGCAGACTGTTGGGCGC